>NZ_JBIVFO010000008.1:93997-96451 GCF_044748225.1 Streptomyces sp. NPDC090021 | reverse complement strand
CGCGACGATGTTGGCCGGTCCGGCCGTGACGGGGCAGCCGCCGGCGCCTCCCGGTCCGCCCCGGGCTCCGGGTGCGGGTGCGGGTGCGCCGCAGCCTCCCGGTCCGCCCGGGGCTCCCGGTGGTGGCGCGCACCATGCCGCGACGATGCTCGCCGGTCCCGGTGTGCCGCAGCCTCCCGGTCCGCCCGGTCCGCCGCCGGGAGGGCCCGTGGCACAGCCGCAGGCCCCGTCGGGTGCGCCCACGGTCGGCCCCGGCTACCAGGCCGTGCTGCGCTACCGCGCTCCCGACGGCTCCGAGCAGCAGCTGATCCGCCGCTCGGCGCCCGGCACCCCGCACCCGGAGTGGCAGATCCTCTACGAGCTGCGCGCGATGAACGTGCCGCCGCAGCAGGTGCTGGAGCTGCACACCGAGCTGGAGTCCTGTGAGCTGCCCGGCGGTTACTGCGCCCGGATGATCCGGGAGACGTGGCCGCAGGTGCGGATCACCAGCGTGGCCCCGTACGGGAAGGACCATGCGGGTCGGCAGCAGGGCATGCGGCACCTGCTCACCCACCAGGGCGAGCTGCACCAGGTCGCCGACGGTCCGGCGCGCCCGGCGCCGGTGCGTGCGCCGCTGCCGCAGGTTCCGCTGCAGCCGGCGATCCCGTTGGAGGCCATCGGGCAGGAGCTGGCGGGGGCGTTCGGTCCGCAGGGCGTGTTCCGGTTCGACCAGCGGGCGGTGTCCCGTCAGGGTGTGCCGGAGATCGTGGCGCAGACGCTGATGTGGGCGGGTCTGCCGGTCGATTTCGGGCCGTTCTTCTGGGCGCAGGCGGTGCCGGGGCAGCCGGTGCCGACGCTGGCCGAGCTGGCGGCGCAGCGGCAGGTGCAGGCGGCGTCGGACGCGGGCTCGTACCTCGTGATCGGCAGCGACTTCGGCAAGGCGCTGTGCGTGCAGTACGGGACCGCGCACATCGTCGCGGTGCCGGTCGAGGGTGGTCCGGGGGGCGCTCCGGTGCCGCCGCAGTTCGTGAATTCGAGCCTGCCGCAGTTCGTGCGCTCGATGGCGATGCTGGGTCACATGTGGCGGCTGCGCCAGCATCTGACGCCGGAGCAGGCGGGCCGTTGGACCGTCGATTTCCAGGCGAATCTGGCGGGGCTCGACAGCGCGGCGCTGTCGTCGCCGGAGAGCTGGTGGTCGGTGCTGCTGGAGCAGATGTGGGACGGGCTGTTGTGATGTCCGTCTGAACGCGGTGTCGGGTGGCCGCGTGATCCGCGCAGTGGCCGGGTCGGGACCCTCGGAGGGGGTCTCGGCCCGGCCATTCGGGCTTCGGGGATCAAATGGCGCATCCTTGACGGGAATCCCCGCGAGAGAGGCGCATCCAGGATGAGTGCACCCTTTGCGACCGTGCGCGGTCGCGGCTACCGCATGGAAGAGGTCGACCGGTATCTCGCCCGGCTGTCCGGGAGCCGTGACGAGGCGTGGGAGCGGGTGGCGCGGCTGACGGTCCTGGCCAAGCAGATGGAGGCGGAGGCGGCGCGGCTGCGTGAGGTGGTGGCCGGGCTCGCTCCGCAGACGTACGACGAGCTGGGCGAGCGGGCCCGGCGGATCCTGCTGCTGGCGCAGGAGGAGGCCGAGGCCGTACGGGCGGAGGCGCGGGCGGACGTGTCCGCGACGCTGGACGCGGCCGGGGTGCGTGCCGAGCGGGTGGCTGAGCTGGCGCGCGGGGACGCGGAGGCGGTGCGGGAGCAGACCGAGGTCCGGGCGCGGCAGGGGCTGTTGCGGGCGGAGCGGGAGGCGGACGACCTGCGGGCGGGGGCGCGGCAGGACGCGTCGGCGTGGCGGGCGGACGCGGCGGCGGCGCTGGCGCAGGTGCGGCGGCGGGCGGAGGCGGCGCGGGTGGAGCGGGAACGGGAGCAGGGGGAGCGCTGGGAGGCGGTGGGGCGGGAGCTGGCGGCGCGGGAGGCGGAGCTGGAGGCGCGGCACGCGGAGGCGGAGCGGTCCGCGGAGGCCGCTCTGGCGGAGGCGCGGCGGGGGTACGCGGAGGCGGAGGAGGCGGCGCGGCACGGCCAGGAGGATGCGGAGGCGCGGGCCGCGGAGTTGGTGGCGCAGGCGCGGGTGACGCAGGAGCGGGTGACGCGTGAGACGGAGCGGGTGCTGCGGGAGCATGTGGAGGCGCAGGAGGAGATGCGGGCTCACATGGCGCATGTCAGGGCGAGCCTGTCGGCGCTGACGGGGCGGGCCCCTGCGGAGGGCTGAGGCCGGTGCGGTGCGGTGCCGTGGCCGGGGCCGGGTCGGGCTGGTCGGGACGGTCGGGCTGGTCGGGAGGTGCCGTGGCCGGGCCGGGTCGGGATGGCCGGGAGGTGGGGTGGCCGGGCCGGGCTGGTCGGGACGGTCGGGCTGGTCGGGAGGTGCCGTGGCCGGGCCGGGTCGGGATGGCCGGGAGGTGGGGTGGCCGGGCCGGGCTGGTCGGGACG
>NZ_JBIVFO010000008.1:56135-93902 GCF_044748225.1 Streptomyces sp. NPDC090021 | reverse complement strand
GGACGGTCGGGCTGGTCGGGAGGTGCCGTGGCCGGGGTCGGCCCGGTCGGGCTGGTCGGGCTGGTCGGGAGGTGCCGTGGCCGGGGTCGGCCCGGCGGTGGCCGTGCACCGGCAGGCGGGGTCGGCCCGGCGGCTCGCGGCCGAACTGGCCGACGCGGTGGTGGAGTTGCCGACCGGCCCGCGGGTCGGGCAGGTGCGGGAGTGCGAGGCCCACGACTGCGTGCCGCTGTTCCTTCCCGCGTACCCGCGCCGTCGCGGGAGCCTGCCAGGTCCGCTGCGGGGCGCGCCAGGACGGCGTCAGGGGGGTCACCCTCAGCTCGCCGTGTGCGGGGCCGGGAGGGCGGGGCCCGCGTAGTGGTACGGGTCGCTGCGCAGGCCCCGGGACGTCGCCACCACCGTGAAGGGCGGCTGCGCCGACGGCGGCAGGGTGGCCGTCAGGGCGCCGGTCACGGGGTCGGGCCGTGCTTCCAGCGGGGTGTCGTCGACGGTGAGGCGGGCGTCGCCGAGGCCGCCGCCCTCGACGGTGAGCCGGTCGCCGGAGAGCGAGGCGCCGGTGATCACCGGGTTGGCGCGGGTGGCCATCTTGTTGACGAGGTAGGCGCCGGCCGGGGCGCCGGTCAGGGCCCAGATCTCCTCGGGAAGGCGGGGGAGTCCCGCTCCCACGTCGGCGAGGAAGAACAGCACGACGTAGAGCATCGTGACCGCGCCCAGTGCGACGTACTGGAGGTCGATGAGGTCGGTGCGTCCGCTGTCGTTCGCGATGAGTTCCCGCAGCGGCCGCCGGCCCGACGCGGTCGGCGGGGCCGCCGGTTTGGCCAGGGTGCCGTGCTCGACGCGCAGGCCTACGACCGCCTTGGCGGCGATCAGCGCCACGTACGGGCCGCCGAGCAGGGGCAGGTAGACCGTGGTCAGCGGGGACAGCGGGCCGTCGGGGCCCTGGAAGTACCGCACGCCGCCGCCCGCGGTGAGGCCGTGGCCGAGGGTGGTGAGCAGGAGCCAGACCAGGATCACCGTCCAGGCCAGGGCGAGCGCGGTCGAGGTGGAGAGCCGGCCGTCGCGGCCGGTGACGAGGGCCGGGTGGCGGCGCAGCCGCAGGCAGATCGGGCCGGCCAGCGCGGCCAGTAAGAGCAGGGCGCACAGTGCGGATGCCATGGTGTCCCCCCGGGTGTCGGTGCTGCGTACGAGAGTCGCCGACTGCCCTGGCCATGACAAGGCGACGCGGCGGGCCTCAGTCGTCGCGCAGTTCGGGGAGGACCGGGAATCGGCGCGGGGCCACCAGGAGCAGGACGAGCAGTGCGGCGACGGCGGCGGCCGTGGCGCCCAGGAAGATGTGCTCGACGGCGGCGGCCACGGCCTCGCGCAGGTGGTCGGTGGCGGCGCGGTGGAGCAGCTCCGGGTGTTCGAGGGCCTTGGCGACGTCGTCGAGGTGGCGCGGCAGCCCCGGTACGGGGGCGTCCGCCAGGCGGGCGGCGATGGTGGCGTTGGCGACGGCGGCGAGCAGGGCGGCGCCGACGCTCTGGCCGACCTGGCGGCAGAAGAGCACCGAGGCGGTGGTGGTGCCGCGTTCGGCCCAGCCGACGGTGGACTGGACCCCGACGATCAGCGGGAGCTGGAAGAGGCCCAGGGCGGCGCCGAGCAGCAGCATGATCAGGGCGGGCTGCCAGGGCCGGGCGGGGTACGGGAGCAGGGTGAAGGAGTAGAGGACGAGCGCGGCCAGGGCGATGCCGACGGCCGCGGTGTTGCGGAAGCCGATGCGCCGGTAGACGTGTTGGCTGAGGGCGGCGGTGACGGGCCAGCTGAGGGTCATCACGGACATGACGAGTCCGGCGCCGACGGGTCCGAGGCCGAGTACGGACTGGGCGTACGTCGGCATGAAGACCATCGGGGCGACCATCAGCAGGCCGAGGGCGCCCATGGCCAGGTTGACGGCGGCGATGGTGCGCCGGCGCCACACCCAGCCGGGCAGGATCGGCTCCTCGGCCCGCCGTTCCACCCGGACCACGACCGCGGCCAGTACGGCGCTCGCGCCCAGCAGGCCCAGGGAGGGGGCGGACAGCCAGGGCCAGGCGACCCCGCCCTGGACGAGGGCGAAGAGGAGGAGGCCGCCGCAGCAGAAGACGCCGACGGCGCCCGCCCAGTCGACCGGGCCGTGGCGGCCGGGCGAGCGTACGGGTTCGGTCAGGTGACGGGTGATCATCCACAGTGCGAGGGCGGCCAGCGGCAGGTTGATCAGGAAGATCCACCGCCAGTGCGCGTAGGAGGCGAGCAGCCCGCCGAGGGCGGGGCCGGCCACGGCCGAGGTGGCCCAGACGCTGGACATGCGGGCCTGGATCCGCGGGCGTTCCCCCAGCGGGTACAGGTCGGCGGCCAGGGTCTGGACGGTGCCCTGGAGGGCGCCGCCGCCCAGGCCCTGGACGATCCGGAAGGCGATGAGGGCGGCCATGTTCCAGGCGGACGCGCACAGCAGCGAGCCGAGGAGGAAGAGGGCGATGCCGAAGAGCAGGACGGGCTTGCGGCCGAAGGTGTCGGACAGCTTGCCGTAGACCGGCAGGGTGACGGTGACGGCGAGCAGGTAGCCGGAGAAGAGCCAGGAGAAGACGGAGAAGCCGCCGAGGTCTCCGACGATCTGGGGGACGGCGGTGGCGACGATGGTGCTGTCGAGGGCGACCAGGGCCATGCCGAGCATCAGCGAGACGACCACGGGGGTCGGGGGGCGTTCGGCGGGCCGGGCGGTGCCGGCGGCGGTCGTGTCCTTGGCCGAAACCGCCGCACCGGGGGTGGTGCCCGTACGCCCGGCGGGTATGCCGTCCGGGCTTCCGTCCGTGCTGTCCGCAGCGGGCACCGAGATTCCTTCCCCTTGCACGTAGTTGCGGGGGACACCATCTCACCGCCGCCCCGCGGACGGTATCCCTCAGGCCGGGTGGTCCGGAGGGCGGACCACCCCTAAGGGTCCCTACGCACTACGGGCCAGGGGTCTTTCCTCCCGGCGGAGGAGGTGAGGGCGTCCGGCGTCTCCTTGACTGGAGCTACGAACCGGGGGCGCGGGTGGGGTTAACCCCCGGGCGGATACGGCGACGGGCACCAGCGCGCCGCAGGGCCCACCGCCGCAGACTTCCATCACGGCGGCGCAGTGACGCAGACGCACGCATGCGAAGAAGGAGACAGACCGTGACAACGGCAATGACCGAAACCAGGCACGGGGGTACTGGAGGGCATGCTGCCGTCGCGGCCCGGGCGCGGAAGGTCGTCAAGGCCTACGGCTCCGGGGAGACGCGGGTCGTCGCCCTCGACGAGGTGGACGTGGACATCATGCGCGGCCGGTTCACCGCGATCATGGGCCCTTCGGGTTCCGGCAAGTCCACGCTGATGCACTGCCTCGCCGGCCTCGACACGGTGACCAGCGGGCAGATCCACCTGGACGACACCGAGATCACCGGGCTGAAGGACAAGAAGCTCACGCGGCTGCGCCGCGACCGGATCGGCTTCATCTTCCAGGCCTTCAACCTGCTGCCCACGCTCAACGCCCTGGAGAACATCACGCTCCCCATGGACATCGCGGGCCGCAAGCCCGACGCGCAGTGGCTGAACCGGGTGGTGGAGACCGTGGGCCTGGCCGGCCGGCTGAGGCACCGTCCCACCGAGCTGTCCGGAGGCCAGCAGCAGCGCGTGGCCGTCGCCCGTGCCCTCGCCGCCCGCCCCGAGATCATCTTCGGTGACGAGCCGACCGGAAACCTGGACTCCCGTGCCGGCGCCGAGGTCCTCGGCTTCCTGCGCCGTTCGGTGGACGAGCTCGGCCAGACCATCGTCATGGTCACCCACGATCCCGTCGCCGCCTCCTACGCCGACCGCGTCATCTTCCTGGCCGACGGCCGGATCGTCGACGAGATGCACGCGCCCACCGCCGACCAGGTCCTGGACCGCATGAAGGACTTCGACGCGCGCGGGCGGACCTCATGAGCAACACGGTCCTGAAGACCTCGCGGCGCAACTTCGTCGCGCACAAGGGGCGGATGCTCCTCTCGGCCGTCGCGGTCCTGCTGTCCGTCGCCTTCGTCTGCGGCACGCTGGTGTTCACCGACACGATGAACACCACCTTCGACAAGCTGTTCGCCGTCACCAACTCCGACGTCACGGTCAGCCCCAAGGCCGCCGAGGGCGGGGACGAGACCCCCGACCGCGGCAAGCCGGAGATGCTGGCCGGCTCGGTCGTCGAGCAGGTCGGGAAGGCGCAGGGCGTCAAGAGCGCCGAGGGCGGCGTCGTCTCCATGGCCGTCACGGTGGTCAACGCCAAGAACGAGAACATGGGCTCGACCACCGGCGCCCCGACCATCGCGGGCAACTGGAGCGACAACGAGCTCAAGTCCATGAAGATCACCTCGGGGCGGGCGCCGCGCGGCCCCACCGAGGTGATGGTCGACGCCGACACCGCGAAGAAGCACGGCCTGAAGCTCGGTGACGAGCTGCGCACCATCGCCGTCACCGGCGACACCCGCGCCAGGATCACCGGTATCGCCACCTTCACCGTGACCAACCCGGGCGCGGCCGTCGTCTACTTCGACACGCCCACCGCGCAGCAGGCGCTGCTCGGCTCCGCCGACTCCTTCACGCACGTCAACGTCACCGCCCAGGACGGGGTGAGCGACGAGCAGCTCAAGGCGAACGTCGCGAGTGCCGTCGGTGCGGACACCTACAAGCTGCAGACCGCCAAGGAGGCCGCGGACGCCGGCCGCAAGGACGTCGGCGCCTTCCTCGACATCATGAAGTACGTGATGCTGGGCTTCGCCGGCATCGCCTTCCTCGTCGGCATCTTCCTGATCTTCAACACCTTCTCCATGCTGGTCGCCCAGCGCACCCGTGAGATCGGCCTGATGCGTGCCGTCGGCGCCGACAGCGGGCAGGTCCTGCAGTCCGTGGTCGTCGAGGCCTTCCTGCTCGGCGTGGTCGGTTCGGTCCTGGGTGTCGCCGCGGGCGTGGGCCTGGCCGTCGGCCTCATGGCGCTCATGGGCCAGATGGGCATGCACCTGTCCACCGACGATCTGACCATCGCCTGGACCACCCCCGTCGTCGGCATCGTCCTCGGCGTCGTCGTCACGGTGATCTCCGCCTTCGTCCCGGCCCGCCGCGCCGGCAAGGTCTCCCCGATGGCCGCGCTGCGCGAAGCCGGCACCCCGGGCGACAAGAAGGCCGGCCGGGTCCGGGCCGCGCTCGGGCTGGTCCTCACCGCCGTCGGCGGCGGGGCCCTCTACCTCGCCGGGTCGGCGGAGAAGGCCGGGGCCGGATCGCTCTGGCTGGGCGTGGGTGTCGTCCTGACCCTGATCGGCTTCATCGTGATCGGCCCGCTGCTCGCCGCGGGCGTGGTGCGGGTGCTCTCCGGCGTGGTCCTGCGGCCCTTCGGGTCCGTGGGCCGGCTCGCCGAGCGCAACGCCCTGCGTAACCCGCGCCGCACCGGCGCCACCGCCGCCGCGCTGATGATCGGCCTCGCACTGGTCGCCTGCCTGTCGGTGGTCGGCTCCTCGATGGTGGCCTCCGCGACCGACGAGCTCGACAAGTCGGTCGGCGCGGACTACATCGTCGCCTCCGAGTCCCAGCAGCCGGTCCTGCCGCAGGCCGAACAGGCCCTGCGCGCCACCGCCGGCCTCGACCACGTCACCGCCTACCGCCAGGTGGACGTCAAGCTGACCGCGCTCGACGGCACCACCGAGGAGACCGGCCTCGGCGCGACCGACCCGACGTACGCCAAGGACATCCGGCGCAAGATGACCGCCGGCGAGCACGCGGCGGCCTACGGCGCCGGGTCCATGTCGGTCGGCTCGCTGTACGCCACCGCGCACGGCATCAAGCTCGGTGACGAGATGACCGTCGCGTTCACCGGCGGCAGCACGGTCAAGCTGAAGGTCGCGGCGATCACCAGCGACGAGGGCAACCTCGACAAGGGCATGAAGTACATCAGCACCGAGACCGCCCGGGCGAACGTGCCGGCGGACCGGATGCCGCTGCCCTTCATGCTGCTGGCCACCGCGAAGGACGGGCAGTCCGACGCCGCCGCGTACAAGGCGGTCAAGGCGGCCATGGCCGAGTACCCGCAGTACGTGGTGCGCAACCAGGCCGACTACAAGCAGGCCCTGAAGGACCAGGTCGGGCAGCTGCTGAACATGGTCTACGGGCTCCTCGGCCTCGCGATCATCGTCGCGGTCCTGGGCGTCGTGAACACCCTGGCCCTGTCGGTGGTCGAGCGGACCCGCGAGATCGGCCTGATGCGCGCCATCGGCCTCTCCCGCCGCCAGCTGCGCCGCATGATCCGCCTGGAGTCGGTGGTCATCGCCCTCTTCGGCGCCCTCCTCGGCCTCGGGCTGGGCATGGGCTGGGGGGCCACCGCGCAGCAACTGCTGGCACTGGAGGGACTGAAGGTCCTGGAGATCCCGTGGCCGACGATCATCGGGGTGTTCGCCGGATCCGCCTTCGTGGGCCTGTTCGCCGCACTGGTCCCGGCCTTCCGGGCGGGACGGATGAACGTTCTGAACGCGATCGCGAGCGAGTGACCGGCGCCGCGTTCGTACGGGGGTAGGCGCAGGCCCGGGACGGAAACCGTCCCGGGCCTGCGCCTTTTCCCTGTCCGAGCCGGGCGGGCCGGGCCGGGCCGGGCCGGGCGGCGGTCAGCCGGTGCTGTCCCGCTGCATCAGGACGATCCCGCCGGCCTCGCCCACCAGGGTGTAGCGCTCACCGGGGTGGAGCTGCGAGGCGTAGACGGTCGGGTCCTCGCCGGCCCACTTGTTGCCGTTGTCGATGGTGATCCAGTCGGGTACGACGCCCTTGCTGCCGCCGATCCACAGGACGCGGCAGCGGGAGGTCAGCCGGGTCAGCGGGGTGGTGTCCGCCTCCACGGTGGCACCGTCGGGGATCCGGGAGAGGAGCCTTTCGACGGCGACGGCCCGTTCGGGCTTCTCGTACGTGGACGCCTCCGTGAGCTTGGCGGTCGGCATGCTGGTCATGGCCAGGGCGAGGGACGCGGCGAGCACGGCCGTGGGCAGTTGGAGGGCGTAGGAGCGCAGCCAGGGGCGGTTGCCGCGGCGGACGGTGTCGACGGCGTCGACCAGGGCGAGGGCGACGACGGGCATCAGCACGGCGCTGTAGTGCCAGTCGGTGGACCAGTAGTGGTCGTCCCCGGACAGGAACCGCCAGCCGAGGGTGGGGGCTGCGACCAGCAGCAGCGGGGAGCGCAGGGCGAGCAGGCCGGAGGTGGGGATCAGTACCCAGCCCAGTGTGGCCAGCTTGGTGTCGATGCCGGCGAAGGGCCCCGCCCCGTCGATCTTGTGCCAGTAGCCGTATCCGTCGGTCGCGAAGGCCGGTATGAACACGGTGAACACCAGGACGGCGAACACGCAGGCGGCCGCGGCGATGCCGAGCGCGGTCCAGGCGGTGCGCCGGTCGGTGGTGCGGCTGCGCCAGGCCACCACCACGGCCAGGGCGGCCAGCGTGAAGCCGAGGTCCTCCTTGACCAGGAGCAGCGGCAGCCCCCACAGCAGGGCGGCCCGCCAGCGCCGGTCCAGGACCGCCTCCAGGGCGAAGGCCAGCAGCGGCACGGCGAAGGCGATCTCGTGGAAGTCGAACTCCACCGCCCGCTGGACGCCCCAGGACAGGCCGTACGCGACGGCGACGGCGATCCCGCGGGCCCGGCCCAGGAGCCGTGCGGCCGCCCGCGTGACGGGGACGGCGGAGAGCGCGAACAGCGCGGCCTGGACGACCAGCAGGGTGACCGGCCCGGGGAAGACCCGGTAGACGGGGGCGACGAGCGCGATGATCGGGCTGAAGTGGTCGCCGAGGATGTTGGCCCCCGGCCCCTTCAGGTCGGCGACGGGCTCCTGGAGGTGGGCGTACGCACGGATCGCCTGCTCGAAGATCCCCAGGTCCCAGGAGGCCCAGTCCATGCGCCGGAACCGGCCGACGGACAGCACGAGGTAGACGAGGAAGAGCCCGGCGGCCACCGCCCAGGGGCCGGCCCAGCGGGGTGCGGCCGCTCTCGTCGGGACCTGGGCCGCCGGTGCCGGGCGGGCTATGGCATCGCTCGTCACGGACTCGTGCTCCTCGGCCGTTCGGCGTGAACTCATGCGGAAAGGGACGCGGCGAGCTCAGGCGGTGGTTACGTGAACATCGTAAAGCGGGAGCAACGTCACAAGGATGATGAGGGTCCCGGCCCGCGTCGTGGCCCGAATCCCTCGCGCGCCGGTGTGGGCTCCGTCGTAGGGTGGGAACCCCCGGCCCGTACGACGTGTCGGGTCCTTCGCGTTGCCCCCTCACGCCCGCAAGCCCCAGACCTCACCGGACGGAAAGCCCCCTCATGAGCCTGCACGGACTGCTCGACGCCGTCACCCGGGACGCCGCCCTCACCGAGGCGGTCACCGCGGCCGGCGACGGCAACCGCATGCACGTGGACCTCGTCGGACCGGCCGCGGCGCGGCCCTTCGCGATCGCCGCGCTGGCCCGGCGGACCGAGCGGACCGTGCTCGCGGTCACCGCCACCGGGCGGGAGGCCGAGGACCTGGCCGCGGCGCTGCGCTCCCTGCTGCCGCCCGACGAGGTGGCCGAGTACCCGTCCTGGGAGACGCTGCCGCACGAGCGGCTGAGCCCGCGCAGCGACACCATGGGCCGGCGGCTCGCCGTCCTGCGCCGCCTGGTGCACCCCAGCAAGGACGACCCGGCCGCAGGGCCCGTGAGCGTGATCGTCGCCCCCATCCGGTCCGTGCTCCAGCCGCAGGTCAAGGGCCTGGGGGACCTCGTGCCGGTGAGCCTGCGGCAGGGCGCGACCGCCGATCTGGGCGAGGTCACCGAGGCCCTGGCAGCGGCCGCGTACGCCCGCGTCGAGCTGGTCGAGAAGCGCGGCGAGTTCGCCGTGCGCGGCGGCATCCTCGACGTCTTCCCGCCCACCGAGGAACACCCGCTGCGCGTGGAGTTCTGGGGCGACGAGGTCGAGGAGATCCGCTACTTCAAGGTCGCCGACCAGCGTTCCCTGGAGATCGCCGAGCACGGCCTGTGGGCGCCGCCCTGCCGTGAACTGCTGCTGACGGACGCCGTGCGGGAGCGGGCCCTGGCCCTCGCCGAGGCGCACCCGGAACTCGGCGAACTCCTCGGCAGGATCGCCGAGGGAATCGCGGTGGAGGGCATGGAGTCCCTCGCCCCGGTCCTGGTCGACGACATGGAGCTGCTGATCGACGTGCTGCCCGCCGGGGCGATGGCCGTGGTCTGCGACCCGGAGCGGGTACGGACCCGGGCCGCCGACCTCGTCGCGACCAGCCAGGAGTTCCTGATGGCGTCCTGGGCGGCCACCGCGGGCGGCGGCGAGGCCCCCATCGACGTCGGCGCGGCCTCGCTGCGGGGCATCGCGGAGGTCCGCGACCGGGCCCGCGAACTCGGCATGATGTGGTGGTCGGTCTCCCCGTTCGCCGCGGACGACACCGACCTGGCCGCCGACACCCTCAAGCTCGGCATGCACGCCCCGGAGGCCTACCGCGGCGACACCGCCCGCGCGCTGGCCGACACCAAGGGCTGGATCGCCGACGGCTGGCACACCGTCTACCTCACCGAGGGCCACGGACCGGCCGCCCGCACCGTCGAGGTGCTCGCCGGCGAGGGCATCGCCGCCCGGCTGGAGCCGGACCTGGGCGCCCTGGAGCCGAGCCTGGTCCACGTCGCCTGCGGGTCGGTCGACAACGGCTTCGTCGACCCGGTCCTGCGCCTGGCGGTGCTCACCGAGACCGACCTGACCGGGCAGCGGACCGCCACCAAGGACCTCGGCAGGATGCCGACCCGCCGCCGCAAGACGATCGACCCGCTGACCCTGGAGGCCGGCGACCACATCGTCCACGAGCAGCACGGCGTGGGCCGCTACGTGGAGATGGTGCAGCGCACGGTGCAGGGCGCCACCCGCGAGTACCTGCTGGTGGAGTACGCACCGGCCAAGCGCGGCCAGCCCGGGGACCGCCTCTACATCCCCACCGACCAGCTGGAGCAGGTCACCAAGTACGTCGGCGGCGAGGCCCCGACCCTGCACCGGCTCGGCGGCGCCGACTGGACCAAGACCAAGGCGCGCGCGAAGAAGGCGGTCAAGGAGATCGCCGGCGACCTCATCAAGCTCTACAGCGCGCGCATGGCCGCGCCCGGGCACACCTTCGGGCCCGACACCCCCTGGCAGCGCGAGCTGGAGGACGCCTTCCCGTACGCGGAGACGCCCGACCAGCTCACCACCATCGCCGAGGTCAAGGAGGACATGGAGAAGTCGGTCCCCATGGACCGGCTGATCTGCGGCGACGTCGGCTACGGCAAGACCGAGATCGCGGTCCGGGCGGCCTTCAAGGCGGTCCAGGACGGCAAGCAGGTCGCCGTCCTCGTACCGACCACGCTGCTCGTGCAGCAGCACTTCGGGACCTTCTCCGAGCGCTACAGCCAGTTCCCGGTCAACGTCAGGGCGCTGTCCCGCTTCCAGAGCGAGACCGAGTCCAAGGCCACCATGGAGGGGCTGAAGGAGGGCTCGGTGGACGTGGTCATCGGCACCCACCGGCTGTTCTCGCAGGAGACGAAGTTCAAGGACCTGGGCCTGGTCATCGTCGACGAGGAGCAGCGCTTCGGCGTCGAGCACAAGGAGCAGCTGAAGAAGCTGCGGGCCAACGTCGACGTGCTGACGATGTCCGCGACGCCGATCCCGCGCACCCTGGAGATGGCGGTGACCGGCATCCGCGAGATGTCGACGATCACCACCCCGCCGGAGGAGCGCCACCCGGTGCTCACCTTCGTCGGCCCCTACGAGGAGAAGCAGATCGGCGCGGCCATCCGCCGTGAACTGCTGCGCGAGGGACAGTGCTTCTACATCCACAACCGGGTCGAGTCCATCGACCGGGCGGCGGCCAAGCTGCGCGAGATCGTGCCCGAGGCGCGGATCGCGACGGCGCACGGCCAGATGTCGGAGCAGGCGCTGGAGCAGGTCGTCGTCGACTTCTGGGAGAAAAAGTTCGACGTGCTGGTCTCCACCACCATCGTCGAGTCCGGCATCGACATCTCCAACGCCAACACCCTCATCGTGGAGCGCGGCGACAACTTCGGCCTCTCGCAGCTGCACCAGCTGCGCGGCCGCGTCGGCCGCGGCCGCGAGCGCGGATACGCCTACTTCCTGTACCCGCCGGAGAAGCCGCTGACGGAGACCGCGCACGAGCGGCTCGCGACGATCGCCCAGCACACCGAGATGGGCGCCGGCATGTACGTGGCGATGAAGGACCTGGAGATCCGCGGCGCGGGCAACCTGCTCGGCGGCGAGCAGTCCGGTCATATCGCGGGCGTCGGCTTCGACCTCTACATCCGCATGGTCGGTGAGGCGGTGGCCGACTACCGGGCCGCGGTCGAGGGCGGGGTGGAGGAGGAGCCGCCGCTGGAGGTCAAGATCGAGCTGCCGGTCGACGCGCACGTCCCGCACGACTACGCGCCCGGCGAGCGGCTGCGCCTGCAGGCGTACCGCTCCATCGCGTCGGCCGCCTCGGAGGCGGACATCAAGGCCGTGCGCGAGGAACTCACCGACCGCTACGGCAAGCTGCCGGAGCCGGTGGAGAACCTGCTGCTGGTGGCCGGGCTGCGGATGCTGGCGCGGGCCTGCGGGGTCGGTGACATCACCCTCCAGGGCAACAATGTCCGCTTCGGGCCGGTGGAGTTGCGCGAGTCGCAGGAGCTGCGGCTCAAGCGGCTCTACCCGGGTACGGTCCTCAAGCCGGCGACCTCGCAGATCCTGGTCCCCCGCCCCAAGGCGGGCAGGATCGGCGGCAAGCCGGTGGTCGGCCGGGAACTGCTGGCCTGGACGGGCGAGTTCCTCACCACCATCCTCGGCTCGTAGCGCGCGAGGCCGCGGCCAGGGAGCGGCGTGCTCCCGGGCCGCGGCCGCGTCCGCCCCGCCGGGGGTCGTGCTGCGACCCTGCAACGGTTGCGCGCATCCCCTCACTGATGGCCGGGAACGCTGTATACCCTCGGATCCGAAACCTCTTCCGCACGGCCCGTCAGGAGCAGCGATGCACGGCCCCGGCCTTCCGCCGCAGCACGCCCCCCAGTCCACCTCGGGCGGTGTGGTGGCACTGCGCGTGGTGTTCATGCTGCTGCCCGTCCTGAGCTGCGGTTTCCTGGCCTGGGGCGCGATGCTGAGGCTGGCGCTGGTCACCCGTAGGTCCCGGGACTGGGGGCTGCTGGTGCTCAGCGGTGTGCTCGCGGTCGTCTGGCTGACGCTGATCCAGCTCGACCCCACCCCCGACGTCAACGGCTGGCAGGGCAACCTGGGTGCCGGTGGCTCGATCCTCACCGGCTTCGCGGTCTGCGTGTACTTCCTCGTCGCCGACATCAAGCACCACGAGGCCCTGCGGTCGGCGGCGCCCGCGCCCTGGTATCCGGGGCAGCCCGCGCCCTACGGCCACCCGCAGCAGCCCGCGCCCTCCTACGGCTACCCGCACGCGCAGGCCCCGACGGTGATCTCGGGCCGGACGCCGGCCGTGCCGCAGGTGCCGCAGGTGCCGCCGCAGCCGACGCCGCCCCCGCGCATCGGGCAGGTCCGGGCCGAACTCGACGAGCTCAGTGAGCTGCTGCGCAAGCAGACCCCGCCGCCCGGCGGACACCACCAGGACCCCGACCAGACCGCCTTCCGGGATCCGCAGCAGTGACCGACCGCCTCATCGCGGACCGCTACCAGCTGGCGAGCGTTCTGGGACAGGGCGGCATGGGCCAGGTCTGGACGGCCTACGACCGGCGCCTGGACCGGCGGGTCGCCGTCAAGCTGCTGCGCCCGGACAAGGTCGCGGGTCCCGGAACGGTCGCGGAGGAGCTGCGCCGCCGTTTCGTGCGCGAATGCCGGGTCACGGCGCAGGTGGACCACCCGGGTCTGGTCACCGTCCATGACGCGGGCAGCGACGGTGACGAGCTGTTCCTCGTGATGGGTTACGTCGAGGGCTCCGACCTCGCCGACCACCTGGCCGCGCACAGCCCCTACCCGTGGCAGTGGGCCGTCGCGGTCGTCGCGCAGCTGTGCTCGGTGCTGTCGGCCGTGCACGCCGTGCCGATCGTCCACCGCGACCTGAAGCCGCGCAACGTGATGGTCCGCCCGGACGGCACCGTCCTGGTCCTCGACCTCGGCGTGGCCTCGGTCATGGACACCGACACCACCCGCCTCACCAGCACCGGAACGCCCATCGGCAGCCCGGCGTACATGGCGCCCGAGCAGGCGATGAGCGGCGCCGTGGGCCCGTACACCGACCTGTACGCGCTCGGCGTGCTCCTGTACGAACTCCTCAGCGGAAACGTCCCCTTCGCCGGGTCCACCGCCCTGGGCGTGCTGCACCGGCACCTGTACGAGGCCCCGGTCCCGGTCCGGCCGCAGCGCCCGGAGGTCCCGCAGGAGCTGGAGGCGCTCCTGATGCGCCTGCTCGCCAAGGACCCGCAGGACCGGCCGTCCTCGGCACAGGAGGTCTACGAGGCCCTCGCCCCGCTGCTGCCGGCCCCGGGCGGCCGCGGCGCCTTTGGCCCGCTCGACCCGACGCGGCCCTTCGTACGGCCCCAGGCGCCCTGGCCGGACCGGGCCTCGGTGATCCCGCCGAGGCCGGCCGGCCCGCCGACGGGCACGCCGACGGGCACGCCGACATCCCCGCCGACGGGCACTCCCGTGCCGCCGACCCCCACGTCCGCGCCGACGCCGACGCGGACCCCCGCGCCGGTTCCGGTGCCGCAGAAGCCCGACATCCCGGGCGCGGTGGACCAGGCCCGCACGCTCCTCGACCAGGGTCGGCTCACGCAGGCCGTGGACATCCTCGGCGGGATCCTCCCGGCGGCGGCTGCCGAGCACGGCGAGCACTCGCCGGTGGTCCGCTCCCTGCGCAAGCAGTACGCGGCCACCCTGATGGACGACGGCCAGTACCGTCGGGCCCTGCCCGAACTGCGCCGTCTCGCGGAGGAGTTCCCGGCGGGCGACCCGCAGTCCCTGCGGTTCCGCTACGACGCGGCGCAGTGCCTGGAGCAGTTGGGCGAGCCGGCCGCCGCCCTGGCGGAGTACCGCTCGCTGCTCCCCTACTTCGAGAACCGCTACGCCAATCCGGACCAGGCGCTGCCGCTGGAGATCCGCCGCCGGATCGCGCACCTGCTGCTCTCCCTCGGCGACCGGCCGGCGGCCCACGACACCCTGGCCCGGCTGCTGTTCGACGCGGAGCGCCTGCACGGACCGGCCCATCCCTTCCCGTCGGAGGTACGCCGCACGCTGCAGTGGCTGAGCCAGGTCCGCTGAGGGCCCGGCCCGTCACGCCCGCCGGCGGGAGCCGCGGGCCCCGGCCGCGGTGACCGCGAGCAGGGTCAGGGCCGCCGCGGCGACCGCCAGCCCGGGGAGCAGCCCGGGCGGCCGGAAGGAGCAGGCGACCCGGGTGGTGCCGGGGGTGAGCGGGACCGCGACCAGTCCCAGGTGGGCCGAGGCGGGGCGGCCGTTGCAGGTCCAGCCGGCGATCGCGGGGACGGAGAGGACCGCCGTGCCGGTGGTGCCCGCGGGCAGGTCGGCCCGGATGCCGGAGGACCCGACCCGGACGGAGGTCGCGGCCGTGGCGCGCAGGGCGGCCACCGCCGCGTCGAGGCGGGTGCGGTCCAGGCAGGACAGGGTCCAGCGGGGCGGCGGGGCCGCGTCGAAGACCAGCGCCGAGGAGGCCCCGCGGGAGGGTCCCAGCGGCTGGAGGGCCGCCCGGTTGCGGGGGGCGCTGCCGTTGAGCCGGAAGGCCGGGCCGTCGGCGAGTCGGGCCGTGGCGTTGTACTCCGGCGCCCACAGGTAGGCCTCGGTGCCCGCGCGGCAGACGCCGGGGGCGAGCGGGTCCTCGTACACGCGGGCGCCCAGCAGGAGTTCCTGGTTGGCGAAGGGCGAGTCGCCGTAGGAGCCGGGTGCGCCGGGCGGGCGGGTCGTCACCAGCGGGGGCACCTCGGCGCGCAGGACCGAGCCGTCCGGCCGGAGGCGGGCGCCGACGGCGAAGACGGCGTCGGTGACCGGATTGTCGATGCTCTGGACGTTGCGGCCGCGCGAGGTCCAGCCGGCGCCGAGCGCGGCCATCGTCCGAGTGAACACCTCGGGGGTGTGGCTGCTGTAGTACGCGCCGCCCTCGCCGCCCAGCAGCAGCGGGTCGTTGCCCGACAGGGCGGGCCGGCTCGGGTCGGTGCGGTACGCGGGCCAGCCCTCGGCCGCCGCGAGGGCCGCGGCGCGCGCGGTGTGGGAGGCCCCCCAGGACGGGTAGTCGTCGAGGGCGCCGAGCTTGCCCCGGTGGCCGGAGGCGGTGGTCGCCGAGGCCTGCGCGAGCAGGACCAGGGCCAGCAGTCCGGCCGCCGGCAGTGCGGCTCGCCGGTGGCGCAGCGCCCACCAGGCCGCGCCCGCTGCCGCCAGGCCACCGGCGAACAGCGCGTACCCCCAGGTCGTGGTCAGGGTGCTGGTGCGTGCCCACAGGGCGGCGGCGGCCAGGACGCCCGCGCCCGCGGCCAGCGCCGCCGGCCGCGGCGGTCCGCCCGCGAGTGCGGCCCAGGCGGCGATGACGGCGATCCCGGCCAGGACGAAGGTCTGCCGGTACGGGCTGCCGTTGGGCGTGGCGAACAGGTGCCAGGCCAGATGGGCCGGCGCCCACTGCAGGGAGAGCGCCACGGCCGCCGTCAGCCCCGTCCACCACAGCCGGTCGCGCGGCGGCACGGCCCGGTGGAAGGGCAGTGCGGCGACCAGCAGCAGCGTGCCGGTGCCGACGAAGACGGCGGGGGAGGAGAAGGAGTACGTCCCCGGCAGCAGCCGTGCGAAGAGGTCCGCCCACGGCACCGGCCGGAACTCCCTGACCCACCCCGGGTAGGCCTGCCCCGAGCTGAGGAACAGCGGGAGCAGGACCGGCGCCGCCAGCGCGATGCCGAGCACGGTGCTCCCGGCCGCCCGGGCGATCACCGCGGTCCGGGCCCGCAGACCCTCCCGGGTCAGCACCACCCGTACCAGCAGGACCAGGGCGGCGCCGAGCGTCGCCATGTAGGCGGTGTAGAAGTTCGCGGTCCAGCAGACGGCGACGACCAGCGGGGCGAGCAGCACCCGCCGCCCGCGCAGGGCCCATTCGCCGGTCAGGCACAGCAGCGGGAAGGCGATCAGGCCGTCCAGCCACATCGGGTTGTAGGAGGCCTCGATCACCGACCAGCCGCACAGCGCGTAGGAGGCCCCGAGCAGGCCGGCCGCCCACCACGGCCCCCGGTGGAGGGTGCGCAGCAGCCAGGCCATGGCGGCAGCGGCGGCGGCCGTCTTCAGCACGGTGACGACGTACACGGCCAGGTCGATGTCGGCGCGCGGGAAGACGGCGACGAGGACGGAGAACGGGCCGGTCAGGTAGGTGCCGAGGTCGGGCAGGAAGCTCGTGCCGTAGCCGGACTGCCAGTTGAACAGCAGTCCGCCGTGCGCACGGCCGTGCAGGAGGTCCCACAGGTGCGCGTGGAAGGGTACGAACTGATTGCCGAGGTCGTTGACGCTGCGGTGGCGCGGTCCGTAGGGGAAGACGCGGGCGGCGGCATCCCCGGCGCACACGGCCACCGCCGTGAGCAGGGCGGCGAGCGCCGAACCGGACGGACTGCGGTGGCGCGGCGAGCGGTGCGGTGTGGGCATGGTGGGCCGACCCTGGCAGCACCGGGGGAAGCGGGAGTGGCCGCGGAGTGGCTGCGACACGAACAGACACGTACCCCGGACACCCCGCGAATCGTTGGTCGAACCGGTGGCCCGGGCCACCCTTACTGCATACCATCGATCACCGCACGGCCCTTGTGCACAGACGCACAATCTCCCGGCCCTGGAGGCTCCTTTGCACCGTCGCACTGCGCTCTCCGTCTCCGCCGCCCTGCTCGTGGCGGCGCCCCTGCTGTCCGCCTGCTCGGGCGAGACCCGGCCCGGCACCGCGGCCGTCGTCGGCGGTGAACGGATCACCACCTCCGCGCTCCAGGCCCAGGTGAACGACGTCCGCACCGCACAGAACCGGTCCGAGCAGGCCGCGATCCTCATCGCCAACACCCCTCAGCTGGAGAGGATCAAGCTCGGCAAGATGATCCAGCTGCGGGTGCTGGAGCGGGCGGCCGACGACGCGGGCATCTCCGTCACGACCAAGGAGATCGAGGACGCCCGCAAGGCGCAGGAGGGCGACAAGGGTGCGGCGGCGCTGGAGCAGATGGCCCTGCAGGCCCGCGTCCCGCTGGCGCCCGGGCAGATCGACGAGGACCTGCGCTTCCGGCTGCTGCTCGACAAGCTGAGCGAGCGCTTCGGCGAGGACCGGATCATCGAACCGCTCACCAAGGCGTCGGAGGCCCTCGACATCGAGGTGAACCCGCGCTACGGGGCCTGGGACGCCAAGCAGGTCGGCCTCGGCCCGGTGGAGACCCCCTGGATCACCCAGCGGACCCGGCCCGAGCAGCAACCCGCCGGAGCCTGAGGTCCTGCGGCGGAGGTAGGTTCGGAGGGTGACCGACCACTCCCAGCCCACCGCCCCGGCCGAGCCCACCGGCCGTATCGTCCTGCTGACCACCAGCCACCGGGTCGCCCCCGGCGTGCTGTCCTGGCCGGCGTGGCAGATCCTGCACGCCGCGGACCGGGTGCTGTGCGCCGACCCGGGCCACCCGCAGCTGCCGTACCTGCGGGAGGCGGGCGTCGAGGTCGAGCACGCGGCCCCGGACGCGCACGCGCTGGTCGAGGCCTGCGCGGGCGGCCGTACGGTCGTGGTGCTCCCGGGCGGGGAGGGTGACCAGCGGCTCACCGACGGGCTGGCCCGGCTGGCCGGCTCCGGCCGGGTCTCCATGCCCGACCTGGAACTGCTGCCCGGTTCCTACGACCTGCCGGGCGCGCGCCTGCTCGACCTGGTCCAGGTGATGGACCGGGTCCGGCGCGAATGCCCGTGGACCTCCCGGCAGACCCACCGGGGCCTGGCCAAGTACGCCATCGAGGAGGCGTACGAACTCGTCGAGGCGATCGAGGACGGGGACCGGGAGGAGCTGCGCGAGGAGCTCGGCGACGTGCTGCTCCAGGTGGTCTTCCACGCCCGGATCGCCGAGGAGGGCCTTCCGGACGGCGCCGACGCGGAGGACGGCGACGAGGAGGACGGCGACGAGGAGGCTCTCGGGGCGTTCTCCATCGACGACGTGGCCGGGGCCCTCGTGGAGAAGCTGATCCACCGGCACCCGCACGTCTTCGGTGACGCGGAGGCCGAGACCCCCGAAGACGTCCACGCGCACTGGCAGCGCACCAAGGCGGTCGAGAAGCGGCGGGAGTCCGTCACCGACGGGGTCCCGGTCGGCCAGCCGGGCCTGGCGCTCGCGGCCAAGCTCGCGGGCCGGGCCCGTGCGGGCGGGGTGGCCGTGGAGCTGCCCCGCGGCGAGGGCATCGGGTACGAGCTGCTGGAACTGGCGGCCCGCGCCGAGGCGGAGGGCGTCGACCCCGAGACCGCGCTGCGCGCGGCGGCCCGCGTCTACCGGGACGCGATCCGGGCGGCCGAGGGCCTCGCGGCCCCCGCGCGGTGACCGCCCGGTCCTCTCAGTACTCCTTCGGGGCGCGGGCCGAGGGGTTGAGCCAGTGCGGTTCCGGGCGGTTCAGGAACCACTCGCCGAAGCCCAGCGGGCGGTCCGGCTGGTCGTGGCCGCGGCCCCCGGAGGGTACGACGTCGTGGAAGAGCCGGGCCGGCCGGGCGCCGAGTTCCTCCAGGAGACGCGCGGTCTCGTCGATGAACTGCACCGGACCGCTGAGGTAGACGTCCTGGTCGGGCCACAGGCCCCGGTTGCTCAGCGCCGTCGCGAGCCGTTCGGTGGCCTCGTTGCGGTGCCGGCCGGGGGCGGGCGTGATGTAGGTGACGTCGAGCCAGCCGCAGGAGGTGCCGTAGGCGTCGATGAGCGGGCGGTCGTAGAGGTGTGCGCCGTCCCGGGCCACCACGAAGAGCCGTACGTCCTGGTCGGGCGGCCGGTCCGCGAGTTCCTCCAGCAGGGCGCGGATCGGGGCCCAGCCGGTGCCGGCGGCGATCAGGCTGACCGGGCGGTCCGAGCGCCGGAAGGTCAGCGCTCCGCCCGCGGCGCCGAGCCTGAGGACGTCGCCGGGCTGCGTCTCGCGGACCAGGGCGGTGCTCAGCCGCCCGCGGTCGATCCGGCTGACGTGGAGGTCGACGGTGCCGTCGGGGCGGGGGGCGTTGCCGATGGAGTACGTGCGCCAGGTGCGGGGGACCCGCTCGCTGCTCACGCTCGTGTACTGGCCCGGGAGATAGGGGAAGGGGGCGTGCGGCCGCAGGGTCAGCACGCCGATGTCCTGCCCGTACTGGAGGTGTCGCACCACCTCCGCGTCCCACCACGGCGGGTCCTCGCTCGCGTCGGCCCCGGCGAGCATGGCGTCGGCGATCACCTGGTAGGCCTCGGTCCAGGCCTTCTCCACCTTCGGGGTCCAGGCGCTGCCGGAGGTCGCGGCGAGTGCGGCCAGCAGGCTGGAGCCCACGACCGCGTAGTGCTCGGGGCGGACCAGGAACTTGCGGTGGTCGCGCCCCAGGTCGTGCAGGTAGGGGCCGATGGTGTCGTCGTCGAAGCGGGAGATCACGTGGGTGAGCGCGGCGAAGAGCCGGTCCCGCTGGCGTTCCATGTCCTCGGAGGAGACCGGGAAGAGGTCACGGACTCCGGGGTTGTGCCAGAAGAGGTGCGAGTAGAAGAACTTGACCGCGTGTTCGGCCCTTCTCTCCACCACCGCGAAACTGCTTTTCAAGATCCTCACGTCCACATATCCGAAAGTAGGAGTGCCGGACGGGGCGAGGTCAAGTGTTGTCCGATCTACGGACAGCCGCGACCATGCAGTCATATCGGATGACGGACCGGCGGGCCGCGGCCCGCGCGGGTCCGCCGGTGCGCGGCGGCTACTGTCGGGGACATGCACGATCAGTCGTCCACTCCCTCCGTCGGCGCGGCGCCCGAACTCTTCACGTGGGAGTTCGCGACCGATCCCTATCCGGCCTACGCGTGGCTGCGCGAGAACGCGCCGGTGCACCGCACCAGGCTTCCCAGCGGGGTCGAGGCCTGGTTGGTCACGCGCTACGCCGATGCCCGCCAGGCCCTCGCCGACCAGCGGCTCAGCAAGAATCCGGCGCATCACGCCGAGCCCGCGCACGCCAAGGGCAAGACCGGGATCCCGGGGGAGCGCAAGGCGGAGCTGATGACGCATCTGCTGAACATCGACCCGCCGGACCACACCCGGCTGCGCCGCCTGGTGTCGAAGGCGTTCACCCCGCGCAGGGTCGCCGAGTTCACCCCGCGGGTGCAGGCGCTCACCGATCACCTGATCGACGCCTTCGCGGGGAGGGGCGAGGCGGACCTCATCCACGAGTTCGCCTTCCCGCTCCCCATCTACGCCATCTGCGAGATGCTCGGAGTACCGCGGGAGGACCAGGACGACTTCCGCGACTGGGCCGGCATGATGATCCGCCACGGCGGCGGGCCGCGCGGCGGGGTCGCCCGGTCGGTGAAGCAGATGCGGACCTACCTCGGCGCACTCATCCACCGCAAAAGGGATGATCTGGGCGACGACCTGATCTCCGACCTGATCCGGGCGAGCGACCACGGCGACCATCTGACGGAGGGTGAGGCCACCGCGATGGCCTTCATCCTGCTCTTCGCCGGCTTCGAGACCACCGTGAACCTCATCGGCAACGGCGTCCACTCCCTCTTCATGAACCCCGTCCAGCGCGAGCGCCTGCAAGCCTCCCTGGCCGCCGGCGAGAGCGCTCTGCTGACCACCGGCGTGGAGGAACTCCTGCGCTACGACGGTCCCGTGGAGCTGGCGACGTGGCGCTTCGCAACCGAGCCGCTCACCCTCGGCGGCGAGCGGATCGAGACCGGCGACCCGGTTCTGGTCGTCCTCGCGGCCGCCGACCGGGACCCCGAGCGGTTCACCGATCCCGACACCCTCGACCTCTCCAGGACCGACAACCAGCACCTGGGATACGGACACGGCATCCACTACTGCCTGGGCGCGCCGCTCGCCCGGCTGGAGGGACAGACGGCCCTGGCGACCCTGTTGACCCGCCTGCCCGATCTGGAGCTTGCCGTTCCACCCCAAGACCTGCGCTGGCGTGGGGGGTTGATCATGCGAGGGCTACGTACTCTTCCCGTTCGCTTCACGGCTCAAAACACTTGCGCGGAAACTGATTAAAAGTCAGGTTCCGCTTGAACTTGTGACAATCGTTCGAAGGCCGCTAGGTTCTGCCGTTACCAGGCTGTTATGCGAAAGGTGATCCCTCATGCTCTCCGGGAACGGCCGTCACAGACGCCCCCGCCAGGTCCCCGCGCTGGTTGTCACAGCCGGAGTCACTGGCTCCGCACTGGCCATGCCACTGCTGGCCGCCACCAGCGCGAGCGCTGCCGACACCGCCACATGGGACAAGGTGGCCGAGTGCGAGAGCGGCGGCTCGTGGAGCGCGAACTTCGGCAGCGGCGCGTACGGCGGGCTCCAGTTCACCCAGGAGGAATGGCAGAACGCCGGCGGTCTGGACTTCGCCGAGCGGGCCGACCTCGCGAGCCGCTCGCAGCAGATAGCCGTGGCCGAACGCGTGCTGGCCTCCCAGGGTCCGCAGGCCTGGCCGCTGTGCGCGGCCTCGGCCGGACTGGACCAGCAGGGTCCGGCCGCCGCGGTCGACCCGGGTCTGCCGGGCAGCACCACGGCGGTCGGTCCCGCGCCGTCCCGCCCCGACGACGTCGTGCCCTCCGCCAAGGGCGACAAGCCGCCGACGGACTTCGGGCTCTCGACCGCGGAGACCCCGAGCCCCACCGGCTCCCCCTTCCTGATTCCCGACGCGCCGTCCGTCGGACTGCCCGTCATGCCGGCGCCGGACGTCCCGACGACGCCCCCGACCGCCCCGACCGCCCCGACCGCTCCGACGGACCCGACGGCGCCGGTCACTCCCACCGACCCGACGGTCCCGGCCCTCCCGGCGGACCCGACGGCGCCCACGGTCCCGCCGGTCGCCCCGAGTCCGTCCCCGGCGGACCCGACAGCCCCCGAGGCGCCGACCACCCCGACCACCCCGGTCGCCCCGGCCGCCCCGTCGACCCCGGGCGCCACTCCCGCCGAGGGCAACGGCAAGCACCGCGGTGCACCGTCCGCCGAGGAGGGTGCGCCGTCTGATGCGGCGTCCGGCCCCGTCTACACGGTGCAGGCGGGCGACAGCCTGGCGACCATCGCGGTCGCCAAGGGCGTGAAGGGTGGCTGGAGCGGCCTCTACGCGGCCAATGAGCAGGTCATCGGCAATGACGCCAACCTGATCAAGCCGGGTCAGAATCTGGATCTAACCGTGCAATAAGGGCAGTTGGTTCGTCCGGAAAGACCTGATTGTCTGTTTTCTGCAAGTGAGACATGTGTCTCTTCCGGTCAACTGGCGTGTCCCGTCCGGGGGCTTTTGCAAACCCCGTTCTCACCTGCGCAAACACCCCTGCGGGGAGCGCAAGTAGGGGCCGTTTCTCCCCGATGCTCCTGGTTGAGCATCGGGGAGGGACCTGTCTACCTTCTGAGTCGCCCGCCACCGCGGGCTCCTTCGACCGCATCGCCGAATCCTGCCGGCGGACGGGGGGAACAGTCGTCGCGTCAAGCGCCGAAGGCAGGAGCGGGGGAACCAAGGTAGGTGCCGCGAGCGGTCGTTGAGAGACGGCCGGGAAGCGGCTTGGGGTTAAGTGGTGCGCTGGGTCGCACCGCCGGGCACTCACGGGCCCGAACCCGACAGCTCACCTCGTAGGCGTCGGTGAGGAGAAACCTCATGCTGCTTTCCGGCAAGGGCAAGCACCGTCGCGGCTCCAAGGCCGTCCGCATCGTCACGCTCGCCGGTGTCGCCGGTGTGGCCGTGGCCGCCCCCCTGATGACCGCGGGCGCCGCCAGCGCCGCCACCGCGTCCGAGTGGGACAAGGTCGCGCAGTGCGAGTCCGGTGGCAACTGGTCCATCAACACCGGCAACGGCTACTACGGCGGACTGCAGTTCTCGTCCTCCACCTGGGCCGCTTTCGGTGGCAAGTCGTACGCCCCGCAGGCCAACAAGGCCTCCAAGGCGCAGCAGATAGCCGTGGCCGAGAAGGTCCTGAAGAAGCAGGGCAAGGGCGCCTGGCCGCACTGCGGCAAGGGCCTGTCGAACTCCTCGTACACCGGTGGCGGCTCCACCGAGACCCCGGCCTCCACCAAGCCGAAGGCCGAGACGAAGAAGGCCGAGACCAAGAAGACCGTGACCAAGAAGACCGAGACCAAGGCCGCGCCGAAGAAGGAGACCAAGCGCCCCGAGGTCCCGACCACCCGCTCCGAGCGCACCGAGGCCCCGGCCGCGCCGAAGACCGGCAACGGCTCCTACGAGGTCAAGCCCGGCGACACCCTGGGCACCATCGCCGAGGCCAACGGCGTCAAGGGCGGCTGGCAGCAGCTCTTCGAGCTGAACAAGGACATCGTCTCGGATGCCGACCTGATCTACCCCGGTCAGAAGCTGAAGCTCAGCTGAACGCCGCGGTAACAGCCGCAGAAGCGTACGCACGACGCAGAATTCCCACCGCCCGGCGCCCCTTCCCCCCGCGCGCCGGGCGGTGGTGTGTGCGGGTGCGAGGACCCCTCCGAGTCCGATGACCAAGGGTCGTATGTCCCGGAAGAGGGGTATTCGGTCCCTTTTTCGTCCCAGGGGTCGGGCGGTCGGCCGGTCGAACCCCCGAAGCCGGTTAGGCTCTAGGCGGCAAGGCCATCCCACGGCCTGACACGCCACCGCACACCCAGCGTCACATCCCAGAAGGAGATGCTCGTGCCGTCCATCGACGTCGTCGTAGCCCGGGAAATCCTGGACTCCCGAGGCAACCCCACGGTCGAGGTCGAGGTGGGCCTCGACGACGGCAGCACCGGCCGTGCTGCCGTTCCGTCCGGCGCCTCCACCGGTGCATTCGAGGCCATCGAGCTGCGTGACGGTGACCCCAACCGTTACATGGGCAAGGGCGTCGAGAAGGCCGTCCTGGCCGTCATCGAGCAGATCGGCCCGGAGCTCGTCGGC
This sequence comes from Streptomyces sp. NPDC090021, assembly GCF_044748225.1. Taxonomy (NCBI): domain Bacteria; kingdom Bacillati; phylum Actinomycetota; class Actinomycetes; order Kitasatosporales; family Streptomycetaceae; genus Streptomyces; species Streptomyces sp. NPDC090021. Next base: position 69,843 of record NZ_JBIVFO010000008.1, on the reverse strand, counting down.
TACGACGCCACCGAGCAGCGCCTGATCGACCAGGCCATGTTCGACCTCGACGCCACCGACAACAAGGGCTCGCTCGGCGCCAACGCCATCCTCGGCGTCTCCCTCGCCGTCGCGCACGCCGCGTCCGAGGCCTCGGACCTCCCGCTCTTCCGCTACCTCGGCGGCCCGAACGCGCACCTGCTGCCCGTTCCGATGATGAACATCCTCAACGGTGGGTCGCACGCCGACTCCAACGTGGACATCCAGGAGTTCATGATCGCCCCGATCGGCGCGGAGTCCTTCTCCGAGGCGCTGCGCTGGGGTGCCGAGGTCTACCACACCCTCAAGAAGGTCCTGCACACCAAGGGCCTGTCCACCGGTCTCGGTGACGAGGGCGGCTTCGCCCCGAACCTGGAGTCCAACCGCGCCGCGCTCGACCTCATCATCGAGGCCGTCAAGCAGGCCGGCTACACCCCGGGCAAGGACATCGCGCTCGCGCTCGACGTCGCCGCGTCCGAGTTCTACAAGGACGGCAAGTACGAGTTCGAGGGCCAGTCCCGCTCGGCCGCCGAGATGACCGACTACTACGCCGAGCTCGTCGAGGCGTACCCGCTGGTCTCCATCGAGGACCCGCTGTTCGAGGACGACTGGGCCGGCTGGAAGACCATCACCGACCGCCTGGGCGCCAAGGTCCAGATCGTCGGCGACGACCTCTTCGTCACCAACCCCGAGCGCCTGGCCCGCGGCATCGAGGAGGGCTCCGCGAACGCCCTCCTCGTGAAGGTGAACCAGATCGGTTCGCTGACCGAGACCCTCGACGCCGTCGAGATGGCCCAGCGCAACGGCTTCAAGTGCATGATGTCCCACCGCTCCGGCGAGACCGAGGACGTCACCATCGCCGACCTCGCCGTCGCCGTGAACTGCGGCCAGATCAAGACCGGCGCCCCGGCCCGCTCGGACCGCGTCGCCAAGTACAACCAGCTGCTGCGCATCGAGGAGATCCTCGACGACGCCGCGGTGTACGCGGGCCGCAGCGCCTTCCCGCGCTTCAAGGGCTAATCACGCTCAGCCTCCGTACGTCCCCGCACTCGGTCCCGTACCGTGTGCGGGGACGTATTGCGTAGTGCGTACCAAAGGGGAGGCGGACCCATGGCCGGGAACCGGGATCGGTTCTCCACCTTCTCCACCGCGACGCGGCTCAGACAGCTCGGCGAGCGGACCGCGGCACACGTCTACCGCTCGCAGACGCGCCGTCAGGTGCGCCGCAGCCGTCTCACCGGCAGGGCCGCGCTCCTGGTGCTCGTGCTCTGTACGCTGGTCGTCGCCCTCGCGTATCCGATGCGCCAGTACGTCTCCCAGCGCTCGGAGATCGCGGAGCAGCAGCGGGCCGCCGCGGCGGCGCGGGACCGCCTGGAGCGGCTCCGCGACGAGAAGGCCCGCTGGCAGGACGACGCGTACGCGGAGCAGCAGGCGCGAAGGCACCTGCACTTCCTGCGCCCGGGGGAGGTCGGCTACATCATGAGCGACCCCGGGGCCCGGCCGCCGGAGCCGCACCGGACCGGCCAGGCCGGCTCCGACCGCCCCTGGTACTCGAACGTCTGGGACGGCGTCGACAAGGCCGACCGCCCGAACGACTAGTACCGCAGCCAGTACCGCAGCACCCATCCACGAGAACGAAGAGACTTCCTCCAGGCATGCAGACGCCCCCGCCCCAGACCGACCGGACCGAGCCGACCGACGCGGACATCGAGGCGTTCGAGCAGCAGCTCGGCCGCCCGCCGCGCGGGCTGCGCGCCATCGCGCACCGCTGCCCCTGCGGGCAGCCCGACGTGGTGGAGACCGCGCCGCGGCTCCCCGACGGCACCCCCTTCCCGACGCTGTACTACCTGACGTGCCCGCGCGCGGCCTCCGCCATCGGCACGCTGGAGGCCAACGGCGTGATGAAGGAGATGCAGGCCCGGCTCGCCGAGGACCCGGAGCTCGCCGCCGCCTACCGGGCCGCGCACGAGGACTACATCCAGCGCCGCGACGCCATCGAGGTGCTCCAGGGCTTCCCGAGCGCCGGCGGCATGCCGGACCGGGTCAAGTGCCTGCACGTGCTCGTCGGCCACTCCCTCGCCGCCGGCCCCGGCGTGAACCCGTTCGGCGACGAAGCCCTCGCGATGCTGCCCGAGTGGTGGGCCAAGGGCGCCTGCGTCACACCGTGCGGAGAGAACAAGGACGGGGAGTCCCGGTGATCCGGGTCGCGGGCATCGACTGCGGTACGAACTCCATCCGGCTGCTCGTGGCGGACTGCGACCCCGCCACGGGCGAGCTGGTCGAGCTCGACCGGCGGATGACCATCGTCCGGCTCGGCCAGGGCGTGGACCGCACCGGGCGTCTGGCCCCGGAGGCACTGGAGCGCACCTTCGCCGCCTGCCGCGAGTACGCGGCGGTCATCAAGGAGCTCGGCGCGGAGCGGGTGCGCTTCGTGGCGACCTCGGCCTCCCGGGACGCCGAGAACCGGGACGACTTCGTCCGCGGTGTCGTGGAGATCCTGGGCGTCGAGCCCGAGGTGATCTCCGGCGACCAGGAGGCGGAGTTCTCCTTCACCGGCGCCACCAAGGAACTGACCGCGCACAACTACCTGGAGCGGCCGTTCCTGGTGGTCGACATCGGCGGCGGCTCGACCGAGTTCGTGGTCGGCGACGACCATGTCCGGGCGGCCCGGTCCGTGGACGTGGGCTGCGTCCGGATGACCGAACGCCACCTCGTGGTGGACGGCGTGGTCACCGACCCGCCGGCCGAGAAGCAGATCGCGGCCGTCCGGGCCGACATCGAGGCCGCGCTGGACCTGGCGGCCGAAACCGTCCCGCTGACCGAGGCACGCACCCTGGTCGGTCTGGCCGGTTCGGTGACCACCATCGCCGGGATCGCGCTCGGGCTGCCCGAGTACCGGTCGTCGGAGATCCACCACTCCCGGATCTCCTACGAGCAGGTCCGCGCGATCACCGAGCGGATGCTGACGGCCACGCACGACGAACGCGCGGCGATCCCCGTGATGCACCCGGGCCGGGTCGACGTGATCGGAGCGGGCGCGCTGGTCCTGCTGGCCGTCATGGAGCGCATCGGCGCCTCGGAGGTCGTGGTCTCCGAGCACGACATCCTCGACGGCATCGCCTGGAGCGTGGCGGGCGCCACCGTGTGACGCGCCGGTCCGTCGGACGACGGGGGTTCCACGACCGGCCGGTCGTGGAACCCCCGTCGTCGTTCCGGGTCGTGCACGCGATGACCGGTGCAATCACCTGGTCCATCGGTCGAACGACCTTCGAACCAGGGTGTGAGGGCTCTTCGAGGTCATGATCCGGAAAAAGTTCGTGAAGTTCTTCACAAGGAAAAGGTGCCTGCCGGGGTGCGGGAAGGGCCCTTCGGGGTCTTGCGGAAGGCCCGAGACCCCTTTTGTCGCGCGTTCGTGCGATCCATGGAGGCGACGGGTTCCGCGTCAGAGGTAAGGACGAAACCCGGTGGTCTACTCCGGTTCAGGCCTTGGAGGCCAGTTCAGGACGGGTGAACAACGACTCCCGATACCTCTTGGTTCCCGTCGCGTGTCATGACGTCCGTCACGTGGGCGGCGGAGTGTAGCAGAGGCCCTCCGTCTCCTTGTGAAGGGGCTCACGAGCAACACCCCATTGGGTGCTGGATACTCGTTCTCATGAGCACCACGGAGCGTCCCAGGATCCTCGTTGTAGGAGGTGGGTACGTAGGCCTGTACGCAGCCAAGCGCATCATGAAGAAGATGCGCTACGGCGAGGCGACCGTCACGGTCGTCGACCCGCGCTCGTACATGACCTACCAGCCCTTCCTCCCCGAAGTGGCCGCAGGCAGCATCTCGCCGCGGCACGTCGTCGTCCCGCTGCGACGCGTGCTGCCCAAGGCTGAGGTCCTCACCGGCCGGGTCACCACCATCGACCAGGACCGCAAGGTCGCCGTCGTCACGCCGCTGGTCGGCGAGGCGTACGAGCTGCCCTTCGACTACCTGGTGATCGCCCTCGGCGCCGTCTCCCGCACCTTCCCGATCCCCGGTCTCGCAGAGCAGGGCATCGGCATGAAGGGTGTCGAGGAGGGCATCGGCCTGCGCAACCACGTGCTGGAGCAGCTCGACAAGGCCGAGTCCACGACGGACGAGAACGTCCGCCGCAAGGCCCTCACCTTCGTCTTCGTCGGCGGCGGTTTCGCCGGCGCCGAGACGATCGGCGAGGTCGAGGACATGGCCCGCGACGCCGCGAAGTACTACTCCACGATCAAGCGCGAGGACATGCGCTTCATCCTGGTCGACGCGGCCGACAAGATCCTCCCCGAGGTCGGGCCCAAGCTCGGCACCTGGGGCAAGGAGCACCTGGAGTCCCGCGGCATCGAGATCTACCTCAACACCTCGATGGACTCCTGCGTGGACGGCCACGTGGTGCTGAAGAACGGCCTTGAGGTCGACTCCAACACCATCGTCTGGACCGCCGGCGTCAAGCCGAACCCGGCCCTGGCCCGCTTCGGCCTCCCGCTGGGCCCGCGCGGCCACGTCGACGCCGAGCCGACCCTCCAGGTCAAGGGCACCGACTACATCTGGACCGCCGGCGACAACGCCCAGGTCCCGGACATGGCCGCCCGCCGGGCCGGCGTCGAGAACGCCTGGTGCCCGCCGAACGCCCAGCACGCGCTGCGCCAGGCCAAGGTCCTCGGCGACAACGTCATCTCGGGCATGCGGGGCTTCCCGCAGACCGAGTACGCGCACTCCAACAAGGGTGCGGTGGCGGGCCTCGGCCTCCACAAGGGCGTCGCGATGATCGTCATGGGCAAGATGAAGATCAAGCTCAAGGGCCGGCTCGCCTGGTACATGCACCGTGGCTACCACGGCATGGCCATGCCGACCTGGAACCGCAAGATCCGCGTCTTCGCCGACTGGACCCTCGGCATGTTCCTCAAGCGCGAGGTCGTCTCCCTCGGCGCGCTGGAGACGCCGCGCGAGGAGTTCTACGAGGCCGCCAAGCCGGCGCCGGCCCCGGCCGCCGCCGCTGCCCCGGCCGAGAAGGCCAAGGCCTCCTGACCCTGCGTCGGGAGACCGGCCGCTGAGCCGGTCGAAGGTACGACCCCGAAGGGGCCGCCCGCCATCCGTGGTGCGGGCGGCCCCTTCGGCGTACCCGGGGCCGCGGATGGGTAGACGGATGGGTCGGAACTTTGTGGAGGTGCGCCATGACCGACGCCGCTCCGCGGCTGGCCGCTCTTGCCGAGACCCTGCTGGGCGGCCCCCTGCCCGTGCGCATCCGCGCGTGGGACGGGACCGAGGCCGGGCCGCCCGACGGCCCCGTCCTCGTCGTCCGGGGCCGCCGTGCCCTGCGCCGCATGCTGTGGAAGCCCGGGGAACTGGGCCTGGCCCGGGCCTGGGTGGCCGGTGACCTGACCGTCGAGGGCGACCTGTTCGAACTGCTGGACCGGGTGTCGGGCCTGCTCTGGGACCGGGGCCGGCCGACGGTGCGCGTGCCCGCCCCGCCCGCGTCCCGCTTCGGCGCGCTGCGCCCGCGCCTGCCCCGCTCGCTCCTCGCCGCGGCGACCACCGCCACGGCCACCGCCGAACTGCTGCGCGACGCCGACGCGCGGGGCGCCGTACGGGACCTCGTCGCCCTGGCCAGGCCCTGGCCGGCGCCGGCGCCGCCCGGCGAGGAGGCGGCCCGGCGCAGCGGCCCCCGGCACACCCGGGGCCGCGACCGGCAGGCCATCAGCCACCACTACGACGTCGGCAACGACTTCTACGAGCGGGTCCTCGGCCCCTCCATGGTGTACTCCTGCGCCTACTGGACCCCCGGCTCGACCCTGGAGCGGGCCCAGCACGACAAACTCGACCTGGTGTGCCGCAAACTCGCCCTGAAGCCCGGGGACCGGCTCCTCGACGTCGGCTGCGGCTGGGGGTCGATGGCCCTGCACGCGGCCCGGGAGTACGGGGCCCGGGTCACCGGGGTCACGCTCTCGCGCGAACAGGCCGTGTACGCCCGTAAGAAGGCCGCGGACGAGGGCCTGGCCGATCTGGTCGAGATCCGGATCCAGGACTACCGGGACGTCAAGGACGACCCCTACGACGCCATTTCCTCCATCGGCATGGCCGAACACGTCGGAGCCGACCGGTACCGCGACTACGCCCGCACCCTGCACGCCCTGCTGCGCCCCGGCGGCCTGCTGCTCAACCACCAGATCGCCCGCCCGCCGGAGGCCGACGAATCGGCCTATCGGGTGGACGAGTTCATCGACGCGTACGTCTTCCCCGACGGGGAGCTCTCCCCGGTCGGCACCACGGTCGCCGAACTGGAACGGGCCGGCTTCGAGGTCCGCGACGTGGAGGCGCTGCGGGAGCACTACGCCCTGACCCTACGGGCCTGGGTGGCCCGGCTGGAGGAGCACTGGGACGAGGCCGTGGCCCTCACCTCGGCGGGCCGGGCCCGGGTCTGGCAGCTCTACATGGCGGCCTCCGCGCTCGGCTTCGAGCGGGGCCGCCTCGGGGTCAACCAGGTGCTCGCGGTGCGGTCCGCGGCGCGCGGGGACTCCGGGCTGCCGCTGCGGCTGCGGACCTGGGGCGGGCAGTCGGCGTAATCGTTCCTGCGCGGACGACGCCGAAGGGCCCCGGGGCGTGGTGCTTGCCCCGGGGCCCTCGCGCGTCTCGTTCCGCCTTCCGCGTGATGCGGTCCGCTATTCGGTCTTGATGGCGGTCAGCATGTTCAGACGGGCGGCGCTGCGGGCCGGCCACATGGCGGCCAGGACGCCGACAGCGGCGGCCAGCAGGAGGAAGATCCCGATCCGGTCCCACGGGAGGATCAGCTCGTAGCCGGGCATGGACTTCGCCAGGGTGGAGCCGACGGCCCAGGCGAGGAAGACGCCGATGGCGACGCCGAGGGCGGCTCCGAAGAGGGAGATCACCACGGCTTCGAGGCGGATCATGTTCTTGACCCGGCTGCGGTCGAGGCCGATGGCGCGCAGCATGCCGATCTCCTGGGTCCGCTCGAAGACGGACATGGCCAGGGTGTTGACCACGCCGAGCACCGAGATGACCAGCGCCATGCCGAGCAGGCCGTACATGATGTTCAGCATCGTGTTGATCAGGCCGCCCATCTCGTTGCGCATGTCCTGCTGGGTGGCGACGGTGATGGCCGGGTTCTTGCCGAGGGCGTCCACGACCTTCTGCTGGGCGGCCTTGGAGGCCCCGCCGTCGACGTTGACGTACACCTCGGGGATGTACATCTCCTCACTGTGCAGGCTGAGGATCCTGTCGTCGATGACGTAGGGGGAGAGCAGGCCCTCCATGTCCTTGAAGATCGCGCCGACCTTCACAGACGCTTCCTGGCCGTCGTCGTACGTCACCTTGATCGGCGTGCCGACGGTGAGCTTCTCCTTCGTGGCGGTCTTCTCGGCGACGGCGACCTCGCCCTTGCCGAGGCTGTCCAGGGAGCCGCTGAGGACCTCGACGTTGAGGAGCTGGCCGATGGTGGCCGGGTTGACGCCGGAGGCGGACCGGAAGTCGCCGTCGACCAGGAAGTAGCCGGCCGTCTGCGGGGAGACCGCCTTGATACCGGGGGCCTTGGCCAGGGTCTCGGCCACGGACTTGTCCAGGCTGCCCGCGTCGGAGGACATGGAGACCCGGTAGTCGGCCTTGAGCTTGTCGGTGCTCATGCGGTCGACGACCTTGCCGACGGTGATGCCGAGCACGGACAGCGTGGTGACGAGGGTCAGGCCGATCGCGAGGGAGGCGGCCGTGACGGCGGTGCGGCGCGGGTTGCGGACGGCGTTCTGGGCGGCGAGCTTGCCCGGGACGCCGAACACCTTCTGCAGCAGCGGGCGGACCGCGCCGATGACCGGCTTGGAGAGCAGCGGGAGCAGCACGATCATGCCGATCAGCATGAAGAAGGCGCCGCCGCCCATGGTGATGCGGCCGGCGCTGCCGCCCTGGGAGACGCCCAGGAAGACCAGGCCGATGCCGCCGAGGCTGATGACCGAGCCGAGGATGTTGCGCAGGACCAGGGACTTCGAGGAGGCCGGCAGATGGGCGCTGCCCATGGCGGCCACGGGTGCGATCCGGCCGGTGCGCCAGGCCGGCAGCAGGGCGGCGACGGTGGTGACGACGACGCCGATGACGAAGGCGGCGACGATGGTGCCCGGGGCGATCACGGGGGCGCCGCCCGGCAGCTTCGCGCCGAGGGAGCCGATGACGGAGCGGATCCCGATGGCCAGGCCGACGCCGCCGAGCAGGCCGACGGCGGCCGACAGGAAGCCGACGACGAGGGCCTCGGTGAGCACCGAGCGCATGACCTGGCCGCGGTTGGCGCCGACGGCGCGCAGCAGGGCCAGCTCCTTGGTGCGCTGGGTGACCAGCATGGTGAAGGTGTTGTAGATCAGGAAGATGCCGACGAAGAGCGAGATGCCGGCGAAGACGAGCAGCATCGTGCTGAGGTTGTTGAGGCCCTTCTCGATCTGCTTGGCCTGCTCCGCGGCGAGCGCGGTGCCGGTCTGCGCCTTGGTCGTCTTGCTGTCGAGCAGGGGCTTGATGTCGGCGAGCAGCTGGTCGGCGGAGGTGCCGTTCTTCGCGGCGACCGACAGCTCCTGGAAGTAGCCGGGCTGGAGGTAGAGCTCCTGGGCGACCTTGGTCTCGAAGAGGACCAGGCTGCCGCCGGCCTGGACGGCGCCGTCCTCGGTCGTGAAGACGCCGGCGAGGGTGTACTCCTTGACCGGGCCGTTGGTGGCGACGCGGATCTTGTCGCCGACCGTGTACGAGCCCGTCTCGGCGGTGGCCCTGTCGAGGGCGACCTCGTCGGCCCTGGCCGGGCCGGCTCCCTGGGTGAAGGTGTAGCGCGGGTCCTTGCCGTCCTTGACGGGGGAGTAGTTGCCGCCCTTGTTGGACCAGCCGGAGCCGATCAGCTTGCCGTTCTCGTCGCCGACGCCGGCGAAGCCGGAGACGCTGCCGGAGACGGTGTCGACGCCCGGGAGCGCCTTGATCCTGTCGAGGGTCTGCTGGCCCAGGCCGGGTTCGCCCTCCTTCCGGCCCTGCTCGTCGCGGCCCTGGCCGTACGAGGTGACCGAGACGGCGACGCCCTCGTAGCTCTTGGCGGACTGGCCGGAGAGGGACTTCTTGAGGGTGTCGGTGAAGACGAGGGTGCCGGATACGAAGGCGACGCCGAGGGTGACGGCGAGCACCGTCATCAACAGCCGGGCCTTGTGCGCGAGAACGTTGCGCAGGGCGGTACGGAACATGGGAGGTCTCAGTCCTGGGGCTGGAAGTCTTGTCGGAGGGCGGCCTGGGGCGGGACCGGGATCAGCTGGTGCGGCCCTTGGCGTCGAAGGCCTTCATGCGGTCCAGCACGCCGTCGGCGGTGGGGCTGAGCATCTCGTCGACGATCCGGCCGTCGGCGAGGAAGATGACGCGGTCGGCGTAGGAGGCGGCGACGGGGTCGTGGGTGACCATCACGACGGTCTGGCCGAGCTCGCGGACGGAGTTGCGCAGGAAGCCGAGGACCTCGGCGCCGGAGCGGGAGTCCAGGTTTCCGGTCGGCTCGTCACCGAAGATGATCTCGGGGCGGGAGGCCAGGGCACGGGCGACGGCCACGCGCTGCTGCTGGCCGCCGGAGAGCTGGGTGGGGCGGTGGCCCAGACGGCCGGAGAGGCCGACCATGTTCACGACGGTGTCCAGCCACTGCTGGTCGGGCTTGCGGCCGGCGATGTCCATGGGGAGCGTGATGTTCTCCAGGGCCGTCAGGGTCGGCAGCAGGTTGAACGCCTGGAAGATGAAGCCGATCTTGTCCCGGCGCAGCTGTGTGAGCTGCTTGTCCTTGAGGGAGCCCAGTTCGGTCTCGCCGATGCGGACCGAGCCGGCGGAGAAGGTGTCCAGGCCGGCGACGCAGTGCATCAGGGTGGACTTGCCGGAGCCCGAGGGGCCCATGATCGCGGTGAACTGTCCCTGGCCGAAGTCCACGGAGACGTTGTCCAGGGCGACCACCTGGGTCTCGCCCTGGCCGTACACCTTGGAGAGGCCGGTGGCGCGGGCGGCCACGGCCTGGGTGGTGCGCGGGGCGTGGTTCATGGTGGTCACAGGACGGCTCCTCGGTCTGTTGTGCGGGACTTCTCCATCCTCACCCGGCCCTTACACGCCGCGGATCAGCCGCCGTGCCTGTTCCCGGGCCCACTCGAGACTGACGGCGGGCGGGCGCGCATCCTCCTCTGGTATGACAGGAAGCCCGGTCGGCGGGCGGTGTCCCGGGGTGGCGGGGAGGGTGGCGCGGAGGGTGGCGCGGGCCATCGAAATCCCGTCATTCCCGTACAGGTGGTGATCGACGTCCAGAACGGGCCGACCGTGCATTCTGAGGCCTGATGGACCCTCAAGCGCCAATAAAATCAGACAACATCGGATAGACGGCCGGTCGGCGGCGAGTGTCTTCCGGATAGGCTCGGCACAGCGTTCAAGGCTTTTCCACGGGGGCCGCCACGCCCTGCCCGGATGGTGGAATGCAGACACGGCGAGCTTAAACCTCGCTGGCCTTCGGGTCGTGCCGGTTCAAGTCCGGCTCCGGGCACTCCGCAGCTCTGGCGAGGCTCACCTCGTATATCCCCTGCGCTTCGCCGCGCCTTCTCCTAAGATCCTCCTCCAGCAGTAGGGTGCTTTCTTTGCGAGCGCATTACTCTTGTTGCGAGGCCGCGCTCGGTGGCCACTGAGGAGTGAGATGAGGAGCAGTAACCCGGTCTTCTCGCGACGGGGGTTCAGCCGCGACAACGGTGGCTACGCGGGCTTTGACGCGCAGCACCAGCAGGCCGGGACCAACCCGTACGCGACGAACCCGTACGCGATGGACCCGGCCACGGGTATGCCGCAGGCGCCGGCGCGCACCAACGCGATGACCATCGACGACGTCGTGAGCCGTACGGCCATGACGCTCGGCACGCTCATCGTGACGGCGACCCTTTCCTGGGTGCTGCTGCCCGTCGACCCGGCCAACCTCGGCACGTCGTACGCGATCGGCATCGGCGCCGCCCTGGTGGCCTTCGTCTTCGCGATCATCCAGTCGTTCAAGCAGAAGGCCGCCCCGGGCCTGATCCTGGCCTACGCGGCCTTCGAGGGCGTGTTCCTCGGTGTGATCAGCGCGGCCACCAGCACCTACTTCGGCGCCGGCGTGGTCATCCAGGCCGTGCTGGGCACGATGTGCGTCTTCGCCGCCGTGCTCCTCGCCTACAAGATGGGCTGGATCCGCGTCAACCGCCGCTTCTACGGCTTCGTGATGGCCGCGGCCCTCGGCTTCATCCTGCTCATGCTCGCGAACACCCTGTTCGCGGTCTTCGGCGGCGGTGACGGCCTCGGCTTCCGCAGCGGCGGCCTCGGCCTGCTGTTCGGCGCCATCGGCGTCATCCTCGGCGCCTGCTTCCTCGCCCTCGACTTCAAGCAGGTCGAGGACGGCGTGACCTACGGCGCCCCGCGCGAGGAGGCCTGGCTGGCGGCCTTCGGCCTCACCATGACCCTGGTGTGGATCTACATCGAGATGCTTCGCATCTTCCAGATCCTCTCGGGCGACGACTAGCAGGACCGGCGGGCCGTCAGGCCCGCCCGGTCCGGCACACCCCACGGGAAGGCCTCGCGAGCAACGGCTCGCGGGGCCTTCCCGCATGGAGGGGCTGCGGGGGCGGGGGAGAGGGGTCAGCCGAACCGGCGTGCGGCCCGGCGCAGGTCGTACTCGTGGATGATCGCCTTGGCCTGGCCGTACGACAGCTCGTGCGCGCCGCGCAGCCAGCTGACCTTCTCCTCGAACCGGACGAGGGAGGGGCCTTCGTCGACGGTGCGGAGCCAGTCGGACACCTCACGACCGGTGGTCTGGGGGATTCTGTCGATCATGTTGCGGTGGGTCTGCTCGGAGAACTCTACGGACATGGGCGCCTCCGGAGGTTGTGCCGTGCTGTTCTCTTCACGCCACCGTGCCGGAGAGTTCGCCCGTTGGCAATGGTGCCCGGACGACGCGTAAGGTCGCCGGGTGCTTGATACTTCGCCCCTGAGCGCCGCCGTGGACCGTTTCGCCGACCGGCTGCGGGCCGCACCGCAGAGCCGCCTCCAGCAGGGGACGGCCGCCGTGGCGCTGGAACTGGCCCGCGAGCTCTCCGTACGGGCGCAGCAACTGGAGGAGCCCGGACGGGCGCCCCGGGAGATGCCGGACGCCGGGATCTTCGTCGTCGGCGACCAGGTGGCCGTGGCCGGGCTGGACCTCGTCGAGGCCCTGCGCGGCGCTGCGGGCGCCCCGGACACGGCGAAGGCCCCGTCCGAGGTGCTGGACGAGGCCGTAGCGCTGGTGGAGCAGGCAGAGATCAGAGCGACGCGATGACGCGGTCCGCGAGGATGTAGACGTTGCTGTCGGGGTCCTCGGAGTCACCGCAGGAGAAGGTCAGCGCATAGGCGCCGGAGATCCCCGAGCCGCCCAGCAGGACCGGAGCGGTGCCCGAGCGCAGCGCCTCGGCGAGCCGCTCCGCGGTCTCCCGGTGCCCCGGGGTCATGCACAGCGTGGTGCCGTCCGTGAAGACGTACACGTCCAGCGTGCCCAGCGGGCCGGGTCGGACGTCCGCGAGGGCCGTACGGGCCTCCGCGAGCTCCTCCAGGCGGTTCACGGTGCGCTCGTGGTCGGCGCCGGGGTGGGCCGCCTGGACCGGTACGAAGTCGGGGTGCGAGGGGTGGCGCCGGCGGGCGGCGGCCAGCTCGGCCGAGTCCTCCGGGTACCCGGGGAGCTCGTCGAGCGCCTCCTCGCCCAGGACCGGCTCCAGGCCCACCAGGTCGGCCTGCCGGGGCAGGAAGACCGGGCTGTCCTCACCGAGCCCGGGCAGTCCGCCCAGCAGCGAAGGGGCGTCGGCGGCGTCGCGGGCCTCCTGCGCGGCCCAGAAGGCGCGCGCCTCGGCCAGCTCCCGCTCGCGCTCCTCGGCCAGGGCCTCGGCCACGGCGGCTCGTATCTCCGCGGCGGGGGACTCGGCGGCGTTGCGGGCGTGCGGGACGGTCGCGGCGCGGGCGTGGACCGGCACCGCCAGCTCGCCTCGCAGGGCGGTGACCTGCTTGCGCAGACCGTGGACGGCGTGCAGAGCAGCAGCGCCCACGGCCGTGGCAGCGGCCGTGGTCAGCAGCAGGGCAAGAGACATGGCGCTCACTGACTAACTCCTGAGGTGATTCGATCCCCCGACTTCCTACATCAGAGTGTCCCGGCCTGGGAATGGCGTGCAGTGCATTACGTCACGAAATGGACAGGGCTTTCGTCACACCTTGTTCCCCTGTGTCGGCGCTGACCTGCGTAAACATCGATCCCCCAGGACATAGGTCACATCCTGGGGGAGATTCGGTCACAGGTAGGCCGCGACCGGATTAGAACCGGCGTCAGTACGGCCCCTGCCGCCAAGGGCCGACTGGCCCCGCTCTTGATCCAGTAGCGGCGGTCCTACGTTCGGCTACGAACGACCGGGGCCCCGGCGGCTGCGGGCAGGCCGACCCAGCCGCCCTCTTTCTTGGTCGCGCTGGGCTTCGCCACCGCTGCGGGCAGGTGTCGCGCTTGCCACGGGGTGGAGCCGCGCATCGGTACGGCCGCGCGACCCCTACCCTCCGCTACGGCTCAGCTCAGCCGCCCTCTTTCTTGGTCGCGCTGGGCTTCGCCACCGCTGCGGGCAGGTGTCGCGCTTGCCACGGGGTGGAGCCGCGCATCGGTACGGCCGC
>NZ_JBIVFO010000008.1:0-56036 GCF_044748225.1 Streptomyces sp. NPDC090021 | reverse complement strand
CGCGACCCCTACCCTCCGCTACGGCTCAGCTCAGCCGCTCGATCACCATGGCCATGCCCTGGCCGCCGCCCACGCACATCGTCTCCAGGCCGAACTGCTTGTCGTGGAACTGCAGGCTGTTGATCAGCGTGCCCGTCAGGCGGGCGCCGGTCATCCCGAAGGGGTGACCCACGGCGATGGCCCCGCCGTTGACGTTCAGCTTGTCGAGGGGGATCTCCAGGTCCCGGTACGACGGGATGACCTGGGCCGCGAAGGCCTCGTTGATCTCGAACAGGTCGATGTCGCCGACCGTCAGGCCGGCCCGCTTCAGGGCCTGCTTCGACGCCTCGACCGGGCCCAGGCCCATGATCTCGGGGGAGAGGCCGGTGACACCGGTGGAGACGATCCGGGCCAGCGGGGTCAGGCCCAGCTCGCGGGCCTTCGTGTCGCTCATGATGACCAGCGCGGCGGCGCCGTCGTTCAGCGGACAGCAGTTGCCGGCCGTCACCAGGCCATCGGGGCGGAAGACGGGCTTCAGACCCTGAACGCCCTCCAGGGTCACGCCGGCGCGCGGGCCGTCGTCGGTGGAGACGACCGTGCCGTCCGGGGTGGTGACCGGGGTGATCTCGCGGGCCCAGAAGCCGTTCTTGATGGCCTCCTCGGCCAGGTTCTGGGAGCGGACGCCGAACTCGTCCATGTCCTGACGGGTCACGCCCTTCAGGCGGGCCAGGTTCTCGGCGGTCTGACCCATGGAGATGTACGCGTCGGGGACGAGGCCGTCCTCGCGCGGGTCGTGCCAGGACGAGCCCTCGCTCTCGGCGACGGCGGCCGTACGGGCCTCCGCGTCCCCGAAGAGCGGGTTGTGGGTGTCGGGCCACGAGTCCGAGTTGCCCTTGGCGAACCGCGACACCGTCTCCACGCCCGCGGAGATGAACACGTCGCCCTCGCCCGCCTTGATGGCGTGCAGGGCCATCCGGGACGTCTGCAGCGAGGAGGAGCAGTAGCGGGTGATGGTCGTGCCCGGGAGGAAGTCCATGCCCATCTGCACGGCCACGATGCGGGCCAGGTTGTTGCCCTGCTCGCCGCCCGGCAGACCGCAGCCCAGCATCAGGTCGTCGATCTCGCGCGGGTCCAGCTCGGGGACCTTGGCCAGGGCTGTCTGGATGATCGTCGCGGTCAGGTCGTCCGGGCGGACATCCTTGAGGGATCCCTTGAAGGCGCGCCCGATGGGGGAGCGGGCGGTGGAAACGATGACGGCTTCGGGCATCGGGACTCCAAGGGGGTGCGTCGTTGCGGGACCGGATGCGAAGTTACCGCCCCGTACGGTCGAGGTCACCGGCCTGGGGGTGTGATGCCGGTCGCTCCCACCGGTCCGCGCCGGGGGTCGCACCCCCAAGGGTGCGCCTCCGGCCGCGGACCGCGAAGGAAGGGGGGCCTACGGGGCGAGCCCCGCTGCGTCCGGGGCCGCGGGGGCCGGGTCCTCGCCCGACACCCGCCGCCGCCGGCGGTGCTTGAGCAGGACCCAGGGGCCGCGGCCCGCCGTGACCTCCGTACCCGCCTGGCCCGCCGCGGCCGACGCGGCCTTCGCCACCGGCAGCATGTCCTCGTCGCGCGAGACGTCCAGCCGGTCCGACTCGGGCCACAGGCCGAGCGCCGCGCACAGCGTGGGCAGCACGGCCATGGCGGCCGTCGCGTACCCCTCCGCCGACGGGTGGTAGGAATCCGGGCCGAACATCTCGCGCGGGTTCGCGGCGAACTCGGGCCCCAGCAGGTCCCCCATCGAGACCGTACGGGCCCCCAGGGCGACCACCCCTATGGTCTGCGCGGCGGCCAGCTGCCGGGACACGCGGCGGGCGAGCCAGCGCAGCGGCTGGTACACCGGCTCGATCGTGCCCAGGTCCGGGCAGGTGCCCACCACCACCTCGGAGCCGGCCAGCCGCAGCCGCCGCACCGCGGACGTCAGCAGCCGCACCGACTGGGTCGGGGGCATCCGGCGCGTCACGTCGTTCGCGCCGATCATGATTACGCACACGTCGGGCGGCGGCGCGTCCCGGTCCAGCAGCAGCCCGACCTGCCGGTCCAGATCGTCCGACATGGCACCCGACAGGGCCACGTTGCGCAGCTCGACCGGCCGCTCCGCGACCGCCGCGAGCCCCGAGGCCATCAGCGCGGCCGGGGTCTGCCGGGCCCGCCGCACACCGAGACCGGCGGCCGTCGAATCGCCCAGCATGCCCAGCCGCAGCGGGCCCGGGCTCTGCTCGGGCCCGCCGAACTCGCTCCCGTACAGCCCGTCCGCGCGCGGCGGCTCGCCCAGCCCGGTGCCCACCGTGCGCTTGGCGAACTGCACCTCCGCCAGTACCAGCCCGACCGCGGCGGCCCCGACGAGTCCGAGGCCGCCTCCGCCGTACGCCGCCCCCGCCGCGATCCGGCGGGCTGTTCTCGCCCTGGACATCCTTCAGGCCACCTCCTCGCGTCTCATTGACCCCTACCTGCCCCGTACGAGCGGTCGGTCAATCCCTTTCCGCATACCCTGGCCGGACCTCCCGGAGAACCCGTGGAGTCCCCTCCTTGGAGAACATGGTGCAATTCCACGACTCGATGATCAGCCTCGTCGGCAACACCCCGCTGGTGAAGCTCAACCGTGTGACCGAAGGCCTGCAGGCCACCGTCCTTGCGAAGGTCGAGTACTTCAATCCCGGCGGATCCGTGAAGGACCGGATCGCCGTACGGATGATCGAGGCCGCCGAGCAGAGCGGAGCCCTCAAGCCCGGTGGCACCATCGTGGAGCCGACCAGCGGCAACACGGGTGTAGGACTCGCCATCGTGGCCCAGCAGAAGGGCTACAAGTGCATCTTCGTCTGCCCTGACAAGGTGTCCATGGACAAGATCAACGTGCTGCGCGCGTACGGCGCCGACGTGGTCGTCTGCCCGACCGCCGTCGACCCCGAGCACCCGGACTCGTACTACAACGTGTCCGACCGCCTCGTGCGCGAGACCCCCGGTGCCTGGAAGCCCGACCAGTACAGCAACCCGAACAACCCCCGTTCGCACTACGAGACCACCGGTCCGGAGCTGTGGGAGCAGACGGACGGGAAGATCACCCACTTCGTCGCGGGCGTCGGCACGGGCGGCACGATCTCCGGCACCGGCAACTACCTGAAGGAGGTCAGCGGCGGCAAGGTCAAGGTCATCGGCGCCGACCCCGAGGGCTCGGTCTACTCCGGCGGCTCCGGCCGCCCGTACCTCGTCGAGGGCGTCGGCGAGGACTTCTGGCCGACGGCCTACGACCCGAACGTCACCGACGAGATCATCGCGGTGTCCGACAAGGACTCCTTCCAGATGACGCGCCGGCTGGCGAAGGAGGAGGGCCTCCTCGTCGGCGGTTCCTGCGGCATGGCCGTCGTGGCCGCGCTCAAGGCCGCCGAGGGCCTCGGCCCGGACGACGTGGTCGTCGTCCTGCTGCCGGACAGCGGCCGCGGCTACATGAGCAAGATCTTCAGCGACGAGTGGATGGCGGGACACGGCTTCCTGGAGGAGGCCGGACCGTCCGCCCGCATCGGCGACGTGCTGGACGACAAGGAGGGCGGCATCCCCTCCCTCGTCCACATGCACCCCGAGGAGACCGTCGGCGAGGCCATCGAGGTCCTGCGCGAGTACGGCGTCTCCCAGATGCCGATCGTCAAACCGGGCGCCGGCCACCCCGACGTGATGGCCGCCGAGGTCATCGGCTCCGTGGTCGAGAAGGAACTGCTCGCGGCGCTGTTCGCGCAGCGCGCCTCCCTCTCCGACCCGCTGGAGAAGCACATGAGCTCGCCGCTGCCGCAGGTCGGCTCCGGCGAGCCGGTGTCCGAGCTGATGTCGGTGCTCGGCGAGGCCGACGCGGCGATCGTGCTGGTCGAGGGCAAGCCCACCGGTGTGGTGAGCCGCCAGGACCTCCTCGCCTTCCTGGCGAAGACCGCGAAGTAGGCGACGGCCCGGCCCGGGGCACGGCGCGCGGGTGAATGCCCGCCGCCCGCCCCGGGCACCGGCGTTTTTTGGCCGTCGCGCAAACGGTACGGGCCGGACACGTGACAGCAGCACGGCCTTAACACGACCCCGGCACAGTGGTGGTTGTCGGCAGGGAGCCCGGGAAACCGGACCCGGCAGACACCACCGACGGTGTTCGCACACCTCCGGAGCGGCTCCCGGACCAGCGGACACCACGGACGCGGACGGCCCTGACCCGGCCGTGTCCCGCGTGGGGACCGCCGTCGTCCCGCCCCTCGCCCGCGAGGGTGCGGCGGTCCCCACGCACCAACCCCTTCTCCTTCCGGCTCGGTTCGCTTCCGGGCACCTTGTGCCGGCTCGTGACGGCGTACGTGCTCGAAGACCGCTCTCCCCGGCCACCGCCGGGAGGTGCGCCCCCGGCGCGCGGCTTCCGGCGCGCGTTCGCCCGCGCTCCCCGGCGCGCCCCTTCGGCTCACCCGCCGGGCGCGGCCCGGAAGCGGCGGCGCACCGCCGGGGAAGGGCCTCAGCCCGCGTCGTCCGGCCGGGCACGCCGCCGGCCCCGGCACGGGGGCCGGCCCCGTATCCGCCGTATCCGCATCGCGGGCACCGGCTTGCCCCGCTGCATAACCGCATGCAGAGTGCTCCGTGACTGAATAAATCACCGGGACGGAGGGGGCGGCATGAACGACAGCCCGGCGGCGCGGCTCCAGGCGCTGTTCGAAGGGCACCGGCTGACGCCGACCCAGCGGCGGATCGCGCACTGCATGGTGCGCGGGGCGGCGGAGGTGCCCTTCCTGTCGAGCGTCGAGCTCGCCGAGCTGGCCGGGGTGAGCCAGCCGTCGGTGACCCGGTTCGCCGTGGCGCTCGGTTTCGACGGCTATCCCGCGCTGCGCAAGCACCTGCGCGAGGTGGCTCCGGCCGAGCGGGCCGCCGCCGTCCGGGAGGACACGTACAACGAGTACCAGCAGGCCGTCCTGGGCGAGATCGAGAACCTGCGGCAGCTCGCCGAGATGCTCGCCGACCCCGCCCCGGTCGCGGAGGCGGGGCGGCTGCTCGCCGCCTCGGCCCCGCTGCCGGTGCTCGGGCTGCGGGCGGCGTCCTCGCAGGCGCGCGGCTTCGCGTACTTCGCCGCCAAGGTGCACCCGGACGTGCGGCTCCTGGACGAGGGCGGCTCGATGATGGAGGACCGCATCGACGCGGCCCTCTACGAGGGGGCCACGGCCCTGCTGTGCTTCGCCCTGCCCCGGTACCCGCGCGAGGTCGTGGACACCCTGGAACGCGCGCGCGGGGCGGGCCTGACCGTGGTGACGGTCGCGGACTCGGCCTTCGCCCCGGTGGCCCGCCATTCGGACCTCCTGATCCCCGCCCCGGTCGGCACCGGCCTGGCCTTCGACACGGCGTGTGCGCCGATGCTGCTGGGCCGGGTCCTGCTGGAGGCGATGGCGGACGCCCTGCCGGACGCCCAGGCCCGCCTGGAGGCCTTCGACTCCCGTGCGGCGGCCCGCGGCCTGTTCGTGGAGTGAGCCGAGTGAGCTGAGTAAGCCGAGTGAGCCTCAGCGGTACCTGAGCTCCGCCAGCTCGGTGGCCAGCCGCAGGCGCAGGGCCGGGATGTGCGCGAGGACGGGCAGCAGGGTGTTGCGCACGGCGCGCACGGCCCGGTTCCGGGTGGTCGCGACCCGGGTCATCCGGTGGGTCAGGGCCACCACGCGCAGGGCGACGGGGCGGCGGGCGGCCTCGTAACCGTCGAGGTCGCCGGAGGCCAGGGCGCGGCCGAGGGCGTAGCCGTCCTGGATGCCGGTGTTCATGCCCTGTCCGCCGGCCGGGCTGTGCACGTGGGCGGCGTCCCCGGCGAGGAACAGCCGGCCGGCGCGGTAGCGGTCGGCGACGCGGTGGTGGATCCGGAAGCGGGAGGACCAGACGAGTTCGCGGACCCTCGCCCGGCCGGGGACGCGTTCGTCGAGCAGGCCGCGGACGAAGGCGAGGTCCGGTTCGGCGGGGGCCTCGGCCACGGTGGCGACGATCCGGTAGCGCCCGGATGCGCCGGGGCCGTCCCCGGGCAGCGGGGCGATGACCACGAGGCCGGCGGCGCCGAAGACGAGCGACACCTCGCGCGGGCCGGGGGCCCAGTCCATCACCACGTCCGCGAGGACGAAGGACTCCTCGTACGCGCTGCCCTCGAAGGCGATGCCGGCGGCCTTCCGGACCGCGCTGTGCATGCCGTCGGCGCCCACGACGTGCGCGGCACGCAGGGTCTCGCCGGTGACGGTCGTGAGGGTGGCGCCGTCCGCGTCCTGGGCGACGGCGGTCACCTCGTAGGGACGGTGGACGTCACCGCCGAGCGCCCGCAGGCGGTGCAGGAGGACGGCCTCGGTCTCGTACTGGGGGACCATCAGCGCGTACGGGTGGGCCGTGGGCAGGCGGTCGAAGTCGACGGCCGCGAGCGGGCGGGCGCCGTCGCGGATCCGGAAGCGGGAGACGGTGACGCCGCGGCCGACGAGGTCGGCGGTCAGCGCGCCGCTCGGGTCGAGCGCGTCGAGGACCTCCAGGGTGCGGGCGTGGACGACGGCGGCGCGGGAGGTGTTGGCGCCCTCGGCCTGCCGGTCGAGCAGCACGAAGTCGATGCCGGCTTCCGCCAGGGTCACGGCGAGGGCGAGTCCGGTGGGGCCGGCGCCGACGACGGCGACCTCGGTGCGGGCGGGGAGCGGGAGTGCGGCGGTGCTGGTCATGGCGGCCTCCTCCGGGTGGCCAACGTTTGTTGGCCAACGACTGTTGACATCAGGGTGCGCCGGTTCCGCCGTCATGTCAACAGTTGTTGGCACACGCGTGTTGGCCTACGCTTGTTGGCGTGACCGAACGACGCTCCTCCGAACAGACCCGGGCCGTGATCCTGCGCGCCGCGCGCGAGCGGTTCGCCGCCCACGGGTACGAACGCACGACCATCCGGGCCGTCGCGGCGGACGCGGAGATCGACCCGTCGATGGTCATGCGTTACTTCGGCAGCAAGGAACAGCTCTTCGACGCCGCCCTGGCGGTGGACCTGCGCCTGCCGGACCTCGGCGCGGTGCCGGCCGGGGAGCTCCCCGCCACCCTCGTGCGCCACTTCGTGCAGCGGTGGGAGGGCGACCCGGCCGACGACGCCCTGCTGGTGCTGCTGCGCTCGGCGGTCACCAACGAGCGGGCCGCGGCCCGGATGCGGGAGGTCTTCGCCACGCAGGTCGCCCCCGCCCTGGCGGCGGCCCTCGGCCCGGAGCGCGCGGTCCGCACGGCCGGCCTGGTCTCCACCCAGCTGCTGGGCCTGGCCCTGGCCCGCTACCTGCTGCGCCTGCCCGCGGTCACCGCGCTGACCCCGGACGACCTGGTCGCGGGCCTGGCCCCGGCGCTGGCGGTCACCCTGGCCGCCGACTGAGCCCCGGCTCCGGCGGTCACCCTGGCCGCCGACTGAGCCCCGGCTCCCGCAGGAGTGCGTCGCCGAAGGCCGCGCCCGCTTCCGCCACGATGTCCGCGGTGGACTGCGCCGGGCGGGCGAGGCTGAAACGGACCCGACCGCCCGGGGCCACCGTGAAGCCGTGGACCGCCGGGCGCGGCAGGCTGTTGTAGCCGTAGTGGGCCGTGAAGAAGTACGCGCCCGTGTCCGGGACGCCGATCAGGTCGCCGGGGCCGAGCAGCGGCAGCTCGCGGGCCGTGGCCAGCAGGTCACCCGCGAAGCAGGCCGGGCCCGCGACGTCCTGGGCCACCGCGGGGCCGGTCTTCGGGGCGCCCTCGGCGTCGTACGGCAGGATCCGCACCGGCCAGGCCGCCGGGGCGTAGGCGGTGCGGGTCGCCAGCTGGACACCGGCATGGGTGAGGGCGATGGGCCGGGAGCCGCTGCTCTTGGTGTACTCGACCCGGGCCAGCACCAGGCCGTGCTTGGCCAGCAGGGACCGGCCGAATTCGGTGACCAGGCCGTACGCGCCGTCGAAGAGCGCCGGGACGGCTGCGCGCAGGGCGGACACGTACCCGGCGTACGTCGGGCCCGCCTCGTCGGAGGTGAAATCGACCGGCAGGCCGCCGCCGATGTCGAGGGTGTCGACCTGGCGGCGGCCGGCCGCCGTGTTGATCTCCTCGGCCAGGGCGTGCAGCTCCCGCACGCCCTGCGCGATCAGCTCCAGGGGGACGCCCTGCGAGCCCGAGTGGATGTGCAGGCGGGTCAGCCACGGCCGGTCCAGGAAGGCGCGTACGAGCCACTCGCGCGCCCCCCGATCGCGCAGGGCGACGCCGAACTTCGAGGTGGACGTCGCCGTGGACAGCGCGTCGATGGCGCCCGCGCCGGTCTGCGGGTTGATCCGGACGCCGATCGGGGCCGCGGTGGGCGCCGCGGCGACGAGGGCGTCCAGGCGCTCCAGCTCCTGGCGGTTGTCGGCGTTGACGGCGATCCCCAGGGCGAGCGCCTCGCGCAGCTCGGCCGTCGTCTTGGCGGGGGAGTCCAGGACGGTCCGGGCCGCGGGGACCCCCGCAGCCCGGGCCAGCGCCAGCTCGCCCGGGCTCGCGACCTCGCAGCCGAGCCCGGCGTCCGCGAGCAGTCGCAGCACCGGGACGAGCGGGGCGGCCTTGACGGCGAAGGCGTGCAGCACGGGTGTGCCGGGTGCCAGGGCGGCCGCGAAGGCCGCGGTCAGGGAGGCCGCCGAGGCGCGGATCCCGTCGGTGTCCAGCAGGCAGACCAGGGGCTCCGAGGAGTCGCTCCCGCCCACCAGCGCCTGCTCGACGGCGGCCCGCACGACCAGGTTCCGGCGCTCGGCGATGTCCTCGGTGGCCATGTCCGCCATCCCATCATCCGACGGGGCCGACCGCAGCTGTTGACTGAATCTATTCAGGGCGCGAGGATGTGAATGGAATTACCAACATCGGAGGAGGCACCGCCATGTCAGGACCCCGCCCCGTACGCGCCGCGCGCGGCACCGAGCTCAGCGCCCTGGGATGGCAGCAGGAGGCCGCGCTGCGGATGCTCCAGAACAACCTCGACCCCGAGGTCGCCGAGCACCCCGACAAGCTCGTCGTCTACGGCGGCACCGGCAAGGCCGCCCGCGACTGGCGCTCGTACGACGCCATGGTCCGCACCCTGCGGACCCTGAAGCAGGACGAGACGATGCTCGTCCAGTCCGGCCGCCCGGTCGGCGTCATGCAGACCCACGAGTGGGCGCCGCGCGTCCTGCTCGCCAACTCCAACCTGGTCGGCGACTGGGCCAACTGGGAGGAGTTCCGCCGTCTGGAGCACCTCGGCCTGACCATGTACGGCCAGATGACCGCCGGTTCCTGGATCTACATCGGCACGCAGGGCATCCTCCAGGGCACCTACGAGACCTTCGCGGCCGTCGCGGCCAAGCTGCACTCGATCGGCAAGGGCGGGGTCGGCGGCACCCTCGCCGGCACGATCACCCTCACCGCCGGCCTCGGCGGCATGGGCGGCGCCCAGCCGCTGGCCGTCACCATGAACGACGGCGTCGCGATCTGCATCGACGTCGACCCGCGCGCCATCGAGCGCCGCATCGAGCACCGCTACCTGGACGTCAGGGCCGACAACCTGCGCCACGCCCTCCAGCTGGCGGTCGAGGCCCGCGACGCCCGCAGGCCGCTCTCCATCGGCCTGCTCGGCAACGCCGCCGAGCTGCTCCCGCAGATGCTCGCCGAGGGCGCCCCGATCGACATCGTGACGGACCAGACCTCCGCCCACGACCCGCTGTCGTACCTGCCCGTCGGCGTCGACTTCGACGACATGGCCTCCTACGCGGCCAAGGACCCGGCCGGCTTCACCACCCGCGCCCGCGAGTCCATGGCCCGGCACGTCGAGGCCATGGTCGGCTTCATGGACGCCGGCGCCGAGGTCTTCGACTACGGCAACTCCATCCGCGGTGAGGCCCAGCTGGCCGGCTACGACCGCGCCTTCGCCTTCCCCGGCTTCGTCCCCGCCTACATCCGCCCGCTCTTCTGCGAGGGCAAGGGCCCCTTCCGCTGGGCCGCCCTGTCCGGCGAGGCCTCGGACATCCACAAGACCGACAAGGCGATGCTGGAGCTCTTCCCGGAGAACGAGTCCCTGCACCGCTGGATCAAGATGGCCGGCGAGCGCGTCCACTTCCAGGGCCTGCCCGCGCGCATCTGCTGGCTCGGCTACGGCGAGCGCGACAAGGCCGGCGAGCGCTTCAACGAGATGGTCGCCGACGGCACCCTCGCCGCACCCCTGGCGATCGGCCGCGACCACCTCGACTGCGGCTCGGTGGCCTCCCCGTACCGCGAGACCGAGGCCATGCTCGACGGCTCCGACGCCATCGCCGACTGGCCGCTGCTCAACGCCATGGTCAACGTCGCCTCCGGCGCCTCCTGGGTCTCCATCCACCACGGCGGCGGCGTCGGCATGGGCCGCTCCATCCACGCCGGACAGGTCACCGTCGCCGACGGCACCGCGCTGGCCGGCGAGAAGATCCGCCGCGTCCTGACCAACGACCCGGGCATGGGCGTCATCCGCCACGTCGACGCCGGCTACGACATCGCCGAGACCGTCGCCGACGAGCGCGGCGTGCGCGTCCCGATGCGCGAGGGCGACGACGCGTGAGCGAGAACGAGTTCACGCCCGCGGCCGGACCGGCCGCGGGCTCCGCCGGGGCGCCGTCGTTCCACCGGATGTGGGCCGAGCTCGCACCCGTCGGCCGCGACGCCGACACCGGCGGCTACCGCCGCTACGCCTGGAACGGGGCCGACGCCGACTGCCGCACCTGGTTCCAGGAGCAGGCCGAGGCACGCGGGCTCACCTACGAGACCGACCGCAACGGCAACCAGTGGGCCTGGCTCGGCGACCCCCTCGCCGGGGACGCCGTGGTCACCGGCTCGCACCTGGACTCCGTCCCCGACGGCGGCGCCTTCGACGGCCCCCTCGGCGTGGTGTCCTCCTTCGCGGCCCTGGACGAACTGCGCAGCCGAGGCGTCCGGTTCACCCGGCCGCTCGCCATCACCAACTTCGGCGACGAGGAGGGCGCCCGCTTCGGGCTCGCCTGCGTCGGCTCCCGGCTCGCCGCCGGACAGCTGACCAAGGAGAAGGCGTACGAGCTGCGGGACGCCGACGGCATCTCCCTGCCCCGGGCCATGGAGGCCGCCGGGTACGACCCCGAGGCCATCGGGGCCGACCCCGAACGGCTCGCCCGCATCGGCGCCTTCGTCGAACTGCACGTCGAACAGGGCCGCGCCCTGGACCTGTCCGGGGACCGGGTCGGCATCGCCTCGGCGATCTGGCCGCACGGCCGCTGGCGGTTCGACTTCCGCGGCGAGGCCAACCACGCCGGCACCACCCGCCTCGTCGACCGGCGCGACCCGATGCTGACGTACGCGGCCACCGTGCTGGCCGCCCGCACGGAGGCGGCCCTCGCCGGCGCCGTCGCCACCTTCGGGAAGATCTCCGTCGAGCCCAACGGGGTCAACGCCATCCCGTCGCTGGTGCGCGGCTGGCTCGACTCCCGCGCCGCCGACCAGGCCACCCTCGACACGGTCGTCACCGCCATCGAGAAGGCCGCCCGCGAGCGCGCCGACCGGGACGGCATCGACCTCGGGATCGTCCGGGAGTCCTTCACCCCGGTCGTCGAGTTCGAGCACGCCCTGCGCGACGAGATGAACCGGATCCTGGGCGGGGCCGTCCCCGTCCTCGGGACCGGGGCCGGACACGACGCCGGAATCCTCTCGGCCGCCGTCCCGACCGCGATGCTGTTCGTGCGCAACCCGACCGGAGTCTCCCACTCCCCGCGGGAGTTCGCCGCCGAGGACGACTGCGTGGCCGGTGTCCTCGCCCTCGCCGACGTACTGGAAGGCCTGGCATGCCGCTGACGACGTACTGGCTGGAGCACGCCTGGCTCGGCACCCTCGTCGAGCCGGGCGTCCTGCTGGAGGTCACCGAGGACGGGCGGATCGGCACCCTGCGCACCGGGGTCGCGACCCCGCCCCCCGGTGCGGGGATCCTGCGCGGCCTGACCCTGCCCGGGCTGGCCAACGCGCACAGCCACGCCTTCCACCGGGCCCTGCGCGGCACCGTCCAGATCGGCTCCGGCACCTTCTGGACCTGGCGCGAGCTCATGTACGAGATCGCCCAGAACCTCACCCCCGACAGCTACTTCACGCTCGCCCGCGCCGTGTACGCCGAGATGGCGCTGGCCGGCATCACCAACGTCGGCGAGTTCCACTACGTCCACCACGCGCCCGGCGGCACCCCGTACGCCGACCCCAACGCCATGGGCGAGGCCCTGATCGAGGCCGCCGCCGCGGCCGGCATCCGCATCACCCTCCTCGACACCGCGTACCTGTCCTCGGGCTTCGGTGAGGCACCCAACACCCACCAGCGGCGCTTCTCGGACGGCACCGCCGACGCCTGGGCCGCACGCGTCAGTGCCCTCAAGCCCCGCGGGCACGCCCTGATCGGCGCGGCGGTCCACTCGGTGCGGGCCGTGCCCGCCGACCAGCTGGCCACCGTCGCCCGCTGGGCCGAGGAACGCCGGGCGCCGCTGCACGTCCACCTCTCGGAGCAGACCGCCGAGAACGACGCCTGCCAGGCCGCCCACGGCCGCACCCCGACCCAGCTGCTGGCCGACCACGGTGTGCTCGGCCCGCGCACCACCGGCGTTCACAACACGCACCTCACGGACGCGGACATCGCCCTGCTCGGCGGCACCGGCACCGGCACCTGCATGTGCCCCACCACCGAACGCGACCTCGCCGACGGCATCGGCCCCGCCACCCGGCTCCAACGGGCGGGCAGCCCGCTCTCGCTGGGCAGCGACAGCCACGCCGTGATCGACCTGCTGGAAGAGGCCCGCGCGATGGAGCTCAACGAGCGCCTGCGCAGCCGCACGCGCGGCCACTGGACGGCGAACGCGCTGCTCACCGCCGCCACCGGCGACGGGCACGCGGCGCTGGGGCTGGCCGACGCGGGCCGCCTGGAGGCGGGCGCGCTCGCGGACTTCACCACGCTCGCCCTGGACTCCGTCCGCACGGCCGGTCCGCTGCCGCGGCTCGGTGCCGAGACGGCGGTCTTCGCCGCCACCGCCGCGGACGTCCGCCACACGGTCGTCGGCGGCCGGCACGTCGTCCGCGACGGCCACCACACCCTGGTCGAGGACGTCCCGTCCGCCCTGTCCGAAGCGATCGCGGCCCTCCGCCCCTGACCGTGCCGCCCGCGGCGAGCCCTTCCCCCACCCCGCCCTTTCGCCGTTTCCCGGGGCTCCGCCCCGGACCCCGCGCCCCGCACTCCCCCGGCCACCGCTGGGAGGTGCCCCCCGGCGAGGCTGGTGGTTCCAGCCCGTCCGACGCCCCAGGACCGGGTCCGGGCGGAGCCCGGTCTCGGGAAGCGGCGGGGTGGGGGACAAGCAAGCTCTGAGAGGACTCTCATGACCACCACCGCCATCACCAACATCGGCAGTCTCGTCACCAACGACCCGTCCGTCGGCGACGGCAGCCCCCTCGGCCTGATCGAGAACGCCACCGTCGTCATCGACGGAGACAAGGTCGTGTGGGTCGGCCACGCCGACGGGGCCCCGGCCGCCGACGCCGCGTACGACGCGCAGGGCCGCGCCGTCATCCCCGGCTTCGTCGACAGCCACAGCCACCTCGTCTTCGCCGGCGACCGCACCCAGGAGTTCAACGCCCGGATGTCGGGCCGCGCCTACTCCGCCGGGGGCATCCGCACCACCGTCGCCGCCACCCGCGCCGCCACCGACGCCGAGCTGGAGGCGAACCTCGTCCGCCACCTCGACGAGGCCCGCCGCCAGGGCACCACCACCTTCGAGACCAAGTCCGGCTACGGCCTCACCGTCGCCGACGAGGCCCGCGCCCTGCGCATCGCCTCCGCGCACACCGAAGAGGTCACCTACCTCGGCGCGCACATCGTCTCCCCGGACTTCGCCGAGGACCCGGCCGGTTACGTCGACCTCGTCACCGGCGAGATGCTGACGGCCTGCGCCCCCCACGCCCGCTGGGTCGACGTCTTCTGCGAGAAGGGGGCCTTCGACGGCGACCAGGCCCGCGCGATCCTCACCGCCGGCGCCGCCGCCGGCCTGATCCCGCGCGTCCACGCCAACCAGCTCTCCTACGGCCCCGGCGTCCAGCTCGCCGTCGAGCTGGAGGCCGCCTCCGCCGACCACTGCACCCACCTCACCGACGCCGACGTCGACGCCCTCGCCCAGGCCGCGGACACCACGGTGGCGACCCTGCTGCCCGGTGCCGAGTTCTCCACCCGCGCCCAGTGGCCCGACGCCCGCCGCCTGATCGACGCGGGCGCGACCGTCGCGCTGTCCACGGACTGCAACCCCGGTTCCTCCTACACGAGCTCCATGCCGTTCTGCATCGCGCTCGCCGTGCGCGACATGCGGATGACCCCCGACGAGGCCCTCTGGGCGGCCACCGCCGGCGGCGCCCGCGCGCTGCGCCGCGCCGACATCGGCGTCCTGGCCCCCGGGGCCCGCGCCGACCTGGCCCTGCTGGACGCCCCCAGCCATGTCCACCTGGCCTACCGGCCGGGCGTACCGCTGGTGTCCGCGGTGTGGCGGAAGGGCGTCCGCGCGCACTGACGAACGGTCGATCCGGGCCTGTCCTTTGTCTTCCCTCCGTAAGGCCCCGGGCGTACCTTGAGCCACCGATCTGATGTCCCGTCAGTTATCTGTGGCCCGAGGGGAAGACGAAGGTGACCGACCGCAAACGCTCCACCGCGCTCGCGCTGGCCTCCGCGCTGGCCGGATCGGCGGTACTGCTCGCCGCCCCCACGGCCCGTGCAGCGGTCGTCGACGTGGCCTACGACTGCAAGACCCCGATCGGGGACAAGTCGGCGGTGTCGCCCATCGACATCAAGGCCGTCAAGGAGGGCGACGGCTACAAGCTGACGATGTCCTTCCAGAAGGGCGTCTCGTCCAGCCCCATCGAGCTCGGCAAGGGCGCGATGAGCCCCAGCGCCGTCATCGTCGTCGGCGGGGCCGAGAAGGCGTCCGTACCGGTCTCCGGCCCGTCCAACCCCGAGGCCGTGCCGCCCGACACCCCCATCAAGATCACCGACCTCTCGGGCACCTACACCCCCGGGAAGAGCGGCAAGGTCACCTTCACCGCGGGCGTGCTCACCATCAAGGCGATGGGCACCACGACCACCTGCACCCCCGGCAACGGCCCCGGACCCTCACTGGAACTGGACGTCACCGCGGCCGGCGGCGGGAGCGGCACACCCTCCGGCGGCGACTCCCCGCCCGACACCCTCCCGCAGACCGGACCCGCCGACTCCGCCCTCGCCCTCGGCACCCTCGGCGGCACCGTGATGCTCGCGGGCGCGGCCGGCGTGCTCTGGCTGACCCGGCGTGGCCGGCAGGCCCGGTCCTGAACGGGGCACCCCCGGCCATGCCCGTGCTCCACAGCCCCCGGCGCGACGTCCGCCGCCTCCTCCTCCTGGTCCTGCTCGCCGCGGCCGCGCTGCACACGGTCCCCGCCGCCCCCGCGGCCGCCGACGAGCCGGGCTGGACCGCCGAGCCCGCCGCCGGAACGGCCGCTGCCCGGCCCGGCGGCACCCGGCCCTACTTCTACCTGGAGGGCGCCCCCGCGGCCGTGCTGGAGGACCGCCTCGCCCTGACCAACACCACCGACCGGGAGCGCACCGTCACCCTGCGCGGGGCCGACGCCTACAACACCGCCGACGGAGCCCTCGCGGTGCGTCCGGCCACCCCCGTGCCCGGCGCCGCGTCCGCGCCCGGCGCCGGTTCCTGGTTCAGCTTCGGCGCCGGAGCCACCGTGAGGATCCCGCCCCGTACCCGCGCGGTGGTCCCCTTCACCGTCACCGTGCCGCCGACGTCGTCACCCGGCGACCACCCCGCCGCCGTGATCGCCGCCGAAGCGGGCCGGGAGGTGGGCGTACGGGTCCACCTGCGGGTCGGCGGTCCCACCCTGGCCGCCCTCACCGTCGAGGACGTCGCCGTACGGGGCCGCGGCGCGGCCTCGGTCGTCGCCTACACCCTGGTCAACCGCGGCAACGTGGCCCTCGCCCCCGAACTGGACATCCGCGCCGAGGGCGTCTTCGGCGAGGTCCCCGGCCGCGGCCCGCGCGCCGTCCCCGTCGAGCTGCTCCCCGGGCAGCGGGTCGAGCTGACCGAGCCCTGGCCCGGCGCCCCGGCCCTCGACCGGGTCCGTGTCACGGTCACCGTGACCGCCCCCGGCGGCGCCCGGGCCGCCGGGGCCGCCTCCGCCTGGTTCCTGCCGTGGCGGGCCGCCGGCTGGACGGGCCTCGGGCTGCTCGGCCTCGGCGGGACCGCGCTGGGCGCGCTGTTCCTCGTACGCGGCCGGCGTCCGCGGCGGGGACCGGCGGACGGCGGGTCCGACGGCGGACCCTCCGGGAGGCCCGGAGCGACGACCCCTGCACCGGAACACGAACTGACGGGAGCCTCCAGGTGAGCGCCATGGTCGGCGGCATGGTCGGCGGCACGGTCGGCCGCACCGCCCGGTCCCTCCTGCTGGGGCTGGCGGCGTGCGCCCTCGCACTCCTCCCCGCGGTCCCGTCCGCCGCGGCCGAGGTACGGCCCACCGTGGCGCTCTCCCTCCAGGAGGCCGCCCAGGGCACCGAGCTCACCGTGACGGGCACCGGCTGGCGGGCCAGGACCCTGGTCATGCTGCTGGTCTGCGGGCAGAACATGATCGGCGGCACCAACAGCTGCGCCAACGCCGACGGGGCGGCCGTCTCCGTCGCCGATGACGGCCGCTTCGCGGCGCAGCTGCCCGTGGTGGCACCGCCGAAGCCCTGCCCCTGCGTCGTCAACGTCACCTCCGTCAACGGGGACCGGTCCACCGTCGCCGTCCCCCTGAAGATCACCGACCACCCGGTGGCCGAGCTGCCCGCCGAATCCGGCACGGGCCGCCTCGCGATGCTCACGGGGGTCCGGCTGGAGGGTGAGGACGGCGTGCTGACCTGGTTCGGCGCCCCGGCCGTCCGGAAGTTCGAGGTCACCGTCGGCAACCTCGGCACCGCCCCGGTCAAGGACCCCGTCTTCCAGCTCGGCATCGCCCACGGCGTGTTCGCCCCGCTGTGGGAGGAGGCCCGCTGGAAGGGGACCATCCCGCCCGGCGGCAAGGCGGAGGTCGCACTCGACGTCACCCTCCCCGCGGGCGCCCACGGCGACCACACGATCTCCCTCAAGTACGGCGAGACCGTCGTGGCCACCCAGCCCTGGGCAGTGGCCCGCCCGTACGGGGTCCTGCTCTTTTGGGGCCTGCTCCTCGTGGTGATCCCGGCCGCCCTCTTCCGCATCGGCATGGCCGTCGTCGACAGGGTCCGGCCGCGCACCGGGCACGGCGCCGGACGCCACCGGGGCGTACGGGCCGCCGCCGAGGTCGCGGCGGCCGTCACGGCCCGGCTGCCCCGGTTCCCCGCCGCGCGGCCGGCCGCGACGGCCCCGGCCGAGCGGCCGGCGGCTGAGCCCCCGGCGACCACCACGGCGGCCCTGCCGTGGTTCACCCCGGACAGCGCGCCGGAGACAGCACCACAGACGTCCGCACCGTCTGAGAACCGTTCGACGACGAAGGGACCATCGTGAAGAACCGACGGAGTGTGAGCGCGGCCCTGGTCGCGCTGCTGCTCGGCGGCGCGGGCCTCGCCATCACGGCTCCTCCCGCCCAGGCCGCGGAGGCCACGTTCAAGGTCAGGTGCGTGCCGCCGGCCGGCGGCGGCTCCCCGGTCGAGGGCGAGACCACCGCCAAGGTCACCGCCCCGGCCACGGCCAAGGTGGGCGACGAGGTCGAGGTGTCCTGGGAGACGGTCAAGCCGGCCTCGAACAACACCGACCTGATGGACATCCCGCGGGACTCCGTCCAGCCCACCGGCTGGATCACGGTCGGCGGTGGCGGCGGGGAGCTGAAGGTCGTCGGGGAGAAGAAGAACCCGCCGATCCCCAAGAAGGCCCCCATGCAGATGTCCACGATGAAGGGCAAGCTGAAGCTCACCAAGGCGGGCAGGGTCAGCCTGACCCCGGGCAGGTACGACGTCGCCGTCACCTTCCCCTTCGGCACCTTCGTCACCAAGTGCGCGCCGGTCGGCGAGGTCAGGGGCGGGGCCGTCATCGACGTGTCGGACGGCTCCAGCGGCGGCACCACCACGGGCGGTACGACGACAGGCGGTACGACGACGGGCGGCACCACCAGCGGCGGCACGACGACCGGCGGCACGAGCTCGGGCGGCACCACCACCTCGGGCGGCAGTGGCGGCGCAGGCGGCCGGACCGACTTCCCCGGCAAGGCGGTCGAGGTGAGCTTCGACTGCGGGGCGGTCGTCCCCGGCGGCATCAGGACCCCGGTCACGATCAACGCCAGGAAGAACGGCGGCAGCTACGACCTCACCGTCAAGACCGCCAAGGGCGCGATGGCGGCCCCCATGGCCCTGCCCGCCGGAGCCCTCAAGCCCTCGATGGACGTGAAACTCGGCGGCGCGGACAGCGGCACCGTCAAGGTCTCCGGCCCGGCCAACGCCGAGCCCATCCCGGACAAGGCCCCGGTCAGCCTCAGTGACATGACCGGCACCTACAAGCCCGGCAGGTCCGGCAAGGTGACGCTCAGCCCGGACCGGCTGACCATCGACGTCACGATGGCCCCCGGCTCCACGCCGATCAACGTCCCCTGCAAGGCGACCAGCAGCGGCGTCTCGCTGGAACTGGACACCACCGCCCAGCCGGGCGGCTCGGGCTCCTCGACCGGCGGCACCGGCAGCGCCGCCTCGGGCGGTCTCGCCGAGACCGGCGCGGAGGACGAGGGCGGCATCAAGGCCCTCGCCCTCGTCGCCGGCACGGTGATCCTGCTCGGCGGCGCGGTGTTCACCTTCACCCCGTGGCGCCGCCTGCGCGGCACCCGCTGACACGGGAACGGCCCGGCACACCTTCCGGTGTGCCGGGCCGTTCCCCCGCCGGGGCGGGACGGGTCAGTTCACTCCGTCCATCAGCGCGTTGACCTTCTTGCGGTACATGGCGATCGCGACACCGGCGAGGACGGCGGCGAACGCCTGGAAGAGGATCACGCCGACACCGTTCATCTGGACCTCGGCCAGGCCGAGCAGACCGGTGACGCAGTCACCGGCGGTGACCGCGAGGAACCAGACGCCCATCATCTGGGAGGCGTACTTCTGCGGCGCCATCTTCGTGGTGACCGACAGGCCGACCGGCGAGAGGCACAGCTCGGCGAGCGTGTGCATCAGGAAGATGAGCACCAGCCACCACATGGTGACCTTGGTGTCGTTGCCGGCGGTCTGGCTCAGGGGGATGGCGAAGACGAAGAACGAGGCGCCCACGATGATCAGGGCCACCGAGAACTTCACGATGGTGCTGGGCTCGCGGTTGCGGCGGGCCAGCGCCACCCAGGCGGCGGCGAAGACCGGGGCCAGGGCCACCACGAAGAGCGGGTTCAGCGACTGGAAGATGGTGGTCGGGACTTCCCAGCCGAACAGGCTGCGCTCGGAGCTCTTGTCACCGAACAGCGAGAGGGTCGAACCACCCTGGTCGTAGATCATCCAGAAGACGGCCGCGGCCACGAAGAACCAGATGTAGGCGCTCATCCGGGTCTGCTCGCCGGCGGTGAGGTCCTTGTCCCGCTTGATACGGGTGAGGACGGCGACCGGGATGATCAGACCGGCGATCGTGATCGGGTACAGCGCCCACTTGATGGTGAACATGTCCGCCGCGACCACGGCACCGTAGAAGACGGCGACGGCGGCGAGGACGGCGAGGGCCTTGGTGACCACGGCCTTGCGCTCGGCCGGGCTCAGCGGGTTCGGGACGACGCTGCTCTTCGGGCTCAGGGTCCGGCCGGCGAGCAGGAAGATGACCAGGCCGATGCCCATGCCGACGGCGGCGAGGAAGAAGCCCAGGTGCCAGTTGATCGTCTCGCCGATGGTGCCGATGGCGATCGGCGCCGCGAAGGCACCCACGTTGATGCCGATGTAGAAGATCGTGAAGCCACTGTCACGGCGCGGGTCGTCCGCGTCGGTGTACAGGTGGCCGACCATCGTGGAGATGTTGGCCTTCAGCAGACCGGAGCCGACCGCGACGAGCAGCAGGCCGACGAAGAACGCCAGCTGGCCGGGGACGGCGAGCGCCACGTGGCCCGCCATGATCACGAAGCTGGCGATGGCGACCGTCTTGCGGGCGCCCCAGACGCGGTCGCCGAACCAGCCGCCGGGCATGGCCATGAGGTAGACCATGGCCACGTAGACGGAGTAGATCGCCGTGGCCGTCGCCGCGGTGAAGCCGAGGCCGCCGCCCTGGCTGCCGGTCGCGGCGTCGACGCCGCCGGAGACCAGGTACAGGACGAGAAGCGCACGCATGCCGTAGTAGGAGAAGCGCTCCCACATCTCGGTCATGAACAGCGTGGCCAGGCCGATCGGGTGGCCGAGGACGGTCTTCTCGTGAGCGGGGCTCGGTGAGGCCGTCGTCAGGCTGGAAGCCATGGTCGATCCTTGCTTGCTCGGGACGCTTCGGCTTCGTGAGCTCATCCGCGCCCGGTGGGGGGTGGCCGGCACCGGCGGACGGACGTCCCACCCCACGCCTCGGGGTCTCGCCCCCGTCCAACGAGGGGGCGAAGGGAGTCCGCAACCGGGATCCACGCCCGCCCGCGCACCATCACGCGAGGGGCCCGGCCAACAGGTCGTTCACTGCCGTCAAGGCCGGCCGGTCAGTCGGTGATGAGACTGCCCGTCCGGTTCTGGACAGAAAGAGAGACCTATGTGCTGCTTTTCGGCACAAAGGTCCCTGAGGTATTGCATCAGGCGTCTCGCCACCATACGACACGACAGTGCGGCATATGAAAGGACTTGAGAGATGGATCACAAGGCGAGTCGGGAACCGTTCGACCATATTCGAAGGCGCTCCAGCGTTCATAAGCCCAGATCGGAAGGGGTCTGCAGGCAGGCCTCTCGATTCAGTCGCCGCGGACTACCATCACCCACATGACGCGTGTACTGCTCGCCGAGGACGACGCATCCATTTCGGAGCCCCTGGCCCGCGCTCTGCGCCGGGAGGGGTACGAGGTAGAGGTCCGGGAGGACGGCCCCACCGCCCTCGACGCCGGACTCCAGGGCGGGATCGACCTCGTCGTCCTGGACCTGGGCCTGCCGGGCATGGACGGACTGGAAGTCGCCCGACGGCTGCGCGCCGAGGGACACGGCTTCCCGATCCTGGTCCTCACCGCCCGGGCGGACGAGGTCGACACCGTCGTCGGCCTGGACGCGGGCGCCGACGACTACGTGACCAAGCCCTTCCGCCTGGCCGAACTCCTGGCCCGGGTCCGGGCCCTGCTCCGGCGCGGCGCCACCGAGACCGCCCAGCCCCCCGCCACCCACGGCGTACGGATCGACGTCGAGTCGCACCGCGCCTGGATGGGCGAGGAGGAGCTCCAGCTCACGGCCAAGGAGTTCGACCTGCTGCGCGTCCTGGTGCGCGACGCCGGCCGGGTCGTCACCCGTGACCAGCTCATGCGCGAGGTCTGGGACACCACCTGGTGGTCCTCCACCAAGACCCTCGACATGCACATCTCCTGGCTGCGCAAGAAGCTGGGCGACGACGCCGCCAACCCCCGCTACATCGCCACCGTCCGCGGCGTCGGCTTCCGCTTCGAGAAGAGCTGACCCCCGACCCCCTCAGGGCGAGAAAGGCCCTAGCCCATGCGCCGCCGCCTCATCCAGTCCACGCTCGCCGTGGTGCTCGTGGTGATCGCCGTCTTCGGGGTCTCCCTCGTCATCGTGGAGACCCGGACCATCACCAGCAGCGCCCAGGACCGGGTCGAGGCCGAGGCGCTGCGCCTCGTGGGCATCGTCGAGGCGAACGTCCTGGAGAAGAAGCCGAACCACCCCGCCGAACTCGCCGAGCAGCTCGACGCCGGGCACTACGCGCGCATCACGATCCCGGGGCAGCCGGCCGTGGAGGTCGGCGCCTCCATCTCCGGCAGCGTCGTACGGGGCACCGCCCGCGGCGAGCAGGGCGAGATCGTCGTCGTGGAGGAGGCACGCTCCACCGTGACCAGGGAGGTCGTACGGACCCTGGCCGTGGTCGGCGCGGTGGCCCTGCTGGCGGTCGTGGCCGCCGTACTGCTCGCCGTACGGCAGGCGAACCGGCTGGCCTCCCCGCTCACCGACCTGGCCGAGACCGCCGAACGGCTCGGCTCGGGCGACCCGCGGCCCCGGCACAAGCGGTACGGGGTGCCCGAGCTGGACCGGGTCGCGGACGTGCTGGACTCCAGCGCCGAGCGGATCGGCCGGATGCTCACCGCCGAGCGGCGCCTCGCCGCGGACGCCTCCCACCAGCTGCGCACCCCGCTCACGGCGCTGTCGATGCGGCTGGAGGAGATCACGGTCACCGACGACCTGGCGACCGTACGGGAAGAGGCCACGATCGCCCTGACCCAGGTGGAACGGCTCACGGATGTGGTGCAGCGGCTGCTCACGAACTCGCGTGACCCCCGCACGGGCTCCGCGGTCCCCTTCGACCTCGACGAGGTCGTCAAACAGCAGGTGGAGGAGTGGCGGCCGGCCTACCGCAGCGCGGGCCGGGCGATCGTGCGCTCGGGGAAGCAGGGCGTACGGGCCGTCGGTACGCCCGGAGCGGTCTCCCAGGTGCTGGCCACCCTCGTGGAGAACGCCCTGATGCACGGCGGCGGCACCGTCGCCCTGCGCACCAGGGTGATCGGCAACCAGGCGGTGCTGGAAGTCACGGACGAGGGACCTGGCGTCCCGCCGGACCTCGGCAACCGGATCTTCGAGCGGGCCATCAGCGGCCGGAACTCCACCGGGATCGGTCTCGCCGTCGCCCGGGACCTCGCGGAGGCGGACGGCGGCCGCCTGGAGCTGCTCCAGACGCAGCCCCCGGTGTTCGCGCTGTTCCTCAGCCGGACGGCCCCGGAACCGGCCGAGCGGGAGAAGACGGTCCGCTAGTGGTCCTGGCCGTCGTAGCCGTCGTAGCCGTCCTAGCTGTTCGCGGGCTCCGGCTCCGGCAGGGGTTCGGGCCGGCGTTCCGGCCGGGGCACGGGAGCCGGGTCCGGCAAGGGCTCGGTGGCGGTGGCGGCGCCGACGGGCGGGGCGACCGGCGGCAGGGCCTTGAACACCCAGGTCCGGTACGACCAGAAGCGGAAGACGGTGGCCGTGCCGATGCCGATGAACTTGAAGACGTTGCTGGCGAGCGGACCGTCCCAGCCGAAGCCGTAGGTGGCCGTGTAGAGCACACCGTTCTCGATGACCAGGCCGATCGCGCTGAAGCCGGCGAAGAGGGCCATCTCGCGGGTGCGGCCGCTCTGGGCGCGGTCCCGGTAGGCGTAGTAGCGGAAGCCGAGGTAGTTCGTGGCGATGGCCACGACGGTGGCTATCACACTCGCACGGACCACCTGGAGATCGGTGGTGTGCCGGATCAGGTTGAAGACACCCAGGTTGACCAGGACACCCAGGCCACCGACCGCCCCGAACCTGGCGACCTCCCTCAGGAGGCCGCGTACGCGTTCGAGGACCGATCCGCCCTGCGTGCTCATCAGTAGGCCAGTCCCTGTCGGTGTCACCGCCCCCTCGGGGCGTCCGGCGTTCTCCGTCAACCCACCCATGCTAAGTCTCCCCCCTGCGCTGCGTCTGTGCCTTCCGGCACCCTGCGACGCACGGCACACGAGGGGATCGCGCCAGGACACCCCACGGGGTCAGGTCCGGATGGCGGAATACCGGCGGATACCCTGGAGGAGTGACGTTCCCGGTAGTCGGCATGGTCGGCGGCGGTCAGCTCGCCCGCATGACCCACGAGGCGGGCATCCCCCTCGGCATCAGATTCAAGCTCCTCAGTGACACACCACAGGACTCGGCGGCCCAGGTCGTGAGCGACGTCGTCATCGGCGACTATCGCGACCTGGAGACGTTGCGTGCGTTCGCACGCGGCTGTGACGTGATCACCTTCGACCACGAGCATGTACCCACGGAGCACCTGCGGGCCCTGGAAGCGGACGGCATCCCCGTCCGCCCGGGGCCCGACGCTTTGGTACACGCCCAGGACAAGGGGGTGATGCGCGCCAAGCTCGACGAGATCGGCGCGCCCAGCCCCCGCCACCGGATCGTGAGCGATCCGGACGACGTGGCCGCCTTCGCGGACGAGGTCGGCGGTTTCCCCGTCATCCTCAAGACCGTGCGCGGCGGCTACGACGGCAAGGGGGTGTGGTTCGTCCGCACCCCCAAGGACGCCGAGGCCCCGTTCAAAGCGGGCGTCCCGGTCCTCGCCGAGGAGAAGGTGGACTTCGTCCGCGAACTCGCGGCGAACATCGTCCGCTCCCCGCACGGGCAGGCGGTCGCCTACCCCGTCGTGGAGTCCCGCCAGGTGGACGGGGTCTGCGACACGGTGATCGCTCCCGCCCCGGACCTCCCCGAGGAGCTCGCGGGCGAGGCCCAGGCCCTCGCCCTGCGCATCGCGCGGGAACTCGGCGTGACCGGCCACCTGGCCGTGGAACTGTTCGAGACCACCGACGGCCGCATCCTGGTCAACGAACTGGCGATGCGTCCGCACAACAGCGGTCACTGGACCCAGGACGGGGCCGTGACCTCCCAGTTCGCCAACCACGTGCGCGCGGTCCTGGACCTCCCGCTGGGCGACCCGCGCCCCCGCGCCCGGTGGACCGTCATGGCGAACGTGCTCGGCGGGGACTACCCCGACATGTACGCGGCCTACCTGCACTGCATGGCCCACGACCCCCAGCTCAAGATCCACATGTACGGCAAGGACGTGAAACACGGTCGCAAGGTCGGCCACGTCAACACCTACGGCGACGACCTGGACGATGTGCTGGAGCGCGCACGCCACGCTGCCGACTACCTCAGAGGAACGGTCACGCAATGAGCACCACCGCCGCAGGTCCGGTCATCGGCATCGTCATGGGGTCCGACTCGGACTGGCCCGTGATGGAGGCCGCCGCCCAGGCCCTCGACGAGTTCGAGATCCCCTACGAGGTCGACGTCGTCTCCGCGCACCGGATGCCGCGCGAGATGATCGAGTACGGGGAGCAGGCCGCCGGACGCGGCCTGAAGGCGATCATCGCGGGCGCGGGCGGAGCCGCCCACCTGCCCGGCATGCTCGCCTCGGTCACCCCGCTGCCGGTCATCGGCGTCCCCGTGCCGCTCAAGCACCTCGACGGCATGGACTCCCTGCTGTCGATCGTCCAGATGCCGGCCGGGGTCCCCGTCGCCACCGTCTCGGTCGCCGGCGCCCGCAACGCCGGCCTGCTGGCCGTACGGATGCTGGCCGCCCACGACACGGAGCTGCTGGCCCGGATGCGCGACTTCCAGCAGGAGCTGAACGACCAGGCCACCGAGAAGGGCAAGCGGCTGCGCACCAAGGTCGCGAACGCGGAGTCCTTCGGGTTCGGCAAGTGAGCGCGGCGCAGCGTCTGGCGGAGGCGCGCGAGCTGCTGGCCGAGCACCCCGTCGTGGACGGTCACAACGACCTGCCCTGGGCGCTGCGCCAGCAGGTGCGCTACGACCTCGCGCAGCGAGACCTCGCGGGCGACCAGTCCGCACACCTGCACACCGACATCCCCCGGCTGCGCGCCGGGGGTGTCGGCGCGCAGTTCTGGTCGGTGTACGTGCGGTCCGACTACGCGGGCGACGAGGCGGTCAGCGCCACCCTGGAGCAGATCGACGCCGTCGCCCAGCTGATCGACCGTTACCCCGGCGACCTCGTGCGGGCGCTGACGGCGGACGACATGGAGCAGGCCCGCGCCGACGGCCGGATCGCCTCGCTGATGGGCGCCGAGGGCGGCCACTCCATCAACAACTCGCTCGCCACGCTGCGCGCCCTGCACCTGCTGGGCGTGCGGTACATGACGCTCACGCACAACGACACCATCGACTGGGCGGACTCGGCGACCGACGAGCCCCGGCACGGCGGCCTGACCGATTTCGGCCGCGAGGTCGTCCGGGAGATGAACCGCGTCGGCATGCTGGTGGACCTCAGCCACGTCGCCGCGACGACGATGCGGGACGCCCTCGCCGTCTCGGTCGCCCCGGTGGTCTTCTCGCACTCCTCGGCGCGCGCGGTCTGCGACCACCCGCGCAACATCCCCGACGACGTGCTGGCGCTGCTGCCGGCCAACGGCGGGGTGGCGATGGCCACCTTCGTCCCGAAGTTCATCCTCCCGGCGGCGGTCGAATGGACCCTGGCCGCGGACGAGAACCTGCGGACGCACGGTTTCCACCACCTCGACACCACCCCCGAGGCGATGGCCCTGCACCGGGCGTTCGAGGCGGAACGGCCGCGGCCGGTGGCCACCGCCGCCACGGTGGCCGACCACCTGGACCACATGCGTGAGGTGGCCGGGATCGACCACATCGGCATCGGCGGGGACTACGACGGCACGGCCTTCACCCCGTCCGGCCTGGACGACGTCGCGGGCTACCCGAACCTCGTCGCGGAGCTCCTGGCGCGCGGCTGGTCCAGGGCCGACCTGGCCAAGCTGACCTGGTCCAACGCGGTCCGCGCGCTGCGCGACGCGGAAGCGGTCGCGCGCGAGGTGTCGGCGACCCGGGGCCCGTCGAACGCGGTGCTCCAGGGGGGCCGGCGGACCTAGCCAGTGCTGTGACCTGCGGTTCACTCGAACGCCACACCCGCCGGGCGGCCGCGCAACCCCGCGTGTCACGGTGGCAGCACCTCTCCCTGCTGCCGCCGAGACCGGAGCGAACGCCATGGCCGACCTGCAGGACGAACCCCACTCCGTGGGCATCGGGGCCGAGCACCTCACGGCCCCCGCCGGACCCGGGACGCAGGCGAGCGCCCTCGAACGGGCCGCCGCGCTGCTGTCCGTCCACCCCGTCGCCGACGGGTGCAACA
Organism: Streptomyces sp. NPDC090021; assembly: GCF_044748225.1. Lineage (NCBI taxonomy): Bacteria > Bacillati > Actinomycetota > Actinomycetes > Kitasatosporales > Streptomycetaceae > Streptomyces > Streptomyces sp. NPDC090021. The sequence goes on along the minus strand of NZ_JBIVFO010000008.1, from coordinate 29,220 downwards.
CGCTGGTCTGGACCCTGCGCCAGAGCCCGTACCACGACATCGAAACCCCCGACGCGGGCGTCGACACCGACATCCCGCGCCTGCGCGCTGGGGGAGTGGGGGCACAGTTCTGGTCCCTGCTCGTGCCGCCGCAGGGCGGGCCGGGCGAGGGCGCGGCCGGCGACCGGGTCGTCTCCGACACCCTGGAGCAGATCGACGCGGCCCTGACCCTGATGCGGCGCTACCCCGACAGCCTCCGCCTCGCACTCAGCGCCGACGACATGGCGGACGCCCGCAACCGCGGCCGGATCGCCTCGTTCCTCGGGCCCGTCCCGGGCCGGACGCTGACGGACTCCCTGGGCGCGCTGCGCGCCTTCCACGCGCTGGGCGTACGGATCCTCGCGCCCGCGGGAGCGCCCTGGGCGCAGGAGACGCTGACGGCCTTCGGCCACGAGGTGGTGCAGGAGGCGAACCGGCTGGCGATCCTGCTGGACCTCACGGGCTGCGAACCGGAGGTCGCCCGCCGGCTCGTGGGGGCCTCCAAGGCCCCGGTGATCATCTCGAACACGGGGGCCGCCGCGCTGAACCCGCATCCGGGGAACGCGACCGACGAGGTGCTCGCCCTGCTGCGCGAGGCGAAGGGCCTGGCGATGGTCACCTTCGACACCGCGCGCACCGGGGACTCCCTGCACGCGGTGGCGGACCACCTCGACCACGTACGGGCCATCGCCGGCCCGGACTGCGTCGGACTCGGAGCGACCTTCGGCACCGAACCGCCGGGCCCCCGCCCGACGGGCCTCACCGACCCCTCGGGCTACCCGCGGCTGATCGCGGAACTCCTCGACCGCGGCTGGCCGGAGTCCGACCTGGCCCTCCTGACCTGGGGCAACGCCCTCCGCGTGATCCGCGACACCGAATTCACCGCCCGCCGCCGCCCGAACCCCGCCGCTCCGGCCTAGCCGCGCCGCCCCTTCCGGCCCCGCCGGCGTTCGGGGCGCCGGGTCCGGGGCGGAGCCCCGGGTTCGTCCCCTCTGCCGGGCAACCCCGCAGGGGTCAGGCCAGGGGCCGCCCCATCGCCCGGTACGTCCAGCCAGCGGCACGCCACCGCACCGGGTCCAGCGCGTTGCGGCCGTCCAGCACGAGCCGGTCGGTGACGACGGAGGCGAGCTCGACCGGGTCGAGGTCGCGGAACTCGCGCCACTCGGTGAGGTGGAGGACCACCTCCGCGCCCCGGGCCGCCGCGACGGCGGAGTCCGCGTACCCGAGGGTCGGGAAGACCCGCCGGGCGTTCTCCATGCCCTTGGGGTCGTAGACGGTGACCTGTCCGCCCTGAAGGTGTATCTGGCCCGCCACGTTCAGCGCGGGCGAGTCCCGCACGTCGTCCGAGTCCGGCTTGAAGGTGGCGCCGAGCACGGCGACCCGCTTGCCGAGGAAGGACCCGCCCACGGCCTCGCGGGCGAGCTCGACCATGTGCACGCGCCGCCGCATGTTGATCGAGTCGACCTCGCGCAGGAAGGTCAGGGCCTGGTCGGCGCCCAGCTCGCCGGCGCGCGCCATGAAGGCACGGATGTCCTTGGGCAGGCAGCCGCCGCCGAAGCCGATGCCGGCCCGCAGGAACTTCGCGCCGATCCGCTCGTCGTGGCCGATGGCCTCGGCCAGCTTGGCCACGTCGCCGTCGGCGGCCTCGCAGACCTCCGCCATGGCGTTGATGAAGGAGATCTTGGTGGCGAGGAAGGAGTTGGCCGCGGTCTTCACCAGCTCCGCGGTCGGGAAGTCGGTGACGACGAGCGGGCTGCCCTCGGACAGCGGCGTCTCGTAGACCTCGCGCAGTATCTTCTCGCCGCGCTCGCCCTGCACGCCGATCACGATCCGGTCGGGGTGCAGGGTGTCCTGGACGGCGAAGCCCTCGCGCAGGAACTCGGGGTTCCAGGCCAGCTCCACGTCCTCGCCCGCGGGGGCGAGATCCGCCAGCAGCCGCGCCAGCCGCCGTGCCGAACCGACCGGCACCGTGGACTTGCCGACGACCAGCACCGGGCGGGTCAGGTGCGGGGCCAGCGAGGTCATCGCGGAGTCGACGAAGGACATGTCGCAGGCGTACTCGCCGTACTTCTGCGGGGTGTTCACGCAGACGAAGTGGACGTCGCCGAAGGCGCCGACCTCCTCGTAGGAGGTGGTGAAGCGCAGCCGCCCGGTCGAGCCCGGCAGCCCGGCCACGTGCTTGGCCAGCAGTTCCTCCAGTCCGGGCTCGTACATCGGCACCCGGCCCGCGGCCAGCGTTTTGATCTTCTCCGGCACCACGTCCAGCCCCAGCACCTCGAAGCCCAGCTCCGCCATCGCCGCGGCGTGGGTCGCGCCGAGGTAGCCGGTGCCGATCACAGTGATTCTGAGGGGGGCCATGGGTGCTCCAGAGGTGCGGGGCCGTTTGCGGCCACTGAGCATAGTCGGGCCCGCAGGCTGGGACCGTCCCAGGAGCACCGTCTCTGTCACGCAGCTCACGTGGCCCGTCCATATCGCCATCCGTGACCGGGACACTAAGCTTGGGTTACTTAACGGTAGTTAGCATCACGTATCGCGTGTCACTGGGGAGTGAGAGATCTTGGCGGGTTCTGCCGACTTCGACCTGTACCGCCCGGCCGAGGAGCACGACATGCTCCGCGAGTCGGTCCGCTCGCTCGCCGAGGCGAAGATCCTGCCGTTCGCAGCAGCCGTCGACGAGGAGTCCCGCTTCCCGCAGGAGGCCCTCGACGCGCTGGTCGCCAACGACCTGCACGCCGTCCACGTGCCCGAGACCTACGGCGGTGCGGGCGCCGACGCCCTGGCCACCGTCATCGTGATCGAGGAAGTGGCCCGCGTCTGCGCCTCCTCCTCCCTCATCCCGGCCGTGAACAAGCTCGGCTCCCTCCCGGTGATCCTCTCCGGCTCCGAGGAGCTCAAGGCCAAGTACCTCGGCCCGCTGGCCAAGGGCGACGCGATGTTCTCCTACGCGCTCTCCGAGCCGGACGCGGGCTCCGACGCCGCCGGCATGAAGACCCGCGCCGTGCGCGACGGGGACTTCTGGGTGCTCAACGGCGTCAAGCGCTGGATCACCAACGCGGGCGTCTCCGAGTACTACACGGTCATGGCCGTCACCGACCCGGAGAAGCGCTCGAAGGGCATCAGCGCCTTCGTCGTCGAGAAGGGCGACGAGGGCGTGTCCTTCGGCGCGCCGGAGAAGAAGCTCGGCATCAAGGGCTCCCCGACGCGCGAGGTCTACCTCGACAACGTCCGGATCCCCGCCGACCGCATGATCGGCGCCGAGGGCACCGGCTTCGCCACCGCGATGAAGACCCTCGACCACACCCGCATCACGATCGCCGCCCAGGCCCTCGGCATCGCACAGGGCGCCCTGGACTACGCCAAGGGCTACGTCCAGGAGCGCAAGCAGTTCGGCAAGCCGATCGGCGACTTCCAGGGCGTGCAGTTCATGCTCGCGGACATGGCCATGAAGATCGAGGCCGCCCGCCAGCTCACGTACTCTGCCGCCGCCAAGTCCGAGCGCGTCGACGGCGACCTGACGTTCTTCGGCGCCGCGGCCAAGTGCTTCGCCTCCGACGTGGCCATGGAGGTCACCACGGACGCCGTCCAGCTCCTCGGCGGTTACGGCTACACCCGTGACTACCCGGTGGAGCGCATGATGCGCGACGCCAAGATCACGCAGATTTATGAAGGCACGAATCAGGTTCAGCGGATCGTCATGGCCCGCAACCTGCCGTAGCCGCAAGCCTGCGACCTGCGCGTACCAGGACGACCCCCGGCCACGGCCGGGGGTCGTCCCGGTACGGGCCCCGCTCGCGGCGCGCGCCCGCCGACACATCCGGCACCGGCTTCCGGGCGCCCCCGGATGGGCTAAATTTGGACCTTCGTACGCCGGAATCGGTTGGGGAGAACGCAATGACGGAAGCGATCCTGCTGGTCGGCGGACAGGGGACACGGCTGCGCCCCGTGACGGTGAACACGCCCAAGCCCATGGTCCCCACGGCAGGCGTCCCGTTCCTCGCCCACCAGATAGCCAGGGCCGCCGCCGCCGGCGTCACGCACATCGTCATGGCCACCTGCTACCTCGCCGAGGTCTTCGAGCCCTACTTCGGGGACGGTTCCGACTTCGGCCTCAGCCTCGAATACGTGGTGGAGGACGAGCCCCTGGGGACCGGCGGCGCCATCCGCAACGCCGGGCAGCGGCTGACCGGCGGCCCCGACTCCTCCGTCCTCGTCTTCAACGGCGACATCCTCACCGGCCTGGACATCCGCGGCCTGGTGGACGCGCACGAGACGGCCGACGCCGACGTCTCCCTGCACCTGGTCCGGGTCGAGGACCCGCGCGCCTTCGGTCTCGTCCCCACCGACCCCGACGGACGGGTGCTCGCCTTCACCGAGAAGCCGCAGACGCCCGAAGAGATCATCACCGACCAGATCAACGCCGGCTGCTACGTCTTCCGCCGCAGCGTCATCGACTCCATCCCGGCCGGCCGTCCGGTCTCCGTCGAGCGCGAGACCTTCCCCGGCCTGCTCGCCTCCGGGGCCACGCTCCACGGGGTCACCGAGAACACCTACTGGATGGACCTCGGCAAGCCCGAGTCCATCATCCAGGCCTCCGCCGACCTCGTCCGCGGAGTCGTCCCCTCCCCGGCCGTGCCGGGCCGCCGCGGCGAGTCCCTGGTCCTGCCCGGCGCACAGGTCGCCGCCGGAGCCAAGCTGTCGGGCGGCACCGTCGTCGGCGCCGGCGCCCGGATCGAGGCCGGGGCGGTCGTCCAGGGCTCCATCGTGCTCGACGACGCCGTCATCGGCCCGGACGCGCAGGTGAACGCCAGCCTGATCGGCGCCCGCGCCCGCGTGGGCGCGCGGACCGTGCTCGACGGCACCGTCGTCGGTGACGGCGCCGTCGTGGGCGCCGACAACGAACTGCGCGCGGGCGCCCGGGTGTGGTGCGAGGCCGAGCTGCCCGCCGCCGCCATCCGCTTCTCCCCGGACGCCTGATTCCCGGTCCGGGGAGGCGGGGCGGCACCCCTCCCGCGGTCAGTTGCCGCGGACGGTGACCTTCTCGTCGTTCTGGATCTGCTTCACCAACTGCTGCACCTTCGCCTTGTCCCAGACGAGGTTGCCGCCGCGCTGGCCGGAGATCGGGATGTTCATCGACACACCGTCACCACCGTTGACGCCCTTCATCGCGAAGAACATCTGGCCCATGTCGTACAGGCCCATGTCCTTGTCGACGATGAGCGTGTCCAGGCCCGCACCCAGCACCGGGTAGAGCGTGAACGGGTTCAGGATCGTCGAGGGGGTCGCGGCCTGGCCGGCGAGCGCCGCCAGGAACTTCTGCTGGTTCTTGGTCCGCTGGAGGTCGGACTCGGCGAAGGCGTAGCGGGTACGGACGAAGGCCAGCGACTGCTCGCCGTTCAGCGTCTGCCGGCCCGCCTGGAAGTCGGCGCCGGACTTCTCGTCCTTGAAGCCCTTCTCGATGTCGAGCTCCACACCGCCCAGCGCGTCCACGATGTTCGCGAAGCCGGCGAAGCCGATCTCCGCGTAGTGGTCGATGCGCAGGCCCGTGTTGTGCTCGACCGTCCGCACCAGCAGCTCGGGACCGTCCTCCGCGTACGCCGCGTTCAGCTTGACGCGCCGCCCCTGCGCGGGGAACTTCTTGCCGGACTGGGAGCCGACGAAGGAGGGGATCTCCACGTCCGAGTCGCGCGGCAGCGAGATCATGGTGTTCCCGCTGGAGCACTTCGCCAGGATCATCATGGAGTCGGTCCGCTTGCCCTCGGCCGAGCCCGTGTGGAGCTTCTTCTTCTCCTCGTCGGACATGCCCTCACGGCTGTCCGAGCCCACGATCAGGTACGTCGTGCAGTCGCCCTCCTTCGGCCGCTCGATGACCTTGGAGAGGTCGACCTCGCGGCGCACCTTGGAGTCGGCCCAGAAGTAGGTGGAGACGGACGTCACGAGGAGCGCGGAGACCAGCACGATCGAGCCGACCTTGATGCGCTTGCGCCAGTCCGGCGCGGGGCCGGGCCGTCCCCCGGGGCCGCCCGGCCCCGACGGTCCGCCGGGGCCGGGCGGGCGGCCGGGAGCGCCGCCGGAGGGCGAGCCGTAGACCTGGCCGGTGTTGTAGCCGCTGTCGTAACCGCCGTACGTGTCGTGGCCGCCCACCTGCTGCGGAGGGACACCGGGCGTGGGCAGCGGCCCCGCCGGACGCTGCGGCCGCGGGGGCTGCGCGGGCCGCGGCGGCTGCTGGGGTTGCCGCTGGATGTGCCGCATCCGCTGCACACCTTCGGGCTGCGGACGCGCGCTGCCGCGTCCGTAGGCGTCGTCACGACCTTCTGGCCAGTCATTCATGCGCCCAAGAATGCCTGCCGGGGCGGCGCCTTCGACAGCCCGGGGGAGGATCCGTACCGGTGCTGTTGCAGAGCTGATGCCCGCGTGTCCCATCTAAGGTGTCCGTATGACACAGATACCGGGCGAGCTGCCCGGGAAGCCGACCGCTGCCTCCCGGACGACCCTCAGCCACATCATGACCGCCAACGACACCAACCTCCTGGGCACGGTGCACGGTGGCGTCATCATGAAGCTGGTCGACGACGCCGCCGGCGCCGTGGCGGGCCGTCACTCCGGTGGTGCGGCGGTCACCGCCTCCATGGACGAGATGGCCTTCCTCGCTCCCGTGCGCGTGGGCGACCTCGTCCACGTGAAGGCCCAGTGCAACTGGACCGGCCGCTCCTCCATGGAGATCGGCGTACGCGTCCTCGCCGAGCGGTGGAACGAGTCCACCCCCGCCACCCAGGTCGGCAGCGCCTACCTCGTCTTCACCGCGGTCGACTCCGAGGGCAAGCCCCGCCGGGTCCCGCCGGTGCTCCCGGAGACGGAGCAGGACGAGCGGCGCTACCAGGAGGCCCAGATCCGCCGCACCCACCGGCTCGCCCGCCGCCAGGCCATCATGGCCCTGCGCGAGGAGCGCGCCGCCCAGGGATTCGACGACTGAGACGGCCCGCGGCAGGCCCGTGCGGCCGCCGCCGTGCCGCCGCCGTACGGGCCCCTCAGCTCCCTCAGCCCCCTCAGCTTCCGCAGACCACCTGATCACCGCTGACGACCCCGAAGGCGCCCTGGTACGGGTCCTCCGCGCGCACCGGCACCACCCTGCGGTAGTCGGCGCCCGCGATCACCGTGACCGTCCGGCCCTGCCCCGCGACCGCCCGCAGTTCACTGCCCGGCAGCGCGGTCGCCACCGACCGCGCCGAGCGGTCCCAGCGCGGGTCGTAGGTGATCACCGTGCGCTTGACGTCCCGGCTCGCGCCGTTGCCCGGGGCCCGCGTGGTGTCGAAGCCGGTGGCGCGCAGCGCGGAGTCGACGCGCCCGCCCAGCCCGTCGATCCGCGTCCCGTTCTCCACCTGGACCCGGACCTGCGCGGGGGGCACGTCCACCGGCACGGCGGCGGGCCGGCCGGCGGCGGCCTTCCCGGGCCGGGCCGGGGCCAACGGCCGGTCCTCGCGCAGCGCCTCGAAGAGCTTGGCCGCCTTCGGCTCGTCCCACTTCACGGTGGAGCCGATGCCCTTGACGCGGAACGAGGGATTTCCGACGGGCACCGAGGCGAACTCGGAGGAGGAGGGGGTGAAGTCCCGCATCGCCTGCCCGAGCGCCAGCAGCTGCTCCGAGCCGAAGCCCCGGTCGGCGCGGACCGAGCCGAGCAGGGTGGAGCTGAGCTCCTTGAACTTGACCGGGTTCAGCAGCACCCCGCCGCCGGTCGCCTGCTTGATCAGGGCGGCGACGAACCGCTGCTGGCGCTGCATCCGGCCGAGGTCGGAGGCGCCGTCGACGTGGCGCGAGCGCACGTACTGCAGGGCCTGCCCGCCGGTCAGCCGGTGGGTGCCGGGCAGCAGGTCGAGGCCGGTGTTCGGGTCGCGCATGGTCTTGGCGGTGCAGATCTCCACGCCGCCCATCGCGTCGACCGTCTTCATGAAGCTGGTGAAGTCGACCTCCAGATAGTGGTCGATCTTCACCCGGGTCATGTTCTCGACCGTCCGCACGGTGAGGTTGGGCCCGCCCTCCGCGTATGCCGCGTTCAGCCTCACGGGGTGGGGTCCGTGCGCCTTTCCGGTGACGAGGTCGCGGTGCGCGGGCACTTCGGCGTAGCTGTCGCGGGGCAGGCTGACGACGCTCGCCCGCTCCCGGTCCGCCGACAGGTGCACCAGCATGATCGTGTCGGTGCAGCGGCAGGGCGCCCCGCCCAGGCGGTACTCGCGCTTCTCCTCGGGGCTGACCTTCTCCCGGCCGTCGGTGCCCACCAGCAGGAAGTTGATGCCGTGTCCGGCCTGCGGGCGGTTCTTCATGTCCTTGAACGGGTCCACCCGTTCGATCCCGGTGTCCAGACCGGTCATCACCGCGTGCCCGATGGCCCCGGAGCCCAGCACCGCCACCGACAGCCCGGCCGCGAGCCGCACCCCCCAGCGGGGCCGGCCCGCCCGGTGCCGGGCCGGTCCGCCGCCGCCGCGCCGCACGTGCTGTGGCCGGGGCGGCCCGGCTGGACGGGTGGGACGGTGCGGCTGGGGCACGGTGGACACCTCCGCGGGAGCACAGGGATACCGGTCGAAGGACGGGCCGGCCCTCGGGTGCCTCGGCCGGCTGATTCGACAGAACAGTAGGCCCATACGATCAGCCGCTGTCCGTACCGATCGCTCGGCGCGCACCTGGTTCCCCCGTACGCGGTAACGTGACACCGATACCCGACCTTGAAGGACCACATGCCCGCCCAGCAGCCCGCAGTCTCGGTGATCATGCCGGTGCTCGATGAGGAGCACTACCTCCGCGAGTCCGTCCGCCACATCCTGGAACAGGAGTATGCGGGCGAGATGGAGGTGGTGATCGCACTCGGGCCGTCCACGGATCGCACCGACGAGATCGCCGCCGAACTGGTCGCCGAGGATCCCCGAGTCCACACCGTTCCGAATCCCACCGGCCGGACTCCGGCGGCCCTCAACGCCGCCATCAAGGCCTCGCGTCACCCGATCGTGGTACGCGTCGACGGCCACGGCATGCTCTCCCCGAACTACATCGCCACCGCCGTCCGCCTCCTGGAGGAGACCGGTGCGCAGAACGTCGGCGGGATCATGCACGCCGAAGGCGAGAACGCCTGGGAGGAGGCCGTCGCCGCCGCGATGACCTCGAAGATCGGCGTCGGCAACGCCCCCTTCCACACCGGTGGCCGGGCCGGCCCGGCCGAGACCGTCTACCTCGGCGTCTTCCGCCGCGAGGCGCTGGAACAGCAGGGCGGCTACAACGAGGAGTTCATCCGCGCCCAGGACTGGGAGCTGAACTTCCGTATCCGCGAGGCCGGCGGGCTGATCTGGTTCTCGCCCGAGCTGAAGGTGCAGTACCGGCCTCGGCGCTCGGTCAGGGCCCTGGCCAAGCAGTACAAGGACTACGGCCGCTGGCGGCACGTGGTGGCCCGCTACCACTCGGGCTCCATCAACATGCGCTACCTGGCCCCGCCGGCCCTCGTCTGCGCGCTCGCCGCGGGCGTGGTCCTGGGCGTTACCGTCACCCCGCTGGGCTTCGCCGTCCCGGCGGGCTACCTCGCGGCGATCGCCGCGGGCTCCGTCCCGGCGGGCCGGGGGCTGTCGCTGGGGGCCCGGGCGCAGATCCCCGTCGCCCTGGCGACCATGCACCTGAGCTGGGGCTTCGGCTTCCTGACCAGCCCGCGGTCCCTGGCGGACAAGCTCATCGCGAGCCGCCGCCCGGCCGTGGTGCCCGGCGTCCCGCAGGCCTGAGACGCGAACGGGGCCCGGCGCGGGGACTGCGATCGTACGCAGCTCCCGCGCCGGGCCCCTTGCGCGTGTCCGATGTGCCCGTCCGCTACCAGGTGAAGCCGGGCTGGATCGGCATGCAGGCCTGGTCGTTGTCGCCGTTGAGGGCGTGGGCGGAGTCCGGGGCCTTGGTCGGGGCCGCCGGCGGCGCGGCCGGCGAGCCGCCGGTCCGCCAGTCCTTTCCGACGAACAGGACGATCCCGGCGACCTGGTCGGACTTCTGCATCGAGCCGGCGGGCAGGCCGAGGGCGGTGGCCACGGCGGCCGCGTCGGCCGCCTGGGCGTCGGTGGCGAAGCGGATCACCGAGGTGTCCTCGGCGCCCGTTTGAGTGTCGGCGACGACCTTGGTGAAGCCCTTGCCGGTCAGCAGGGCGGCGACCTCGCTGGCGCGGCCCTTCACCTTGGGCTGGGCGCCGTCCTTGCCCCCGGTCGCGTTGCGGACGGTGACCGCGATCTTCGCGGGCGGCGCGGCCGTGGCGGCGGCCGTCGGGGTCGTGCTCGGCTGCTGGGACGGGGCGGACGGGGTGGACGACGAGGCCGGTGCGCCCGGGGCCGCGGGCGTCGCGGAGGGCGAGGGGGAGCCGGAGCCCCGGCCGTCGAGGGCGATGTCCTCGCGGACCATCCTGAACAGGTCCTCGGCCTCGCCCGGCTTGGGCTCGACGCGGCCGTCCAGACCGGGCTTGGTGCTGTAGATCCACGGCATGGTGGTCATGGTGATCCGGCCCGGCGGGACCTTCTTCAACTCCATGCTGAGGTCGAACAACTTGTCGATCTTGTTCAGGCCGGTGTCCACGACCATGGCCTCGATCGCCGCCTGGGCCAGGCTGTTGAGCTTGACCGGGTTGCTGAGCTTCGCGTTCTTGCGGAACTCCCGGGCCATCGAGTTCATGTACTGGTGCTGGGCGTGGGTGCGGCCTATGTCGGTGCCGTCCTCGAAGCCGTAGCGGGTGCGCAGCCACTGCAGGGCCGTCTCGCCCTGGATGACGCTCGTGCCCTTCGGCAGCTTCAGACCGGAGCCCTTCCCGTCACGGGTGCGGGAGTGCACGTTCTGCTCGACGCAGACCGGGACGCCGCCGATGGCGTCCGCCATCCGGACCACGCCCTTGAAGTCGATCATCATGAAGTGATCGATGGGGATCTTGGTCAGCTCGGTCCAGGCGGCGACCGTGCAACCCGGTCCGCCGCGCTGGATCGACTCGTTGGTCTGGACGAGGCCCTTGCTGGCCGGGTGCACCTTGCCGCCCGGCTCGGTGCACTTGGGCATCATCAGCATCGTGTCGCGCGGCATCGAGACCACGGACATGTTGGTGCGGTCCGCGGACAGGTGCAGCAGCATCTGGACGTCCGCGAGCGGCGGTCCGTCGAAGGTGTCCGTGGCCCCGCCGAGGGCCTGGTTCTCCGCGTCGTCGCGCGCGTCCGAGCCGATCAGCAGGATGTTCAGCGGGGTCTGCCCGAAGGCGTTGGGCTTGGAACCGCCCAGTTTGTTCTCACCGAGGTTCAGTGCGTCCGTCTGGATGCTGCCGTTCAGGTGCCGGTAGTACAGGTAGCCGGCCGCCGCGGTTGCGAGTATGAGCAGGGACAGGACGCAGGAGATCCAGCGCAGTGCGCGCCGGCGGCCCCGCCCGGCGGGGCGGGCGCCGGCCCCGCCGGGCGGCCTGGAGCCGCCCCTCGGTGGGGGCACCGTGCCGGGCGCGCCCGCCCCGCCGACGGGTATGTCCCCGTCGGCCTGGGCGCTCGCCCCCTCCTCCCGCACGCCGCTGTGCCTCACGCGTCTCCCCCTCAAGGTCCTTCTTGGTCACATTGCGCCGGTCCGACCGGCCAGGTCCCGCTACTTGGCGCAGATCGCCTTGTCGGCCTGCGCCTGCTGGACGTCCTCCGGCAGTTCCTGCGGCACCGGCGGGGCCAGCGGGCTGCCCGCCTTCTGGAAGTCCGGACCCAGCGTCAGCTTCATCGGGGTCTGCGCCGCCGCGTCGGTCGTCCCCATCTTCAGCGCGGTGGCCGGCAGCCCGAGGGCGTCCGCGAGCGCCCGGGCCTGGTCGGCCTGGTCGGGCGCGAACTCCAGCTGTGTGGCGTCGACCTTCGAGGGCGCGTTGCCCTGGTTGCTGGCCTTGGACATCCCCTTGGAGTTCTGCAGCCACTGCAGCGTGGTGGAGGCGGCGCCCTTGGGCCCGCCACCGTTGTAGACGCTCACCCGTACCTCACCCGCGGGCGCCCGGTTGCCCTGGAGCAGTGCGTCCTGCTTGGCCTTCGCGTCCGCGTCGGCCGCCTCCTTCGCCGCCTGCTCCTTCTTCTCGACCTCCGTGAGCGAGACGTCCCCCCGGATCATCTGCAACAGCGGTTCGGCCAGCCCCTGGTTGACCACGACGGTCGCCTTGACCTTCTCGGCCGGGTTGTCGAGCACCGGCAGGGTGGTGAAGGTGATGTTCTTGAGGTCGATGTCCTTCAACTCGCCCGCGAGATCGGTGAGTTTGTCGATGGACCCCAGCCCCTGGTCCACCGTCAGCGACTTGGTGGCCGCCTCGGCGAGCGAGAAGAACTTCTTCGGACTGGTCAGCGTCTCCTTGGATTTCATCTCGCGCATCATCGAACCGAGGAACTGCTGCTGGGTCTTGATGCGGTCCAGGTCGCTCTCGTTGCCGAAGGCGTGCCGGGTGCGTACGAAGGCCAGCGCCTGCTCGCCCTCCAGCTTGTGCTCGCCCTTGGACAGCTTGAGCCTGGAGTCCTTGTCGTCGACGTCCTTCTCCAGGCACACGGGCACGCCGCCGACCGCGGTGCTGAGGGTCTTCACCGCGTTGAAGTCGACCATCATGAAGTTGTCGACCTCTATGCCGGTGAGGTCCTTGACCGTACGCATCGTGCAGCCCGCGTCACGGCCCTCCTGGCCCAGGCTGGTGTTGAAGCGCACGCCCTTCGCGCCGCGGATCTGCTTCACGGTGCCGTCCGGCTGCTTCGTCGGGCAGTCCGGGATGTTGGTGATCAGGTCGCGGGGGATGGACAGTGCGGTGGCGTTGGAGCGGTCCTTGGCGACGTGGAAGAGGATCGTGGTGTCGGCGTGCCCGACGCTGTCCTTGTCGCCGTAGCCCTCGTTGCCCGCACCGCTGCGCTTGTCGGTGCCGATGACCAGGATGTTGATGGCCTGGTCCTTCTTGAAGCCGCCGGTGCCCGCGCCCGCGATGTCGGTGACGCTGAGGTTGCCGTTGAGGTGGTCGTAGTAGAGGTACGCCGCCGTGGCGCCGCCGACCAGCAGCAGCGCCAGGGTCCCGCTGGTGATCAGCAGGGCCTTCTTGCGGCGTCCGCCACCGTCGCCCTTGCGCGAGCGGCCGCCCCTGCGGCCGCCGGGCGGGGCGTCGCCCCGGCGCGGCTTCGGTACACCGGGCGAGGTGGTCCTGGGGCCGGCGGGCGCCGACGAGGATCTGCGCGGGGCGGCCACCTTGGGGCGTTCTTGCGCTGCGGAGTCGTTCAATTGCAGCTCGTAGTGGCCGGTGCGGGGATTGAGCACCCACTGGTCTGCGGGGTCGATCTCGTCCGCCCGCCCACGGCTTTGCGCATCCACGGTTGCTCGAATCCTCCGTCGGGTGCCTCGCGATGCGCCTCCCCAAGGCGCACGGTCAACGATCCGGCTGCTGGTACCCGGTCTCCGGTCCGGCCGGGCACCGGATCGCTCACCTTATCCGCCCTGTTCGGCGGTAAACCATGGTGGTGACAAATTCCACTCCCCTTATAACGGGGCGAACTGCTCATCCCGCTCGGTTCGGTCACCGGCTTTTGGGATTGCTTTACCGGCACTCGGAGTTCCCCGCGGTCGTTCCTGTGAAGGTAGGGATGGGTGCGGAGGGGGTCGAGGTTCCCTCGCCGGTCGAATTCCCTTCCGAAAGCGCGCCGGAGGCGGTCGCGGCCGGGGTCGGCGCGGCGGTCGCCGGGCCCGTGGCCTGCGCCGAACCCTGCGGCGACGCCTGCGCCGAAGCCTTCGGCCGCGGCGGGGTCACCGTCACCGGTTCGTCCTCCCGCAGCTGCCGGAACAGCCGTGCCGCGTCCGGCTCCACCAGCTCGTCCCGGTTCGGGTCGGGGGCGTACGCCCGGCGCGGCACGGTCAGGAAGGTGATGCGCTCGGTCGGTATACCCCTTACGCCCCGTACGAGTTCGTACATGTTCCGCAGCGAGGCCAGCCCGGGGTCGGTGGTCACCGACGAGGTCGCCGCGTCCAGCAGCGGATACAGCCGGGCCGGGTTCAGCAGAACGCCGTTGCTCTGCACCTTCTTGACGAGCGAGCCGAGGAACTGCTGCTGGCGCTCCATCCGTTCGGTGTCGCTGCCGTTGCCCAGGCTGTGCCGGGCGCGGACGAATCCCAGTGCCTGCTCGCCCCGCAGGGTCTGTCGGCCGGCCGGCAGCTTCAGCTTCGCCTGTACGTCGTCGACCGGATCCTTCAGGCACACCTCCACCCCGCCCACGGCGTCGACCATCCGCTTGAACCCGCGGAAGTCGATGACCATGTGGTGGTCGATCCGGATGCCCGTGAGCTTCTCCACGGTCCGGATCGTGCAGGCGGCCCCGCCCCACTCGAACGCCCAGTTGAACTGCGCGAAGGAGACGCGCGTGCGGCTCCCGTCCGGCTGCAGGCAGGAGGGGATCTCCGTCATCAGGTCCCGCGGTATCGACACCGCCGTCGCGCTCCCGCGGTCCTTCGGCAGGTGCAGCAGGATCGTCGTGTCCGAGCGCTGGGTGCCCTTGTCCTGCCCGTAGCCGGCGTTGCCCCGGCCCGAGCGCGAGTCGGAGCCGATCAGCAGGATGTTCCGGGCACCCGTGGCGAGGGCCGCCGGGCGCTCGCGCTCGAAGCGCTCCAGCTCGGCCGCGGCCGAGGTGTCCTCGGTGATGTTCCCGTCGAGCCTGTCGTAGAGCCACCAGCCGGCGGCCGCCCCCGCCGGCACCAGCAGGGCCAGCCCGAGGCCGATCCAGCGCATCGGGCGACGCCTGCGGTTCCGCGGAGGCCGTGGGTCGCCTCCGGCCGCATCGGTGCCGCCCGGTATGCCTGCGCTGTCCGTCACTGGCGTGCATCCCCTCGCCGCTGCGAGCAGCCGTACGGGTGAGCACGGCCACTGCCGATCCTGCCCCCGGGACGTCGCGGCAGCCCGGGGGCGGGGTCGTGTCTAGGGCCATGCGGGTGACAGATCGGCCGTTCCCGAGATTGATCAGTCCGGGTGACGGACCACGCCCCGGTTTCAGACCGTGTGGGTGACGCGCTCGCTCTCGGTCCGCTGGGCCAGCGCCTGTGCGGACAGCCGGTCCAGGTTCCGGCAGAGCACCACGGAGGCCCCGGCCGCCAGCGCGGCGTACAGCCCCGCGGACAGCCCCTCCCAGGTGTCGTAGCCCAGCCCGGTCAGCACCCGCGACCCCGCACCCAGCCCGAGCTTCGCCGCGTCCTCGCGGGCCCGGTCGACCAGGGCCGCGTGCGAGAGCTCCGTACCGTCGACGACCAGCGCGGGACCTGCGGGCTCCACTGGGATGAAGGGGGCGAAACGGTCACCCTGGCCCGGCACCTCCACCGCGTAGTCCGCGAACCCGGCCGGGGGCTGCGGGAAGCGCCCGCCCAGCGGCCGCAGAGCGAGCGCCACCCGCTCGCCGCCGCACTCCAGCGCCTCCTGAAGCGTGTCCGGCCCGCTGACCACGAGATCGGCGTCGGCCGGGTCCCCGCCCACCGCGGCCACGACCCCGACCGAGTCGCAGGCGAGCAGCCACACCGCGCTCTGCCAGTGAGCGGGGAGCAGCAGTGCGAGCCGGTCCCCGGGCTCGGCCCCCAGGTCGCCCTGGAGCAGGTTCGCGGTCTTGGCCACCCAATTGGCGAAGGTCGCGACGGACAATTCGACGCGTTCGCCGGTGGCGTCGTCGTAGAAGGTGACGAGCGGGCGGCCCGGATCGGCGGCGAGCGCGGATCGCAGCAGGTCGGCAGGGGTGCGGTCAATGGCGTTCACCCGGCACAGGGTACGCGGGGCCCTCCCCCGTACGGGGGTGCGCGGCTCCTCCGTACGAGGGAGGGGCATCCGCGGCGCAGCGGACGGAGCATCAGATCTCGGATGGCGCCCCGTGGGGAGCGTGCCCACCATCCTTTTCATGCGTGGATTCCTTGCTTCCTCGATCGGCGTCGCGACGGCCGCCGTACTGGCCCTGCCCCTCGCGCTCCCGACTCCAGCACTCGCCGAAACCGTCCCCGTGACCCCGGCCGGGTCCACCCAGTCGCTGCCGCTCGTCCCCCTGGGACCCGCGGCGGACCGCACACCCGGCGTCCCCGGAATGAGCGCCTCGCCCCGCGGCCCCGAGACGCAGGGCCTGGCCGCCCGCGAGGTCAAGACGTTCTCGATGGTCGGCGTCGTCTGGGACGACGTCACCGCCCAGCTCAACGGCCGCGTCCAGGTCCGTACCCGCTCCGTCCGGACCGCCACCTGGTCCGACTGGCAGGACGTCGAGGTCCACAACAGCGAGCACGCGGCCGACCTCGACGCGGTGGAGCGCGAATCCGGCCGGGTCCGCGGCGCCACCGCCCCGCTGTGGGTCGGCGAGTCCGACGGCGTCGAGGTCCGCGTCCAGGCGGAACTGGACACCCCGGCCACCCGCGCGGGCTCCCGGCTGCCCTCGGGCATGCGCATCGAACTCATCGACCCGGGCGCTGCCGAGCCCGCCGGGGCCGGTGACGGCAAGAACAGCGGACCGGCCGACGACAAGGGCGAGATGGCCGTGCCCGGCCTGACCATGGACATGGCCGAGGCCTCCGCGGTCAACGTGCCCCACGCCCCGCTCGGCGCGAACGAGATCACCGAGCTGAACAAGGCCGACTCCACCGCGGACGCCGTCTTCGCCGGCGAACTGACCGCGGCGGCCGCCCCGTACATCGGCCCGCGCCCGCGGATCGTCACCCGCAGGGGGTGGGGCGCGGACGAGTCCCTGCGCGAGAAGGCCTTCGCCTACACCAACACCGTGAAGGCGGCGTTCGTCCACCACAGCGCCTCCGGCAACAACTACGCCTGCAAGGACGCCCCGGCGGTCCTGCGCAGCCTGTACCGCTACCACGTGGTCAGCAGCGGCTGGCGAGACTTCGGCTACAACTTCGCCGTCGACAAGTGCGGCACCGTCTACGAGGGCCGCGCGGGCGGAGTCTCCAAGCCGGTCCTCGGCGCGCACACCATGGGCTTCAACACGGACAGCATGGGCGTGGCGGTGCTCGGCACCTTCACCTCGTCCGCACCCCCGGCCCCCGCCGTCGACGCGGTCGCCCGCCTCACCGCCTGGAAGCTCGGCCTCTTCGGCCGGGACCCGCGTGCGAAGACCACGCTGAAGTCGGGCGGCGGCAACCGCTACCCGAAGGGCAGGAACGTCTCGATGAACGTCATCGCGGGCCACCGCGACGGCTTCGCGACGGAGTGCCCCGGCAAGCAGCTGTACGGAAAGCTCCCCACGACCCGTACCTCCTCGGCCAGACTCCAGGGCCGCCCGTAGCCTCCGGCGGCGGGCCGACGCCGCAGGCCTCGGCCCCGTCGTCGACGTCGCTGCCCCGGCCGTCGCCGGAGGCTGCCCCCGGGCTCGCGGTGCCCGTCGCCGGACGCCGCGAGCCCGGGCGGCCGGGCGGGCTACGCTCGATCCATGGCCGGCCGTTTCGAACCCCTCAACCGCACCGCCGTGCGCGGCGGGCGCACCGCCGTGCCGCCGGGGCGGGGGAGCGGCGTCGGCGGCGGGGGAGCGGCACGCCGCTGGACCCCCGACGGCCCCGTCGACCTCGGCCTCACCCTCGGACCGCTCCGCCGCGGCCCCGGCGACCCCACCTTCCGCACCACCTCCGACGGCTCCGTCTGGCGCGCCACCCGGACGCCCGACGGGCCCGCCACCCTCCGCGTCGCCCGGTCCGGCACGGACGTCGACGCCGAGGCCTGGGGCGCCGGCGCCGCATGGCTCCTCGACCGCCTGCCCGTACTCCTCGGCGCGGGCGACGATCCGGCCGTCTTCGTCCCCCGCCACCGCCTCGTGCACGCCAGCCACCGCCGCCGCCCCGGCCTGCGCCTGACCCGCACCGGCCTGGTGCTGGAGTCCCTGATCCCCACGGTCCTGGAGCAGAAGGTCACCGCCGACGAGGCCTACCGCGCCTGGCGGCGCCTGGTACGGCAGCACGGGGAGCCCGCGCCCGGCCCGCACGGGCAGGACCTGTACGTCATGCCCGCCCCCCGCACCTGGGCGCTGATCCCGTCCTGGGACTGGCACCGGGCCGGGGTCGACACGAAGCGCTCCGACACCATCGTCCGGGCCGTCCGCGTCGCGAACCGCCTGGAGGAGGCCGCGGCCATGGACCTGCCCGAGGCCGTCCGGCGTCTGGAGGCCGTCCCCGGCATCGGCCCGTGGACCTCCGCCGAGACCCTGCAGCGCAGCAACGGCCACCCCGACGCCGTCACCACCGGCGACCTGCACCTGCCCGGCATCATCGGCTACGCCCTCGCCGACGACCGCGACGCGGACGACGCCGCCATGCTGGAGCTCCTCGCCCCGTACGAGGGCCAGCGCCACCGCGCGGCCCGCCTGATCCTCCTGGCGGGCCGCACCCCGCCCCGCCGCGCCCCGCGCATGCCGCGCAGCGACATCGGCCGCTTCTAGCGCGGTGACCGCGAGGGTGCACCGGGTCGCGGCGCCCTGACACGGCACTTGGCCGCGTTGTCGGACCACCCGCGTACGTCCGGTACGGGCCGCGCCCCTCCGCCGTGCGAGGCACGGCACCGGACGCCGCGCCCCGGCAGACCCTCACGGCCACAGCACCGGCGTTGCCCGCGGGGCTTGCCGCAGGTGTCCGGCGCCGTGTCCCGCACGGTCCCGCACGGTCCCGCCCGTCCAGGCCGTCCAGGGCCCGATCCGCCACAGCCGGCCCGGGCTTCGGTCCGCGCGGCTCGCCGCAGGCGGGCCGTCAGCGGATCTCGATGAAGTCCTCCGGCGAGCGGCCCGGCCGCTGCGGCGGGGCCGCCGCCGGGTGGCCGACGGCCACCGTGCCCATCGGGTCCCAGTCCGACGGCAGGTCCAGCACCTCCCGCACCACGTCCCGGCAGAACATCGTCGAGGACACCCACGCCGACCCCAGCCGCTCACCGGCCAGCGCGACCAGCAGGTTCTGCACGCCCGCGCCCATCGCCACCACGAACATCTCCCGCTCGGCGGCGTCGCGCCGAGCGTGCCCGTAGTGGTGCGCCCCGTCCGTCACCAGGCAGGGCACCACCAGGTACGGGGCGGCGCGCAGCACGTCCCCGCGCCGTACCCGCCTGGCGACGGACTCCTCGGACTTGCCGTCCGCGCGCAGGTCCGCGATCCACGCGTCCCGCATCGCGTCCAGCAGCCGGACCCGCGAGGCCTCGGACTCCAGCAGCACGAACCGCCACGGCGTGGTGTGGTGCGGGGCCGGGGCCGTCACGGCCGCCGCCACCGCCCGCCGCACCGCGCCCGGGTCCACCGGCTCCGCCGTGAAGGCCCGTACGGTGCGACGCTGGGTGACGGCCTCCCGTACCGCCTCCGAGGTCCCCAGCCGGAACATGTCGTCGGCCGGTGTGCGCACCAGGTCCCGCGCCGAGGCACCCTCGCCCAGGACGTGCGCCAGCCCCCGTACGACGGCCACCGGCAGGCCGGCCGCCTTGCCCTTGACCAGGTCGCCGGCGGCGGCCAGCTCGTCCGCCGTCGCCACCACGGTCGCGCTCAGCGGATTGCCGTGGGTGTCGGTCCCGCCGCGCAGGTCGTCCAGGACCCGCACCCCGGCGGAGCCGATGGCCACGTCCGTCAATCCGTTGCGCCACGGCCGCCCGAAGGTGTCCGTGACGACCACGCCCACGTCCACGGAGAGCGTGTCGCGCACCCCGGCACGGATCGCCGCGGCCGAGGCGTCCGGGTCCTCGGGGAGCAACAGGACCGTGCCGGGGGCGGTGTTGGAGGCGTCCACGCCGGCCGCGGCCATCACCAGGCCCTGCCGGTTCTCGACGATGCGCAGGGGTCCCCGGCGCGCGACCACCCGTACGGTCTCCGCGTCGATGGCGGCCTCGCGCGAGTCCGCCCGCACGATCCGGCCCTCGGCCTTGGAGACGATCTTCGAGGTGATGAGCAGGACGTCACCGTCGCGCAGATCGGGTGCGGCCGCCGTGATCAGCTTCGCCAGGTCGTCGCCCGGCCTGACCTCGGGTATCCCGTCGACGGCCCGCACCTCGTACGAGGGCGCCGCCGTCACCGAGAGGCCTCCGCCAGCTCCAGTGCGGCCCGGGCCATCTCGGCGGTGGCCTCCGGGTCGGTCATCATCAGGGGCACCGCACGGCAGGTGATCCCGGCGGCCTCCACTTCGGCGACGGCGTCCGCGTCGGAGGTGTCGACCAGCCAGCCGTCGAGCAGTTCGGTCCCGTAGTGCAGGGCGACCGCGGCGGCCGTGGACTCGACGCCGACCGCGGCGAGGACCTTGTCGGCCATCCCGCGCACGGGCGCACCGCCGACGATGGGGGACAGGCCCACGACGGGGGCGTCGGCGGCGGCCACGGCGTCCCGGATGCCGGGCACGGCGAGGATCGTGCCGACCGACACCACCGGGTTGGACGGCGGGAGGACGATCACGTCGGCCGCGGCGATGGCCTCCAGCACGCCGGGCGCGGGCTTGGCCTGTTCGGCCCCGACGGGTACGACGGCCTCCGCGTCCACCGAGGCACGCAGCCGGACCCAGTACTCCTGGAAGTGGATGACCCGGCGCTCGCCGGTCCCGGCCTCGGTGATCGCGACGTGGGTCTCGACCCGGTCGTCGGACATGGGCAGCAGCCGGACGCCGGGCTGCCAGCGGTCGCAGAGGGCCTCGGTGACGGCGCTCAGGGGGTAGCCGGCACCGAGCATCTGCGTGCGGACGATGTGGGTGGCGAAGTCACGGTCGCCGAGGCCGAACCAGGTGGGTCCGACCCCGTAGGCGGCGAGTTCCTCCTTGACGGTGAAGGACTCGTCGGCGCGGCCCCAGCCCTGCTCCTCGTTGATGCCCCCGCCGAGGGTGTACATCACCGTGTCCAGGTCCGGGCAGACCTTGAGCCCGAAGAGGTGAATGTCGTCACCGGTGTTGCCGATGACCGTGATGTCCGCGTCGGGCACCGCCGACTTGAGTCCGGACAGGAAACGGGCGCCGCCTATACCGCCGGCCAGAACAACAATGCGCATACGAACAGTGTGTCAGCCGAAGGCTGTCGTCGAGGGGTGGTGGTCGGGTGACGGGTGGGAGTGTCAGCCGAAGGCTGTCGTTGAGGGGTGGTGGTCGGGCGGCGGGTGGGAGTGTCAGCCGAAGGCTGTCGTTGAGGGGTGGTGGTCGGGTGACAGGTGGGAGCGGCGGGCCGGTCGGGCTCAGGCGGGGACGGACTCGGATGCGGCCGGGGAGCAGTTGTGCATCGGCATCTCGGTCAGGCCGGGGAAGTAGACGTGCAGGCTGACCGCGCCTTCGAGGGTGTCGTTGACGACCTCGTGGGTGTATCCGGGGGCGAAGACGCGCTGGCCGCCGGCGCGGTGGGTGAGGCGTCCGCGGGAGGTGTGCTCGGTGAGCTCGCCCTCCAGGACGGTCAGGACACCGGAGGAGGCGCCGTGGTCGTGCCGGCCGCTGCCCTGGCCGGGGACCCAGCTGAGCAGCCAGACCTCGTAGCCGGGTCCGGTGCGCAGCCGGTGGTACCAGCGGGTGGTGGCGTCGTACTGGACGAGGTGCTCCCAGGAGGCGCGGTCCTCGGCGATGGAGCGGGCCAGGCCGACGAACTCGGCGACGGTGGCCGGGTGTTCGCGGGCGGGCTGGAGGAGGTGCTGGACGGCGAGGATGTCGCCGGCGATCTGGAGGTCGCTCTCGACGGTCGCCGGTGCGGCCGAGGGGACGGCGGCGGGTGCGGCTGCGGCGGTGCGGTGGGTGGTGCTGTTCATCGGGGTGTACCTCGACGGATGTCAGTCGTGCTGGCGGTCGCTGTGGGGTGGGGCCGGAGCTCTGGGGAGCCGAGGCTCCACGGGCATCAACAGCAGCAACAGCAACAGCGAACCTGGGCAGCGCACAGGAACCCACGAATGGGGGTCCGGGTGGTGGCTGCGGGCGCTGACATGCGAACTAGGAGAACGGGTCCACGGTCCGGCTGTCAACTCAATGTCCGCTTTGGGGTAAAAGTTTCACCTCATCCGGTTACTGTATGCGGAGAAAGGTTTGTGCAGTCTGCGGCGGGGGAGGTGGCGCTGCGCCGGGACTCAAACCTGATTCGGCCATGTCGTGACCTGAATGTGATCTACGCCGCTCTTCGCGGATGATCGCAACCCCGCTTCCGGGGCACGCGTGGATAACGGGTGAAGGCGACATCTCGTGATGCCGATGGCATGTGTCACGATTTTTGGCGATATGAACACTTACTGCATAGGCTTGGTTCCGCAGAGTGAATAAGGGGCCCAATAGCAGATCTCGGCTTGACTGCCCCGGAGCCACGCACTTGTAATTTCACTCGTGTCGTTACGTAGCTATGAGTGACGACGTGACCACGGGGACGCACCAACGGAGCGAGGGGCGCACATGACCGAGCTGTTTCAGGAACTGCTGGTCGAGGAAGCGGACGAGGAGCTCGGATGGCAGGAGCGCGCCCTGTGCGCCCAGACCGACCCCGAGTCCTTCTTTCCCGAGAAGGGCGGCTCCACCCGCGAGGCCAAGAAGGTCTGCCTCGCCTGCGAGGTCCGCTCCGAATGCCTTGAGTACGCCCTCGCCAACGACGAGCGATTCGGCATCTGGGGCGGCCTGTCCGAGCGCGAACGCCGCCGCCTGAAAAAGGCGGCCGTCTGACACCGCCGCAGCGACGGCCGCCCGGCACCCGCAGCACCCCGCACGACATATCCGAATATCCGAGCAAGGCGTCCGGTACGACGCACAGCCGAACGAAGAGCACCGCACCCGGTCCGCCTCCTGCACCTTCCCCGCAGGAGGCGGACCGCTGCTTTGGCAGCCGTTAGGGTAAGGCGCTGTCCAGCAGCCTCCGAGGGCACACCACCCCCGGACCCCCGGCCGGAGGGCCCGTACCGCGATGTCCCTGCACAGCCAGACGACGGCCTCCCACCAGGCCCCCGTCACACCCGAGTTCCCCCGGCACGTCGTCACCGCGGTCCTCGTCGCCCACGACGGCGCCCGCTGGCTGCCCCGGACGCTCGCCGGCCTCCTCGGCCAGGAACGCCCCGCGCAGAACCACGTCGCCGCCGACACCGGCAGCGCCGACGAGTCCGCACGGCTGCTCACCGACGCCCTCGGCGACGACCACGTCCTGCACCTCGCCCGCCGCACCGGATTCGGCACCGCCGTCGAAGAATCCGCCCGCACCGCCGGCACCCTCACCCCCGAGGACCTCCCGTACCTCAAGCGCCCCAGCGGCTGGGACCCCGTCAGCCGCACCTGGCGCGACGACGCCTACGACCTCCCCGAGCTCCCCCACGGCGAACCCGTCCAGTGGCTCTGGCTGCTCCACGACGACAGCGCCCCCGAACCGGACGCCCTCGCCGAACTGCTCCGCGTCGCCGACGGCAACCCCGAAGCCGCGATCATCGGCCCCAAGCTCCGCGGCTGGTACGACCAGAAGCAGCTCCTCGAAGCCGGCGTCACCATCGCCCGCAGCGGCCGCCGCTGGACCGGCCTCGACCGCCGCGAACAGGACCAGGGCCAGCACGACCAGGTCCGCCCCGTCCTGTCCGTCTCCACCGCCGGCATGCTCGTGCGCCGCGACGTCTACGACGACCTCGGCGGCTTCGACCGGCGCCTGCCCCTCATGCGCGACGACGTCGACCTCTGCTGGCGCGCCCAGAGCGCCGGCCACACCGTCCTCGTCGCCCCCGACGCCGTCATGCGCCACGCCGAGGCCTCCGCCCGCGAACGCCGCACCGTCGACTGCGCGGGCCGCACCACCGCGAGCCCGCACCGCGTGGACAAGGCCGGCGCCGTCTACACGATCCTCGCCAACAGCTCCGGCCGCGCCCTGCCCTACGTACTGCTGCGCGTCCTGTTCGGCACCGTGCTGCGCACCCTCGCCTACCTCATCGGCAAGGCCCCGGGCCAGGCCGTCGACGAGATCACCGGCCTCCTCGCCACCCTGCTGCGCCCCGGCCGCCTCCTGGCCGCCCGCAGAGCCCGCCGCCGCCCCGCCGTACCCGCCTCCGAACTGCGGCCGCTCTTCCCCCCGCCGGGAGCCTCCCTGCGGGCCAACGCCGACCAGCTCGCCGGCTACTTCGGCGGCGACCGCCACACCGACTCCGCCCCCGCCGGCCGGCACGGCGGAGGCAGCATCCTGACCGCGCCCGCCGAGGACGGCGACTACCAGGAGACCGAGCGCTTCGCACGCCTCAAGCGGATCGCGCGCAACCCCGCACCCTTCCTCTTCGGACTCCTCCTTCTGGTCTCCCTCGCCGCCTGCCGCGCCCTGATCGGCGGCGGCTCCCTCATGGGCGGCGCCCTGCTGCCCGCCCCCGGCAGCGGCCTCGACCTGTGGAGCGCCCACACCGACAGCTGGCACCCCGTCGGCACCGGCTCCACCGCCGCGGCACCGCCCTACCTGGCCGCCCTCGGCGCCTTCTCCACCCTGCTGTTCGGCTCCACCCAGGCCGCCCTGACCCTCCTGCTCGTCGGATCCGTCCCGCTCGCCGGCCTCACCGCCTACTTCGCCTCCCGCCCGCTCGTCGAATCCCGGCTGCTGCGCGCCTGGGCCGCCACCGCCTACGCCTTCCTCCCCGCCGTCACCGGCGCCCTCGCCGGCGGCCGCCTGGGCACCGCCGTCCTCGCCGTCGTGCTCCCCCTCATCGCCCGCTCCGCCGTCGCCGCCTTCAGCCTCGGCGAGCACGCGGCCACCACCGAACAGCGGGCCGGCTGGCGCGCGGTGTGGACAGCCACGCTCCTGCTGACGCTGGCCACCGCCTTCACCCCGGTCGTCTGGCCGCTCGCCGCCCTCCTCGGCACCGTCGCGCTCGTCCTGCGCCGCGCGCAGTGGAAGACGTACGGGCTGCGGCTGCTCGCCGTCCTCGCCGTCCCCCTCCTCGTCCTCGCCCCCTGGTCGCTGGGCCTGTTCACGCACCCCGGCCGCTTCCTCCAGGAGGCCGGACTGCCCTTCGGAGCCGGCTCCGCGGGCGCGGCGGACCTGCTCGGCATCAGCCCCGGCGGTCCCGGCACCGGCGCCCGCCTGATCCTCGTCGGCATCGTCCTGGCCGCCCTGGCCGCCCTGCTCCGCGCCGACCGGCAGTTCGCCGTCCGTACCGCCTGGGCCACCGCCCTGGCCGCCCTCCTCCTCGCGGTCCTCGTCAACCGGACCGCCTGGGCCGGACCCGCCACCCTCGTCTACGGACTCGGCCTCCTCGCGGCCGCCACCGTCGGCGCGGACGGCGCCAAGCACCGGGTCGCCGCCCGCAACTTCGGCTGGCGCCAGCCGGTGGCCGCTCTCATCGCCCTCGCCGCCGCCGCGGGCCCGCTGATCGCCGCGGCCACCTGGATGCTCGCCGGCGCCGACGGCCCGCTCCAGCGCCGCGACCCGGTACAGGTACCGGCCTTCGTCGCCGACGCCGGCGGCGACGACAACCAGACCCGCACCCTTCTCCTCGACATCGCCAGGCCCGCAACGGTCTCCTACAGCCTCGTCCGCGGCCCCGGCGGCCGCATCGGCGATGCCGAGATCGCCGCCCGGACCGGCGACGACCCCCGCCTCGACAAGGTCGTCTCCAACCTGGTCGCCGGCTCCGGCGCCGACCAGTCCAGCCAGCTCAGCGCCTATGCCATCCGCTTCGTGATGTTCCGCCCCGGCGGCCCCGAGGACATCCGCCGCGTCCTCGACGCCACCCCCGGCCTGAGCCGGCGCCACCAGCAGGACGGCACCGCGCTGTGGGGCGTCGAACCCTGGCTGCCGCGCGCCGTCATCGTCTCCGCCCAGCAGGGCGAGGCCCCGATCCCGGTCGCCGCCGGCCCCGTGGAGGTCCACGGCACGATCCCCGCCGGCGAGGCGGGCCGCGTCCTGCGCATCGCCGACCGGGCCGACGCGGGCTGGCAGGCCACGGTCGACGGCACACCGCTCAAGCCCAGGACCCTCGACGGCTGGGCACAGGGCTTCGAACTCCCCGCCGACGGAGGCCGCCTCGACCTCGTCCACGAGAGCTCCCTGCTGCGGACCGTCTGGAACTGGACCCAGGGCCTGCTCGCCCTGGTCCTGCTGGTCATGGCCCTGCCCGGCCGGCGTGCCGAACTCGACGACGACCTGCCCGAGGAGGAGGCCGCGCCCGCGTCCCGGCCCGGTCCCGGTGAGGCCGGCGAGGGCCGCCGCGCCCGCAGGCTCCGTGCCGAGGCCGAGGCGGACACCGCACCCGGCCCCGTGGAGACCGCCACCGCCGCCGACCCGTACGCGCAGATCCCCGCGCAGCCGGTCTACGGCGAGGAGTCCTACGCGTACCAGGCTTACGCGGAGCAGGACGGCTACGCGTACGAACCCCAGCAGCCTCAGCAGCCCCAGCAGCCGCACCAGGAGCAGTACGCGTACGAGCAGTACCCCGGCTACGACCAGCAGCAGGGCGGCGCCCCCTACGGGACCCCGTACCCGCAGCAGCACCAGCCGGCCTACGGCCAGGACCCGCAGCACTACCCCTACGGGTACGAGCCCTACGAGCAGTACCCACCCCACGACGCCCACGCACCGCACGACCCGCGTCCCGACGGGAGCTCCCAGCAGTGAAGCAGCGCGCACCCCTGACGCTGGCGGCCGTGGCCGCGGCGCTGGCCGCCCTCACCGGCGCGGCCGCCCTCACCGCGCCCGCGGGCGGGCCCTTCGACGGCACGGCGGCGAAATCCGCCCGGATGCCGGTGGAGCGGTCCCTGCTGGTGTGCCCGGGCCCCAGCTCCTCGGACATCGCCGAGACCACGTACACGTCGTTCACGCCCGGCGCCCCCGCCGGCGAGGGCAAGGGATCGGCCCGGCTGCTCGGCGCGACCAAGGACGCCAAACCCGTCCTGGAGCCCAAGGAACCCGGCAAGCCCGTCGGCGCCACCGCCAACGGGGCCGACGCCCCCGCCCTCACCGGGAGCGCCGACGGGGTCCTGGCCCCCGGCTGGACGGCACAGCTGACCACCAAGGTCGCGGCCGGACGGGCCCGGGGCGTACTCGGCGTCGGCTGCACCGCGCCCGGCACCGACTTCTGGTTCCCCGGGGTCAGCACCGCCAAGGGCCGCGAGGACTACGTCCACCTCACCAATCCTGACGACGCGGCCGCCATCGTCGACATCACGCTCTTCGGCCCCGACGGCGTGGCCAAGGCCGACGCGGGCACCGGCGAGAACATCCGGGTCGACGCCAGGTCCACCAAGACCGTCCTGCTCTCCTCCCTCCTCCCGGCCACCCAGCTCGCCGACGCCACCGCCCACGTGACGACCCGCGCGGGCCGCGTGGGCGCCTCCGTCCAGGTCGGCGAGGAGAACGTGGGCGCCGACTGGCTGCCCGCCTCCACCGACCCGGCCGGGTCACTGGTGCTGCCCGGCATCCCGGCGGACGCCGCCTCCGTACGGCTGGTCGCCTTCGTGCCCGGCGAGGAGGACGCGGACCTCAAGGTGCGCCTGACCGGACCGGGCGGCGCCATCAGCCCGGCCGGCAACGAACAGCTGCACGTCAAAGCGGGGATGACGGCGGTCATGGACCTCAAGGACCTGACCCGCGGCGAGCCCGGCTCGCTGGTGCTGACCCCGAAGGACCCCGAGAAGGCCGCCCCGCTGGTCGCGGCGGTCCGCGTGGTCCGCGGCAGCGGGGTCAAGCAGGAGCTCGGTTTCATCCCGGCCACCGCACCGGTCGGGACCCGGGCGACCGTCGCCGACAACCGGCCCGAGCAGAACACCACCCTGCTGTCGCTGACCGCCCCGAGCGCCGACGCCAAGGTCAAGGTGACGGCGTCGCCGGGCACCGGCGGCGGCGAACCGGCCTCCCAGGAGGTCACGGTCAAGGCCGGCACCACGCAGACGCTCGGCCTCGCCCCCGCCGGCGGGAAGGGCTCCTACGCCCTCACCGTCGAGACCCTCTCGGGCGGCCCGGTCCACGCGGCGCGCACCCTGTCCCTCCCGGAGGACGGGATCGCGATGTTCACCGTCCAGGGCCTCTCCGACGACCACTCCACGGTGTCGGTGCCCAAGGCCGCCCAGGACCTCTCCGTCCTGACCGGGTGACGGGACGGCGACCCCCGCCGCGTCCGGATCAGTCCTGGCCGTAGCGGGGGTCCACCGTCTCCGGAGTGAGGCCGAGCAGCTCCGCCACCTGCTCCACCACGATCTCGTGGACCAGCATCGCCTTCTCGTCGCGCGACTTGGTACGGATCTCCACCGGCCGCCGGAAGACCACGATCCGGGCAGGCCGTCCCTGGCGGGACTCCGACACCGCGCCGAGCGGCACCGCCTCGTCGTTCCAGCCGCCGTCCGCACCGCCCGGCGGCCCCGGCACGTCACCGACCAGGAACTCCACCTCCGACAGCTGCGGCCAGCGCCGTTCCAGCCGCTCGACGGAGTCCCGTACGAGGTCCCCGAACAGCTCCGCCCGGCTCGCCGCCAGGGGCACCTGCGGAGGGGCCAGCGGACCGCGCATCCCGCGCCCGTGCCGGTCCCGCCGACGCGTTCTGGGTTCGACGGGGACCCCCGCGGGGGGCTCGGCGGGGCAAGGGGGCAGAGGGCTGTCCGTCACCCCCGCAGGGTAGCTCCGAGCACGACACGGGGGAGCGAGCAGCGGTGGAGTCGTCGCGGCCCGGTCAAGAGTGCGGTACCGTCCAACGTCGTGAGCCTTGTACGTCGCTGTTCGCGCACCGCGTGCGGCCGCCCTGCCGTCGCGACACTGACGTACGTCTACGCCGATTCGACCGCAGTTCTCGGCCCGCTCGCCACATACGCCGAACCCCACTGCTACGACCTGTGCGCCGAGCACTCGGAACGCCTGACAGCCCCGCGGGGCTGGGAGGTCGTCCGACTGTCGGACGGGTCCGGTCCGTCGCGCCCCAGCGGCGACGACCTCGAAGCCCTGGCCAACGCCGTTCGTGAGGCGGCCCGCCCGCCGGGCCGCGCGCCCGGGTCCGGCGGATCCGGCAAGGGCGGTCAGTCCACCGGCGAGACACGCCGCGGACACCTGCGCGTCCTGCGATCGCCGGATTCCTGACCTCGGGTCATCTGCGGTGCCGCTGCGGGTTCAGGGTAGGTTTGCCGAACCGCACAGAACCTCAGGAGGGCAGGCAGTGGCCGCAGATCTTTCGAACATCGTCAAGGCGTATGACGTGCGTGGCGTTGTGCCGGACGAGTGGGACGAGTTGCTGGCGGAGCTGTTCGGTGCTGCTTTCGTCGAGGTCGTGGGTGGCTCGGCGATCGTGGTGGGTCATGACATGCGTCCTTCGTCGCCGGGTCTGT
>NZ_JBIVFO010000007.1:0-208257 GCF_044748225.1 Streptomyces sp. NPDC090021 | reverse complement strand
GCGGACCCGAGAACCACTACAAGGGCTGCACCCGTATCACCAGCCGAAACGCCGAGCGTTGCGCCGCCAACCGAACCCCTAACCGAACGGCATTGGCCCTAGGCCCTGTCGGGCGGGTCCGGCGGGGCGGGGGTCGGGGCGGGGTGCGGTGACAGCAAGTACCCGGCCTGGAAGCGGGACTTGGCGCCCACCGCCCGCATGATCTCGGCGATGTGACGCTGGCAGGTCCGCTCCGACATGCCGAGGCGGCGCGCGATCACCTTGTCCTCCAGCCCCTCCGACAGCAGCCGGACGATCGTCTGCCGCAGTTCGTCCGAGATCGACCGTGCCGCCTCC
Source organism: Streptomyces sp. NPDC090021 (assembly GCF_044748225.1). Classification (NCBI taxonomy): domain Bacteria; kingdom Bacillati; phylum Actinomycetota; class Actinomycetes; order Kitasatosporales; family Streptomycetaceae; genus Streptomyces; species Streptomyces sp. NPDC090021. Next base: position 207,921 of record NZ_JBIVFO010000007.1, on the reverse strand, counting down.
GGGCTCACCGACGTGGGGAAGGGCTCCGCCCCCAGCCACGACCGCTCGAAGGCCGCGGTCATGAAGTGCACGACGCTCGGCTCGCGCACCACCAGCGCCGCCCCGCTGCGGTCCGGCACCGACATCAGCCCCGTGCGCCCGTCGAACACCAGCATCCGCATCAGCCCGTCGCCGAGCGTCCGCACCTGCGCGCCCAACGCCGTCACCCGCTCCACGTACGCCGCCGTGGGCCGCGAGTACCGGGCGGTGTGCTGGTAGATCGTCCGCATCCGGACCCCGCGCGTCAGCAGCGACTCGTCCCGTCCGATCGACTCCTCCAGGGTCTCCGGCGGACGGCCGCCCCCCGGCTGCGAGGTCAGCAGCTCCTGCTCGCACGCCGCGGCCAGCTCCGCGATCAGGCCCCGCACGGCGCCGAGGTCGGTGACCAGCTCCAGGCGTCCCGCCCCGCTGAGGTCCCGGTGCGCGGTTCCCGCCTCGTACGCGGGCACGAGCGCCTCCAGCCGGCCCCGCAGCCGGTCCATCTCGTCGTGGGTCTCCCGTACGAGCAGGGCCAGCGGGGCCAGGGCCCGGGCCGCCGCCGCCCGCGGCGCCACCGCGCTCCACCGGTCCGGTCCGCCGCCCGGCGCCCGCTGGAGCAGGTGCGCCGCGGCCAGCTCGGTGAGCGCGGCGGCCGCGCGCGCGCCGAGGGCCCGCGTGGCCTCGTCGGCCTCAAAGGCGTGCCGCTCGACGGCGTACGCGTAGAGGCGCCGGGCGGCGGGGGACAGCTCTCCGGACGCACCGGCTGCCCCGGACGCCGCCCGCGACGATGCGGTCTCCTCGGCTGGCATGTGCGTATTCGTCCCGGTCTGGACCTGTTCGTAAACCCCTCGTGTTCCCGCAAGGCGGCAAGACGACGCCTGAAAGGACCCGATCGGCACATGCCGGCAGGGCACAGTGGTCACACGGCGTGAAGGGGGAGCACGGTCGCGCCGGTCCATCCGTGCCATCCGACCGAGAGGGGGCGGAGCGGCGGGTACGGACGGACCGGCGCGACCACGGGGCCGCGGCGCCGCGACGGGCACGCGACGGGCACGCGACGGGCGGACCCGTCAGGCGGAGGGCTTCGCGTAGTCGGAGAAGCCGGTCCAGTCCAGCGTCACGCACGGCTCGTCGCCCACGACCCAGGCGTTGTGCCCGGGGTGTACCCGCATGTAGTCGCCGGGGCCGAACTCGGCGCTCTCCCCGCCGTCCATGACGACCTTCATACGACCGCTCACGACGTACCCGGTGTGGTCGGCCCGACAGCTGTCCGTCCCGGCCAGCGGCTTGACGTGCTCCGACCACTTCCAGCCCGGCTCGAAGACGGCCCGTCCGACGGCGCCGTCCCCCGTGTCCACGAGATCCAGCCGGCCCATGCCGCCGGCGAACGGCCTGGTCTCGTCCGGATCGTCGAAGGTCCTGCGGTCGATCGCGGCCATGGCGGATCGCCTCCGGGAATGGTGCGGACACCCCGAGTCCACTTCTCACGGTACGCCGTGGGCCCGGGGCGCGACATGCGTCCCGCCCCGCCGCCTCACCCCCGCAGCGACCTCCCGAAACCCGAGGCCAGCGGCATCCTCAGACCCAGCGGCGGAGGCGCGGCCAGGGCGTCCGTGACGGGGCGCGAATACCGCCCCGAGAAGACCGCGCCCAGGACGAAGTCCACGCCCAGCGCCACCACTTCCGCCTGATGCTCGCGCAGCCCGTGGCCGTCCGAGTGCACCTCGAACCGGCACGTCGAGCGGTTCGCCTTCTTCGCCCGCTCCGCCAGCCGGAAGGAGGTCTCCGGGTCGCTGCGCGCGTCGTTCGTGCCGTGCACGATCAGCACCTGCCGCCCCGAGAGTTGTTTCACCGGTTCAGGGGAGTCGGAGGGCATCCCCTCCAGCAGGCAGGGGGCCAGTGCCAGAACCGAGTTGACGGCTTCGTGGCCCGCCGCCCGCAGTGCGGCCAGACCCCCCGCGTCGTAGCCGGCCAGGCACACCGGCACATCCCCGTACCGCCGCACCACCTCGTCCACCGCCCACCGCGCCTGCTCCTCCCGCGGGGACTCCCCGCCGTGCACGACGCCGTGCGCGACCAGGCCGTCCGTACCGCCCGCCCGGGCCAGCGCCCGCGCGAGCGGACGCAGGGGACCGGGGGAGAATCTGGACGCCCCGGGAAGCAGGAGCACCACCCCGTTGACCGGGCTTCGCGTCGGATCCGAGCCGGTTCTCGCGCCGGCCGCCCGCCCCAGGCGGGCCCCGCGCGCCGGCGGCGCATGCTGTGCCATGGCGGAACAGTCTCAGACCTTCGGGTGTACGCCATCCGTCCGCGCGGTCTCTGTTACATATCGACGCCCTCCGGGGAGGCTCCGCTCTACGCGCGTAGGAGTAGAGTGCGCAGATGACGAGCGAGACCCCCAACCTGCCGACCCCGGACCAGATCCGTCGTTCCCCCAAGGTGCTCCTGCACGATCACCTCGACGGTGGACTGCGTCCCGGGACCATCATCGAGCTGGCCCGCGAGGTCGGCTACGAGAACCTCCCCGAGACCGAGGCCGACAAGCTCGGCATCTGGTTCCGCGAGGCCGCCGACTCCGGCTCCCTGCCGCGCTACCTGGAGACCTTCGCGCACACCTGTGCGGTCATGCAGACGAAGGCGGCCCTCTACCGCGTCGCCGCCGAGTGCGCCGAGGACCTGGCCGAGGACGGCGTCGTCTACGCCGAGATCCGCTACGCCCCCGAGCAGCACCTGGAAGCCGGCCTCACCCTCGAAGAGGTCGTCGAGGCCGTGAACGACGGCTTCCGCGAGGGCGAGCGCCGCGCCAAGGCCAACGGCCACCGCATCCGCGTCGGCGCCCTGCTGACCGCGATGCGCCACGCGGCCCGCGCGCTGGAGATCGCGGAGCTGGCCAACCGCTACCGCGACAACGGCGTCGTCGGCTTCGACATCGCCGGCGCCGAGGCCGGGTTCCCTCCCACCCGCCACCTCGACGCCTTCGAGTACCTCAAGCGCGAGAACAACCACTTCACGATCCACGCGGGCGAGGCCTTCGGCCTGCCGTCGATCTGGCAGGCGCTGCAGTGGTGCGGCGCCGACCGCCTCGGCCACGGTGTGAAGATCATCGACGACATCGAGGTCGCCGAGGACGGCTCGGTCACGCTGGGCCGCCTGGCCAGCTACGTCCGGGACAAGCGCATCCCCCTGGAGATGTGCCCCACCTCGAACCTGCAGACGGCCGCGGCCGCCTCGTACGCCGAGCACCCGATCGGTCTGCTGCGGAAGCTGCACTTCAGGCTCACCGTCAACACCGACAACCGCCTGATGAGCGGCACCAGCATGAGCCGCGAGTTCGAGCACCTCGTGGACACCTTCGGCTACACGCTGGACGACATGCAGTGGTTCACCGTCAATGCGATGAAGTCCGCGTTCATTCCTTTCGATGAACGACTGGCCATGATCAATGAGGTCATCAAGCCCGGCTATGCGGAGCTGAAGTCGGAGTGGCTGTTCCGTCAGACCGCCTCCACCAGCGGTTCTGTCTCGGCCTAGGCCATGGCATGACGTACTGAAAGCGCCCGGGAGAGGCAATTTCCGGGCGCTTTCTCGTATAAGCGGATGTTTGCGGGCGGGGGTTTGAAGTGACTAGTTTGCGGAGCCGCTCAATTCCCCGTCGCAAGGAATACCTTTCATGAAGCAGTCAGCTGCCAAGTTCCTCGGTGCCGCCGCCGTCGGTGCCGCCCTCGCCGCCGTCGCCGCCGGTACCGCCTCCGCCGCCGTTCCCGCCATCGGCATCACCGACGCGCTGGGCACCGCCACCGGCGCGCTCGAGGGCGTCACCAGCCAGCAGCAGATGAAGGCGGAAGAGGGGCAGCCGAGCGACCCCACCGCCGCGGTCACCGGCCTGCTGGGCCCGGTCACCGGCGCCCTCAACGGCTGACGCCGAAGCGAGACGGACGAACGCACGCGCGGCGGTCGCACGCTCCTTCGACGAGGTGTGTGTGCCGCCGTGCGGTGTGCCACGATCACCACCAACTGCCCGCCGACGCACGGGGTATGAGGTTCTCGGTCATGCGCATGAAGGCACGAGCGACGTTGGTCGCGCTGGTCCCCGCCCTGCTGTTCGCCGCAGTGGGGTGCAGCAGCCCGGACGCCCCCGCGACGGGCAGGTCCCCCGACCCCAAGGGGTCCGAGGGCAGCACCGGCGGCGCGCCCGGCGCCCCCGCGGCGTCCCCGGACCCGGGCGGGTCGGCCCCGCCGAAGACCGGCGGCACCAGGCTGGAGCGGTCCGCACTCGCCCAGGGCGACCTGCCCGGCTACCAGATCTCCGCCCAGGGCAAGAACCCCAACGCCCCGGACGGACAGCCGCAGGCCGACAAGAAGGCCTGCCAGCCGCTGGCCGACATCATGGGCGACAAGCCGGACCCCGCCGCGCGCGAGACCGTCAACCGGGGCATCGGATCCCAGAAGCAGGCGGGTCTCGCGGTCTCCGCCTCCGTCAGCTCCTACTCCGAGAGCGACGCCAAGGCGCTGCTGGCCCGGCTCAGGGCGGCTGTCGCCGCCTGCGGCACGGGCTTCTCCGCCACGGTCGACAAACAGACCGGCAGCTACCGCGAGGTCCGCGCCACCGACTACCGCACGGCCGGCGACGAGAGCGTCAGCTGGACCACCATCGCGGCCGCCCAGGGCGTCTCCGCGCAGGTCCACATCGTCGTCGTCCGCGAGGGCGACACCGTCGTACGGCTGATGGCTCTGAACGTGGCGGGTGGCGAGCAGAAGGTCCAGGTGCCGCAGGAAGTGACCGACAAGCAGCTGGAGAAGGTCGGTAGGGCCGGCTGAGCGGCGGCCCCGCTACCAGGCGGTCGAGGTGGACTTCTCGTTCGGCAGCAGCACCCACAGCGCGATGTAGATCAGGAACTGCGGGCCGGGCAGCAGACACGAGACCGCGAAGATGGCGCGCATCGTGTTCGCGGAAATTCCGAAACGCCGTGCGAGTCCGGCGCAGACTCCGCCGATCCAACGGCCGTCACGGGGGCGGACCAGGGCGCTCATGGGGTTCTCCTTCGTCGGGATCGCCTTCTTGCGATGCCTCAATACTCCCGCGGGACCGCGGACAGGACGTCGGTCCACGGGCCGAGCCCGACCCTGGAAATCCTCGGGGTGTCCCCCTGATAAACGGCATGTGAGCGGCGCATCCGCGCCCGCAGCGCCGGTACGACGGCAGCGTGGGCCAGCAGCACGCCGAGGGTGTTGAGCAGCACCGAGTCCACGTCGACGACCCGGCCCGGGACCCCGCTCTGGAGCATCTCGATGCTCATCGAGACCAGCGCGCCCGCGGCGGTGGTCCGCGCCAGGGAGGACCACTGGGCCAGCCGCGACAGCCGGAGCCGCCCGCTGACGAGCGGTACCAGCACCCCGAGCGGGGCCAGCAGCGCGAGTCCCTCCCCGATCCGCCGGGTGGCCTCCAGCGGCCCGAGGGCGAGGTCGGCCCGGATGCCCTCCAGCGGGGACAGGTTGCCGGCGGCGGCCCAGGGAACGTCGAGGGGGCGCAGGGTCAGCCAGCCGACGAGCAGGAGATGGGCGGCGAGCAGGACCCCGGCCAGGAGTCGCAGACGGAGGGGGATCGCGGTGGCGCCGGCGGGACTGCCGTCGGCCTCAATACGCTGCACACCTGCCAGGACGCACCAGGTGGTAGCCCCGGTTCCGCCCGGCGGGGGTGGCGGCGGGCACGGACCGGCGCGGCCGTCGGCCGCCCGCGGGGTCAGCGCAGGGCGATCAGGACGATCAGCAGCAGCGCGCCCGCCACGGCGGGCGCGATGATCTCGTACGACCACTGCACGCGCACGCTGCCCTGGGCGCCGGCCCGCTCGGCCCCGCGCTCGGCCAGCCGCTGGAGCTCGTCGACAATCCGGTCCGCACTGGCCCGCATCGGCTCCGCCGGGACCCGGGACTTCTCGCCGGGGGACCGCTCCTCGCGGTCGCGGAGCCCCTCGTGGCGCAGGCGCTGGCGGTTGGCCTTCTTCCGCTCGCGCAGCGATACGGGCACGGACCACAGTTGGTACTTGGACCCCTCGGCCAGCACCTCCGCCGAGTACCCGGAGCGCACGGCGTCCACCGCGGCCCACGGCAGCTCGATGATCCGGAACGGGTTGCGCACGCGCATGCGGTCGTCGTTGGCGAAGACGGCCGGGCGGATGGTGAACGCCACGATCAGCGGTACCGCGCACAGTGCGACCGCCAGCGCGATCCACGGGGTGTTCCCGGAGCCGCGCAGCACGGCGTCCCCGCAGAGCCACGCCGTCAGCGCGAGCAGCAGCACCCCCGAGACGACGCCCATGGTGGAGCGGTAGACCCGGTCTTCGTAGACCGGTTCATCGGTCGGCTGCTGGCTGCTCATGGGGTCGATTCTGCCCCACGCTGCCGCGTGGGCGTATCAGCCGACGAGATCGGCGTACAGGATGCTGTCGTCGGGCCGGCGGCCCTCCCCGATCTCGCCGCCGCAGGTGATGACGCGCGGCTCGGGGCGGGTGGTGTCGCCGGACACCTTGGCGGTACGGGTGCTCCGGGAAGCGGGTCCGGCGGGCCACCGTGAAGGCGGCCCGCCGGAGGGTGGGACGAGGGTGTGCTCCCGGATCAGTGCCGGCTGCGGGCGCGGCGGCGGGCGATGAAGGCCGCGCCGAGTCCGGCGACGATGGCGCCGAGGCCGGCGCCGGCGTACACGGTCGTGGAGTCGTCGCCGTCCTCGGCGGCGATCTCGGCGCCGGCGGCGACGCCGCCCTCGGGCACGACGGCGGTCTGGCCGACGGTCTGGGCCTTCGGGGCGCCGGGAACGGCGGAGGCGGCCGTGGCGGACGGCTGCGCGGACGGCGCGGTCGACCCCGTGGCGGGTGCGGACGGTGCGGACGGTGCGGCGGAGGGGCCGGTGGCCGGCGTCGCCTCCGGCTTCGGGGCGGGGGCCTCGTCCTGGACCGCGTAGGTGAACGTGCAGCCCGCGGGGAGCTCCGGGAAGAGTGCGGTCCCGAACGGGTCCGCCTGCCCCGGGGTCTCGTACGAGAACGACGGCCGGGCCGCGCTCGGGTTCACGATGCGGGCGACGGTCCGGTCGCCCTTCGCCAGGGCCGGGGCGGTACGCGTCAGCTTCCTGTAGGGCTCCTTGGTGACCCCGTCCACCAGCTGCACCTGCGGCCCGTCGGGCGTGGTCGTCAGGTCGGCGACCAGCGTCCCGTGCAGACCGAGCCGCTTCGTCGCGGAGACGCACTCGGCGCCGTGGGTCCGGCCCGCCTCGGACAGCGGCATCGGGAAGGACGTGGCGACGCCCTCCTTCGTGACAGTGAGGAGGGGCGCGGCCGAGTTCATCCGGGTGATCTCCAGCCGCAGGCCGTTCGCGGAGTCGACGGGGTTCATGCGGTCCAGCACGGTCAGCACCCGGTACATGTAGTTGTCGCCCGGCTTCCAGTCCGGCCCGACGGCGCGGATCCAGGCCTCCGGGCCCTCCGCCTCGTGGCGCAGCACCGCCACCAGGCCCTCACCGATGTACACCGGGGTGCCGGAGAACCGGTCGGCGGGGGCCTCCTGGGCGACGGTCGCAGCCTGCGCGGCGGTGGCGGCGTACGCGGCGCCCGCGGCGGGGGCGAGGAGCGCACCGGCGACGACGGCGGCGGCGAGGGAGGCACGGAGGGCGGTGCGCACAACGACTCCTTGAAGCGTGGTTCGGGAAGTGGAGGAGAGCCGCATGCCGCGTTTCTCTGTCGGGTTTTCGTCCGACGAGCTTCTGACGGGCTGCTGTGAAGAAATGTATTGATCGTTTGCGTGCGGTTGATCGCTCTCCGGTCATGGGCGGGTAACGGAGAGCGGAGGTGTCGATTCCGTAGCGGAACGGCTGGAATCAGGGAAGGGGGGTGACAGGTCGCTACGCGCGTAGATATGCTCATCTGGTGACCATGCCCACCACCCTCACCGCATTCGCTGACGTGACGACGTCCGACAGTGCGCTGCGCCGCTTCCTGCACGGGCTGCCCGGCGTCGACGCTGTCGGCCTGGAGGCCCGCGCGGCCTCCCTCGGCACCCGTTCGATCAAGACGACGGCCAAGGCGTACGCCATCGACCTGGCCATCTCGATGATCGACCTGACGACGCTGGAAGGCGCGGACACCCCGGGCAAGGTCCGGGCGCTCTCCGCCAAGGCCGTCAACCCCGATCCGACCGACCGCACGACCCCCATGACGGCCGCCGTCTGCGTCTACCCCGACATGGTGGCCACCGCCAAGGCCGCGCTGAACGGAGCCGACGTCAAGGTCGCCTCCGTGGCCACCGCCTTCCCGGCCGGCCGCGCCGCGCTGCCCGTCAAGCTCGCGGACACCCGTGACGCCGTCGCCGCCGGCGCCGACGAGATCGACATGGTCATCGACCGTGGCGCCTTCCTCGCGGGCCGCTACCTGGAGACGTACGAGCTGATCAAGGCCGTCAAGGAGGCCTGCGCCCGCCCCGACGGCAGCGCGGCCCGCCTGAAGGTCATCTTCGAGACCGGCGAGCTGTCGACGTACGACAACATCCGCCGCGCCTCCTGGATCGGCATGCTCGCGGGCGCCGACTTCATCAAGACGTCGACCGGCAAGGTGGGCGTCAACGCCACCCCCGCGAACACCCTGCTCATGCTCGAAGCCGTCCGCGACTTCAAGGCGCAGACTGGAATCCAGATCGGCGTGAAGCCGGCCGGCGGCATCCGCACCACCAAGGACGCGATCAAGTTCCTGGTCCTGGTCAACGAGACCGTGGGCGAGGAGTGGCTGAGCAACACCTGGTTCCGCTTCGGCGCCTCCAGCCTGCTCAACGACCTGCTGATGCAGCGCCAGAAGCTGAGCACCGGCCGTTACTCCGGTCCCGACTACGTGACGGTGGACTGAGACCCCATGAACATGGACAACAAGACTTCCCTCTTCGAGTACGCACCGGCTCCCGAGTCCCGCTCGGTCGTCGACATCGCCCCCTCCTACGGGCTCTTCATCGACGGCGAGTTCACCGACGCCGCCGACGGCAAGGTCTTCAAGACCGTCTCGCCCAGCAGCGAGGAAGTCCTCTCCGAGGTCGCCCAGGCCGGCGCCGCCGACGTGGACCGCGCCGTGAAGGCGGCCCGCAAGGCCTTCGAGAAGTGGTCCGCGCTGCCCGGCTCCGAGCGCGCCAAGTACCTCTTCCGCATCGCCCGGATCATCCAGGAGCGCAGCCGCGAGCTCGCCGTCCTGGAAACCCTCGACAACGGCAAGCCGATCAAGGAGACCCGCGACGCGGACCTCCCGCTCGTCGCCGCGCACTTCTTCTACTACGCGGGCTGGGCGGACAAGCTCGACCACGCGGGCTACGGCGCGAACCCGCGCCCCCTTGGCGTCGCCGGCCAGGTCATCCCGTGGAACTTCCCGCTGCTGATGCTCGCGTGGAAGATCGCCCCGGCCCTCGCCACCGGCAACACGGTCGTCCTGAAGCCCGCCGAGACCACCCCGCTCTCCGCGCTCTTCTTCGCGGACATCTGCCGCCAGGCGGGCCTGCCCAAGGGTGTCGTCAACATCCTCACCGGGTACGGCGACGCGGGCGCGGCCCTCGTCGAGCACCCCGACGTCAACAAGGTCGCCTTCACCGGCTCGACCGCCGTCGGCAAGGCCATCGCCCGCTCGATCGCCGGCACCGACAAGAAGGTCACCCTGGAGCTGGGCGGCAAGGGCGCCAACATCGTCTTCGACGACGCCCCCATCGACCAGGCCGTCGAGGGCGTCGTGAACGGCATCTTCTTCAACCAGGGCCAGGTCTGCTGCGCGGGCTCCCGCCTCCTGGTCCAGGAGTCGATCCACGACGAGCTGCTGGACTCCCTCAAGCGCCGCCTGTCCACGCTGCGCCTCGGCGACCCGCTCGACAAGAACACCGACATCGGCGCGATCAACTCCGCCGAGCAGCTCGCCCGGATCACCGCTCTCGCGGACACCGGCGAGGCCGAGGGCGCCGAGCGCTGGTCCCCGGCGTGCGAGCTGCCCTCCACCGGCTACTGGTTCGTCCCGACGCTCTTCAGCAACGTCACCCAGGCGCACACCGTCGCCCGCGACGAGATCTTCGGCCCGGTCCTGTCCGTACTGACCTTCCGTACGCCCGACGAGGCCGTCGCCAAGGCCAACAACAGCCAGTACGGCCTGTCCGCCGGCATCTGGACGGAGAAGGGCTCGCGCATCCTCGCGGTCGCGAGCCAGCTCCGCGCCGGGGTGGTGTGGGCCAACACGTTCAACAAGTTCGACCCGACCTCGCCCTTCGGCGGCTACAAGGAGTCGGGCTTCGGCCGCGAGGGCGGTCGCCACGGCCTGGAGGCGTACCTCGATGTCTGAGAAGTCCGAGCAGCGACTCAGCGTTTTCAAGACCTACAAGTTGTACATCGGGGGCAAGTTCCCCCGCTCCGAGAGCGGCCGGGTGTACGAAGTGACGGCGAAGACATCAGCCGCCGGCGCGGCGGGCAAGGGCAAGTGGCTGGCCAACGCCCCGCTGTCGTCCCGCAAGGACGCGCGTGACGCAGTCGTCGCCGCGCGCAAGGCCTTCGGCGGCTGGTCGGGCGCCACCGCCTACAACCGCGGCCAGATCCTCTACCGCATCGCCGAGATGCTGGAGGGCCGCCGCGAGCAGTTCGTCCGCGAGGTCGGCGAGGCCGAGGGCCTGTCCAAGTCGAAGGCGGCCGCCGTCGTCGACGCGGCCATCGACCGCTGGGTCTGGTACGCGGGCTGGACCGACAAGATCGGCCAGATCGTGGGCGGGGCCAACCCGGTCGCGGGCCCGTTCTTCAACCTCTCCACGCCCGAGCCGACCGGTGTCGTCACCGTCGTCGCGCCGCAGGACTCGTCCTTCCTGGGTCTGGTCTCCGTGATCGCCCCGGTGATCGCCACCGGCAACACGGCGGTCGTCATCGCCTCGGAGAGGGCGCCGCTCCCGGCCCTCTCCCTGGGCGAGGTGCTCGCCACCTCCGACCTGCCCGGCGGCGTCGTCAACATCCTGTCCGGAAAGGCCGGCGAGATGGGCCCGCACCTGGCGTCCCACCAGGACGTCAACGCGATCGACCTGGCCGGGGCCGATGCGGCACTCGCCAAGGAGCTGGAGATCGCGGCGGCCGACAACCTCAAGCGCGTCCTGCGTCCACAGCCTGTGGACGACTGGAACGCCGACCCGGGCACGTCGCGCATGACGGCGTTCCTGGAGACCAAGACCGTCTGGCACCCCACCGGGTCGCTGGGCGCGGGCGGCTCGTCCTACTAGGACACGCCCCCACAAGACCGGCCCCGGCAGCGTCCCCCGCGCTGCCGGGGCCGTTTGCTGCCGGGGCCGGTCCGCCTCCGGCGGCGCTCCTGCCGGCTCCAGGCGGGCGTACGTCTTCGAAACCGCTCGTTCTCCCCCTTTTCCGGGCTCGGTTCGCCTCCGGCGGCGCTCCTGCCGGCTCCAGACGGGCGTACGTCTTCGAAACCGGTCGTTCTCCCCCTTTTCCGGGCTCGGTTCGCCTCCGGCGGCGCTCCTGCCGGCTCCAGGCGGGCGTACGTCCTCGAAACCGCTCGTTCCTCACGGTTTCTCCGGGCGCTCGCCCGCCTTCGCCGACGCGCCGCCTTCGGCTCACTCGCCGGGGCGCGCCGGGGCGCGGCGGGGGTCGGAGCGGGGTCAGCGGGGGGCCAGGGGGCCCAGGAGGGACGAGACCGCCGCCGTGGGGAGCTCGCCCACCGAAGGGCCCTGGGTGAGGATCCCCGTGACCGCCGTCGTGCCCACCGCCGGGAAGTCCGCGACCTTGGTGGCCACCCCGTTGTCCAGCGGATCCACACCGGTGTGGGCCAGCGGGTTCACCTTGAGGTTCGCGATCGGGTCCGTGACCCCCGCCAGCGCCGCCGGAACGTCCAGCTCGCCGGCCTGCGCACCCCCCGCCGCCATCGCCAGCGCGGCGCCGGCCATCGAGAGGGTCAGACCCGCGCCGCGGAGCAGGTTCGGCGCCGAAGGGGCTGCGTGACGTGCCATGAGGATCCCGCCTGTGGTCGTGGTCGCGTGCGCACGCAGCGTAGTCGAGGTGTGTTCCTGGACACCAACCGGTCACCGGGAGGATCCCCTACCCGGGGGAATGGTTCAGACTGGTGTCCCGTGAGCTCTTCCTCCCCCTCGCCGACCCGAGTCGTCCTGCTGACCGGTCCGTCCGGCTCCGGAAAATCCTCGCTGGCCGCCCGCTCCGGGCTGCCCGTGCTGCGCCTCGACGACTTCTACAAGGAAGCCGACGACCCCACCCTCCCGCTCGTGGAGGGCAGCTCCGACATCGACTGGGACTCCCCGCTCTCCTGGGACGCCGACACCGCCGTCGCCGCGATCGCCGAGCTGTGCGCGTCGGGGCGTACGGACGTGCCGGTGTACGACATCGCCACCAGCTCCCGCACCGGCTGGGACACCCTCGACATCGCCCGCACCCCGCTGTTCATCGCGGAGGGCATCTTCGCCGCGGACGTGGCCGCCCGCTGCCAGGAACTCGGCCTCCTCGCGGACGCCATCTGCCTGCGCGGCCGCCCCTCGACGACCTTCCGCCGCCGGCTCGCCCGCGACCTGCGCGAGGGCCGCAAGTCCGTGCCGTTCCTGCTGCGCAGGGGCCTGCGCCTGATGCGCGCGGAGCGCGGCATCGTGGCCCGCCACGTGGCCCTCGGTGCGCACGCCTGCGCCCGCGACGAGGCCCTCGGCCGCCTGGCCGCCGCCGCTGCGGGACGTCACCGTACGACCGCCCCGGCATAGTGCGCCGGGGCCGGCCCCGCCCCCGCCGCACGCGCGAACCGCCTGCGACCGCGCATGCGAGAAGGCGGGACCGAGCGGACCCCCGGCCGCTCGATCCCGCCTTCTCTTCCCCCCCCGACGGCCCCCGTCCCACCCCCGCAGGACGGGCCCCCGGCCCGGTGGTCTTCGTGGGTCGCGTCAGGCGACCAGCTCCTCGAAGGACTCCGCCTCGTCGCGGCCGAAGCTCAGCGACTCGTCCTCGCGCAGGCGCCGCAGCGAGCGCCAGATGCTCGACTTCACCGTGCCGACGCTGATCCCGAGGATCTCCGCGATCTCCGGGTCCGTGCGGCCCTCGTAGTAGCGGAGCACCAGCATCGTGCGCTGCGGCTCCGGGATCCGCGTCAGCGCCTGCCACAGCACCGCGCGCAGCTCCGTACCGCGCATCGCGTCCGTGTCGGAGGCCGTCTCCGGCAGCTCCTCCGTCGGGTACTCGTTCAGCTTCCGCCGACGCCATGCGCTGATGTGCAGGTTCGTCATCGTGCGGCGCAGGTAGCCGCCGACCGCGGCCTTGTCGCTGATCCGGTCCCAGGCGCGGTACGTGGAGAACAGCGCGCTCTGCAGCAGGTCCTCGGCCTCGTAACGGTCACCGGTGAGGTGGAAGGCCGTCGCGTACAGGGCGGCCCGCCGCTCCTGGACGTACGCCGTGAACTCCGCCTCGGAGGCGGCGGACGGGGTCTGCTGCCGGTCGGGAACCGCCTGGTACTGGTGTGCGTCAATGGCTACGACGTGGGCCGGCCGGGGCCGGGCGACCGCCACCGTACGGACAGCCGTCCGGCGGTTCACATCGTGCAGCCGCGTGACAACCGCGCTGGTGCTGGTGCTGTGCAGCGTGTTCATCTCGCGCCCCCCGTCGTGGAGTGTCTCTGCTTCGGATCGCTGTGCGTTGACAAGAAGACTGCCGGGCCGACTTAACCGGGGTGTCCGTCGACTGTCACAGCACTGTCACAGCGACCGTCGGCAGGTCCCGGGCGGACTCCCGCAGGATCCGGACCCCTGACGGTCGAACTCCCGACGGCCCATGAGACAGAATGAGCCCGTGCCTTTCCTGTTGCTGATCGAGGACGACGACGCCATCCGCACGGCCCTCGAACTCTCCCTGTCACGCCAGGGCCACCGTGTGGCCACTGCCGCGACGGGCGAGGACGGCCTGAAACTGCTGCGCGAGCAGCGGCCGGATCTGATCGTGCTGGACGTGATGCTGCCCGGGATCGACGGTTTCGAGGTGTGCCGGCGCATCCGCCGCACCGACCAACTGCCGATCATCCTGCTCACCGCGCGCAGCGATGACATCGACGTGGTCGTCGGCCTGGAGTCCGGCGCCGACGACTACGTCGTCAAGCCGGTCCAGGGGCGGGTCCTCGACGCCCGCATCCGGGCCGTACTGCGCCGCGGCGAACGCGAGTCGAGCGACTCGGCGAGCTTCGGCTCCCTCGTCATCGACCGGGCCGCCATGACGGTGACCAAGAACGGCGAGGACCTCCAGCTCACCCCGACCGAGCTGCGGCTGCTCCTCGAACTGAGCCGCCGGCCCGGGCAGGCCCTGTCCCGCCAGCAACTGCTGCGGCTGGTCTGGGAGCACGACTACCTCGGCGACTCGCGGCTCGTCGACGCCTGCGTCCAGCGGCTGCGCGCCAAGGTCGAGGACGTGCCCTCCTCACCCACCCTGATCCGTACGGTCCGGGGCGTCGGCTACCGCCTGGACTCCCCGCAGTGATCCGGTCGTTGCTCGCGGGCCGGCGCTGGACCAGTCTGCGGCTGCGGCTCCTCGTCGTCTTCGCCCTGGTCGCCCTGACCGCCGCCGTGTCCGCGTCGGGGATCGCCTACTGGCTCAACCGCGAAGCCGTGCTCACCCGCGTCCAGGAGGCCGCCCTCGGCGACTTCCGGCAGGAGATGCAGAACCGTGCCGCCGCGCTGCCCGTCGACCCCACGCCCGAGGAACTGCAGCGCACCGCCGAGCTGATGGCGGGCAGCAGCCCCGGCTACAGCGTGCTGCTCGTGCAGGAGGGCAAGGACGACCGCCAGATGTACGGCGCGGCCGGGCCCGACAACTTCCGGCTCGCCGACGTGCCGAAATCCCTGCAGAACGCGGTGAACGACCGGCAGAAGACGACCGCGGCCAACGACGCCGAATACCACGTGTACTGGCAGCGGACCAAGCCGCGCGGCAACCCGTACCTCGTCGGCGGCACCCGGATCGTGGGCGGCGGGCCCACCGGATACATGTACAAGTCGCTCGCCCAGGAGCGGGACGACCTCAACGCGCTCGGCTGGTCCCTGACCATCGCGACGATCCTCGCGCTGCTCGGCTCCGCGCTGCTCGCGCAGGCCGCGGCCCGCACCGTGCTCAAGCCCGTGCAGCGGCTCGGCGACGCGGCGCGCCGGCTCGGCGAGGGCGAACTCGACCACCGGCTCGACGTGTCCGGCACCGACGAACTCGCCGACCTGTCCCACACCTTCAACAAGACGGCCGAAGCGCTGGAGAAGAAGGTCGCCGACATGAGCGCGCGGGAGGAGGCCAGCCGGCGCTTCGTCGCGGACATGTCGCACGAACTGCGCACCCCGCTGACGGCGCTGACGGCGGTCGCCGAGGTGCTGGAGGAGGAGGTCGAGGACCTCGATCCGATGATCGCACCGGCGGTCGGCCTGGTCGTCAGCGAAACCCGTCGGCTCAACATCCTCGTCGAGAACCTGATGGAGGTCACCCGCTTCGACGCCGGAACGGCCAAGCTGGTCCTGGACGACGTCAACGTCGCCGACCAGGTCACGGCCTGCATCGACGCCCGGGCCTGGCTCGACGCCGTCGAACTCGACGCCGAGCGGGACATCATGGCACGGCTCGACCCGCGCCGCCTCGACGTCATCCTGGCCAACCTGATCGGCAACGCGCTCAAGCACGGCGGCTCGCCGGTGCGGGTGTCGGTGACCGTGGAGGAGGACTGGCTGGTGATCGCGGTCCAGGACAACGGGCCGGGCATCCCCGAGGAGGTCCTGCCGCACGTCTTCGACCGCTTCTACAAGGCGAGCGCGTCGCGGCCGAAGTCGGACGGGAGCGGGCTCGGACTGTCGATCGCCGTGGAGAACGCACACATCCACGGCGGCGACATCACCGCGGCCAACGTGCCGGGCGCGGGGGCGCTGTTCACCCTGCGGCTGCCGATGGACGTGCGAAAGGCGATCAGTGGTGATCCGGATGCGTAGGACCCCGCCGGCGCTGCCGGCCGTACTGGTCCCGCTCGTCGGGATCGCGCTGCTCGCCACGGCGGGCTGCGGGATCCGGGCGACGACCGTGCCCGTGGACGTGGGCGCGGCGCCCTCGCGGGTCTCCTGCGACACCCCGGCGCAGCCGGGCGGTCAGAGCGGGGCACCGGGCTTCCCGGCCACGGTGGAGCTGGTCTGCGGATCGCAGCTGGTGGGCGTGGAGCGGATCGTCCCGATGCCCGAGAAGGGCACCGTACGGGACCCCGTCGTGCAGGCCGCGCAGGCACTGCTGGAGGCGCTGGAGCGGACGCCGAGCGCGGAGGAGCGCGACGCGGGCTTCACCACCGGGGTCCCGGCCGGGCTGACGGCGGGCGCGCCGAAGCCGGGCGACCCGGCGGGCACGGTGCGGCTCAGCCGCAAGCCGGAGGATCTGCCGCCGGTGGCGCTGTCGCAGATCGTGTGCACGCTGGCCGGCAGCGAGGCGGTGTCGGCCGGGCCGGGGCCGGTGGTCCTGGGCGGACCGGACGCCGATCCGCCGCGGGCGTGGGAGTGCACGGACGCGGTCCGCTCGCGGCCGGAGTCCGTCCCGACGCTGGGAGAGATCGTCCGCCCGACGGCGACAGCGACAGCGACCGCGACGGCGACGGCGACAGCGACCGCGACGGCCCCCGCAGGCTGAGGTCCGCGCGCGGGCGCGCCGCCGCCGCAGGGGCTCCGCCCCGAGCCCCCGAGCCCCCGCGCCTCAAACGCAGGCGAGGCTGTTCTTCAGCCCGTCCGGCGATTGAGGACCGGGTCCGGGCGGAGCCCGGGAAACGGCGAAACGGCGAAGGGGCGGGGAGAAGGCTCCGCAGCGGCCCGGCCCCGGACACGCCGACGGCCCCCCGAGCCTGAGCTCGGGGGGCCGAGGGGAAGCGGGTGGCCGGGCCCCCGCCGGACGGGGCGGGGGCCCGGCCGGGCGGGGCCGGAGCCCCGGGACCGGTCCGACGGACGGAGTCCGGCGCAGCGGCGCGACGCCGGGCGCGTCCCGGCCGGGGCCGGGACGCGCGAGCGGCGCCGAGAAGAATCAGATGCCCATCGCCGCGGCGAGGTCCTTCTTGATCGCGTCCAGGACTTCCTGGCCGGTCGCGCGCGCCGACGCCAGGTCGGAGGCCTCGGCCACCGGCACGACGACCTCCAGGTAGCACTTCAGCTTGGGCTCCGTGCCCGACGGGCGGCAGATCACCCGCGCCTTGTACGCGCCGTCGAGGTAGTACCGCAGGCCGTCCGTGGGCGGCAGCGACGGCGTGCCCCTGGTCAGGTCCTCCGCCGACTCGACCCGCAGGCCCGCCAGCGAGACCGGGGGCTCCGCGCGCAGCCGCGCCATGGCGTTCGCGATGACCGACAGGTCCGACACGCGGATCGAGAGCTGGTCGGTGGCGTGCAGGCCGTGGGCCATCGCCAGGTCGTCGAGCAGGTCGGTCAGGGTGCGGCCCTGCTCCTTCAGCTCCGAGGCCAGTTCCGCCACCAGCAGGGCGGCGGTCACGCCGTCCTTGTCGCGGACGCCCTCGGGGTCCACGCAGTAGCCGAGCGCCTCCTCGTAGCCGTAGCGCAGGCCCTCGACGCGGGCGATCCACTTGAAGCCCGTGAGGGTCTCCTCGTACCCGACGCCCGCGGCCTCCGCGATCCGGCCCAGGAGGCTGGAGGAGACGATCGACTCCGCGAAGACGCCGGTCGCGCCCTTGTGGACCAGGTGCGCCGCGAGCAGCGCGCCGACCTCGTCGCCGCGCAGCATCCGCCAGCCGTCCGCGGTGGGGACGGCCACCGCGCAACGGTCCGCGTCGGGGTCGTTCGCGATCACGATGTCCGGCCGGACCTCGGCGGCCCTGGCGAAGGCCAGGTCCATCGCGCCCGGCTCCTCCGGGTTGGGGAACGCCACCGTCGGGAAGGCCGGGTCGGGTTCGGCCTGCTCGGCGACCAGGTCCGGCTCCGGGAAGCCGTGCCGGGCGAAGGCCGCCATGACGACGTCCTTGCCGACGCCGTGCATCGCCGTGTAGACCGTCCGCACGCCCCGGGGGGAGCCGGGGGTCAGGACGGCGTCCGTACGGGCGAGGTAGGCCTCCAGGACCTCGTCGCCGAGGTCCTCCCAGCCGGACTCCGGACGGGGGACCGAGGCGAGCGTGTCGACGCGGGCGATCTCCGCCGCGATCTCCGTGTCCGCCGGGGAGACGATCTGCGAGCCGTCGCCGAGGTAGACCTTGTAGCCGTTGTCCCGGGGCGGGTTGTGGCTCGCGGTCACCTCGACGCCGGCCACGGCGCCCAGGTGCCTTATGGCGTACGCGAGGACGGGCGTGGGCAGCGGGCGGGGCAGGACGGCCGCGCGCAGCCCGGCGCCGGTCATGACGGCCGCGGTGTCGCGGGCGAAGTCCGCCGACTTGTAGCGGGCGTCGTAGCCGACGACGACCAGGCCGCCGGCGTGGCCCTGCGCCTTCAGGTAGGCCGCGAGGCCCGCCGCCGCCCGGATGACCACGCTGCGGTTCATCCGCATCGGGCCCGCGCCGATCTCACCGCGCAGTCCGGCGGTGCCGAACTGGAGGGTGCCGGAGAACCGGTCGGCGAGCTCCGCCGTGTCGCCCGCCCCGATGAGCGCGGCGAGCTCGGCCGCGGTCTCCGGGTCGGGGTCCTCCGCCAGCCAGGCCTGCGCCCGGGTGATCAGGTCGTCCTGTTCCTGCACTACTTCCGCCTTACCTCTCGTACGGTCCCGGAGCCTCAGATGCGGGCGAGGACCTGGGTCAGCAGCTTGCCCATGCGCGCGGCCGAGTCACGGCCGGCCTGGAGGACCTCTTCGTGGTTCAGCGGCTCGCCGGAGATGCCCGCCGCCAGGTTCGTGACCAGGGAGATGCCGAGCACCTCGGCGCCGGCCTCGCGGGCGGCGATGGCCTCCAGCACGGTGGACATGCCGACCAGGTCGGCACCCATCACGCGGATCATGTTGATCTCGGCCGGGGTCTCGTAGTGCGGGCCGGGGAACTGGACGTAGACGCCCTCCTCCAGGGAGGGGTCGATCTCCTTGCACATCGCGCGCAGCTTCGGCGAGTACAGGTTCGTCAGGTCCACGAAGTTCGCGCCGATGATCGGCGAGGTGGCCGTCATGTTGATGTGGTCGCTGATCAGGACCGGCTGGCCGGGCTGCATGCCCTCGCGCAGACCGCCGCAGCCGTTGGTCAGCACGACGGTCTTGCAGCCCGCGGCGACGGCGGTGCGGACACCGTGGGCGACGGCGGCGACGCCGCGGCCCTCGTAGTAGTGGGTGCGGCCGAGGAAGACCAGCGCACGCTTGTCGCCGATCTTGTACGAGCGGACCTTGCCGCCGTGTCCTTCGACGGCGGCCGGGGGGAACCCGGGCAGCTCGGTGACGAGGAACTCGGCCTCGGGGGCGCCCAGGGCCTCGGCGGCGGGGGCCCAGCCGGAGCCCATGACGAGGGCGACATCGTGGGTCTCGGCGCCGGTGAGCTCCCGCAGGCGGGCGGCTGCGGCGTCGGCGGCGGCGGTGGGATCGGTAACAGATGCGTTCACGCAGACGAGCGTAGCCGCTCATTGCCTACGCGCGTAGATGGCACAGCTCACCATGCTCGGATCGTTGTCTTGTCGTTTCCGACCAAATGTCCGCCGTGACCCGCCGGGACCCGCCGTGACCTGCGATGACCTGTGGTGACCGGCCGGACGGCCCGCCCCGGGCGGCCCCGGGAGGTCCCGGCGCGGAATCAGCAGGGGCGCTTGCGCAGCTCCATCACGTAGTCGTGCGGGGCGCCCGCGGACTCGGCCGCGTCCGCGATCTCGCCCAGGTAGCGCGCGGAGGGCAGGCCGCCCTCGTAGCCGTTGAGCACGTAGCACCAGGCGGCCTCCTCGCCGTCCAGCGTG
This sequence comes from Streptomyces sp. NPDC090021, assembly GCF_044748225.1. Lineage (NCBI taxonomy): Bacteria > Bacillati > Actinomycetota > Actinomycetes > Kitasatosporales > Streptomycetaceae > Streptomyces > Streptomyces sp. NPDC090021. The sequence continues at coordinate 188,019 of NZ_JBIVFO010000007.1, read as the reverse complement.
TGCACCCGGATCCGCATCCGCCGGTAGATGTCGAGGCCGACGCCCTCCCACCGGTCCATCGAGTCCTCGTCCAGCGGGGCGATGTCGTACAGGGCGACGAAGACCTGGTGGCGCGGTGCCTCGACGATCGTGGCGAGGGAGCCCTCCCAGCCCATCTGCTCGCCGCCGAAGGTCAGCCGCCAGTCGTTGATCCAGCCCGTGCCGCGCAGCGGCGAATGCGGAGCGCGGCGCGTCATCAGCCGCGGGTCGAGGTTGCCGGCGTACGCGGCGTAGAGCGACATGAGGTCGAGGGTACGGGAGGGGCGGCCGTGGAGGTGTGCCCGGCCGGGCGTACCCCGGACGGAGTCCCGGGGCGGGACCGGGCGCGAAGCACCTTGAAGCGTGCGGGACAATGGAGCACGGAATGCATCCCCCGGGGAGACCCCCCGGAACACCGGCCGGGGCGGCAGCCGGCCGGGTAGACGTGAGGCGGACTTTTCGTGACCCGGATCGTGATCATCGGCGGCGGACCCGGCGGGTATGAGGCGGCGCTGGTCGGCGCCCAGCTCGGCGCGGAGGTGACCGTCGTGGACTGCGACGGTCTGGGCGGGGCCTCGGTCCTGACCGACTGCGTACCTTCCAAGACTCTGATCGCGACCGCAGAGGTGATGACCACCTTCGACTCCTCCTACGAGGAGCTGGGGATCATCGTCGCGGACGACACCCCGCACGTCGAGCAGGCGGCGCGCGTCGTCGGCGTGGACCTCGGCAAGGTGAACCGGCGCGTCAAGCGCCTCGCGCTCGCCCAGTCGCACGACATCACCGCCTCCGTCACCCGGGCCGGCGCCAAGGTCATGCGCGGCCGTGGCAAGCTCGGCGGCCCGCAGGGCATCGACGGCACCCGGGACGTCATCGTCACCGCCGCGGACGGCACCGAGACGATCCTGACGGCGGACGCCGTCCTCATCGCCACCGGTGGCACCCCGCGTGAGATCCCCGACGCCCAGCCCGACGGTGAGCGCATCCTGAACTGGACGCAGGTCTACGACCTGGACGAGCTCCCCGAGGAGCTCATCGTGGTCGGTTCCGGTGTGACCGGCGCCGAGTTCGCCGGCGCGTACCAGGCGCTCGGCTCCCGGGTCACCCTGGTGTCCTCCCGCGACCGCGTGCTGCCGGGCGAGGACCCCGACGCGGCCGCCGTCCTGGAGGACGTCTTCCGGCGCCGCGGCATGAACGTCGTCGGGCGCTCGCGCGCCGAGTCCGCCAAGCGGGTCGGCGACCGGGTCGAGGTCACCCTCTCCGACGGCCGGGTGCTGACCGGCACCCACTGTCTGATGGCGGTCGGCGCGATCCCGAACACGCAGAACATGAACCTGGAGGAGTCCGGCGTCCGCCTCAAGGACTCCGGGCACATCTGGACCGACAAGGTCTCGCGCACCTCCGCGCCGGGCGTCTACGCCGCCGGTGATGTCACGGGCGTCTTCGCGCTCGCCTCCGTCGCCGCCATGCAGGGGCGCATCGCGATGTACCACTTCCTCGGCGACGCGGTGGCCCCGCTGAACCTGAAGACGGTGTCCTCGAACGTCTTCACCGACCCGGAGATCGCCACCGTCGGCTACACCCAGGCGGACGTGGACGCCGGAAAGATCGACGCCCGTGTCGTGAAGCTCCCCCTGCTGCGCAACCCGCGCGCCAAGATGCAGGGCATCCGGGACGGCTTCGTGAAGATGTTCTGCCGCCCGGGCACCGGCATCGTGGTCGGCGGTGTGGTCGTCTCCCCGCGCGCGAGTGAGCTCATCCACCCGATCTCGATCGCCGTCGACAACAATCTGACGGTCGAGCAGATCGCAAACGCGTTCACCGTGTACCCCTCGCTGTCCGGGTCGATCGCCGAAGTGGCCCGCCAGCTGCACACCCGGAAGGCCGGCGGGGAGGCGTAACGGTCTCCAACCGCCCCACGCCCCAAGGGTGTTGGGGCGGTGCGCGGCCATGTGGCCGGGCGTTCACCCAGACCTCGGCCCGCGTATACCACTAGTCGCCCCGCCATATGGACAACTTCGGTATTCCGGCGCAAAGAGCTGAAAGCAGACGGTCGTTGGGGTTACTGTCAGTTTCGTGTTCGCTGCAGAACGTCGCCAATTGATCCTCGAAATGGTGCGGGCCAACGGAGCGGTGTCGCTCCGGGAGCTCGCCCGTGTCGTCCAGACCTCCGAAGTGACCGTACGGCGGGACGTGCGGGCGCTGGAGGCCGAAGGACTCCTCGACCGCCGACACGGCGGTGCGGTCTTGCCGGGCGGTTTCACGCGGGAGTCCGGCTTTCCGCAAAAGTCCCATCTCGCGACGGCGGAGAAGACCGCCATCGCCGATGTCGCGGCCGGCCTCGTCGAAGAGGGCGAGGCCGTCGTCGTCGGCGCGGGCACCACGACCCAGGAGCTGGCCCGTCGGCTCGCCCGGGTGCCGGGCCTGACCGTCGTGACCAACTCCCTGCTGGTCGCCCAGGCGCTGGCCCACGCCAACCGGGTCGAAGTCGTCATGACCGGCGGCACCCTGCGCGGGTCCAACTACGCCCTCGTGGGCAGCGGGGCCGAACAGTCCCTCCAGGGCCTGCGGGTCTCCCGCGCCTTCCTCTCGGGCAGCGGTCTGACGGCGGAGCGCGGCCTGTCCACGTCCAACATGCTCAGCGCGAGCGTGGACCGGGCGCTGGTGCAGGCGGCCGCGGAGGTGGTGGTCCTGGCCGACCACACCAAGCTCGGCACGGACACGATGTTCCAGACGGTGCCGACGGACGTGATGACCCGCCTGGTCACGGACGAACCCCCGCCGCACGACGACCGCGCCGCCACCGAGCTCCAGGCCCTGGCGGACCAGGGCGTCCAGATCACGGTGGCGGGCGGCCAGGCCGCGGCCTCCGGCGGCCTGGACGGTCTGGGCGGCCGCCGCCCCCGCCGCGACTCCCCCCTCCCGGTCCAGCGCCGCGGCGGCCCGACGGCCCAACTCCGCAGCGCGTCCCCCCTGTCGGACCCGGGCGACCGCGAGCGGGAACGAGCCAGGGTGGCGGACATGCGGCGGCGGTGAGAGGCGGGGGCGCGTACCTCTGTCCGGTGCGGGAGTTGATGAATGAGCGCAGTGAACGAGGGTCCCGTCGGAGTGCGACGAGACCCTCGTTCTGCTACGAACCAGTCAAATCAGTTGTTTTCCGGAGGTCCTTCGGACTCTCCCGAAGTGTCGCTGTACGAGCGGCTGTAATTGGCCAGCCACTGATCGACGTCACCAGCGAGAGAAGGGTGCCGTTCCTTCACGGAATCGGCCAGTTCGACGAGATCTTTCCAGGAGTCCGCCATGAAGGCCTCGTCCAGTCCCATCGCTACGGCGACCCGAAATTCGTCCTTCGACGCCAGCCACTTCTTTCCGACCTCGAAAATTCGCCCACCTTCCTGTGCGTCAAGAATCCAGGACAGTGATAGGAGCTGCTCCGACAGGTAGCCCGGCGGAAGATTCGGCGCTCTATGTCTTGCCAGGTGATCCATTACATCTTCGATGTCCAAATAATCACTTCTTCCGGTAGATCCTGGTTTCGAACTTGGCGCCTGCCGGTATTTCGCCGCCGTCTGCACGCTTCATTATGCCGAACGCATGCTCGGGTATGAGGTCGCCGACTGAAACCAGCTCGAATCCCGCCTCCGCTATGGCGTCAGCGCTTGCCTTTCTCCATTTGTTCGACCTTGCTGCCGTCACCATCAGCATGCCACCGCTCTGCATGACGCGTGCGGTCTCTGCGGAGACGGCTTGGAAGCCGAACGGATTGATGGCGTGCACGGTACTGAAGGTTCCATCACGGAAGGGCATCGACTCGGCGCTGGCGATGACGTCCACTCCGGCGTTCGGTTTGATGTCCAAATTGGTGGCCCCCTCCATGGGGTTGTCCCCGGAGCCCAGGTTCAGATCGCAGTTGCGGACCAGAACCGCAGTCGCCCCAGCCAGCACGTAGTAGGTGTGCTCACTGGAGACGGTCAGGTTGCGGACCTGCTTCTGCTGGGTCCAGCGCTTGACCTCGGTGACCTGCACCCAGGTGCCCGCAGATGTCTGCAACCACTGCCCAGCCGTGAGGTCGGTGGCCTTCAGCCATCCGTTCAGAGCCGGGGCCCAGAAGGGGTGGCCGTCGGTCGCGGTGACCGATTCGGAGGCGTCACCCCTGTCGCCGTCCGTATCGATCGTGACCTCGACAAGGTTCTTCTGTCCCTCGCCGATAATCTGCGCTACCACCGGCTGCGAGGACGTGGCACCGGATGAACTCAAACGGACCTGGAAGGGGATGGGTGAATGAAGGATGCCTGGATCATCGTCGCCGGCGTGGCTGCCCTGAATGTGGCGGGCTTCCTCGCGGCGGTGCTCTTCGTCAAGCTGCACCGTCTTCGAGCCCGCCGCCGGGGCTGACGAGACGTCTGAGCGAGCCCCTCCAGAAGTGGCGAAGGCGGACCAGAATGGACCTCGGGCTCATCACGAGCGCGTGGAGCCGCACGTGTGCCCGACGTCCACCTGCGCGAGCAGGAGATGAGCCTGCGTGACATCGCCGCCCGACTCCGCAAGGAGACGGGGCAGCGCCCATCGGCGGCGACCGTCCTCCTGCGGGGGTCCAGGTGGTGCCGCTTCCGCAACTCGATCTCGCACGCGCTGACCGGCCGCCACCGCCCGGTGGGGGCGAACCCCGGGGAATTGCATCGAATGCGTGACCCCTACAGGGCCCATGCCGCCAGGCTGCGGGAAGTCTAGCGTCGTCGCCCTGCCAGGCACACCGATGTGATCGAAGCTCTGACCTGGCGGTTTGGTAGAGATCAGTCATTAGATGCACGATTCTGCCCCCTCCTGAGAGGGGGCGGGGAGTGTCCGAAGGTACGCGTGAAGTCGCTGGCTCGGCTCGGCTGGAGCTGGTCTCGGGGGTGCATCTGCTGCATCCCGAGGACGTGGTGTTGGAGGCGATGCTGGCGGGATGGGCACGCCAGCAGATCGGCGGCCGTGGCCTTGCGAAGAAGACGGTCCACGACCGTCGCAAGATCGTCGAGCAGTTCAGGGACTTCACGAACGAGTACCCCTGGAAGTGGACGGCCGCGGACATCGACGAGTGGATGGCCGACCTGGTGATGCGCCACGACCGGGCCAAAACGACGCTCCGCACCTACCAGGGGGCCGTGGGCGTGTTCATGGACTACCTGCTCAACCCGGTCTACGGGTGGGTGGAGGTCTGCCTGGAGAGGTTCGGTACGCACCCGACGCCGATCCTCCACGACGGTAACCGGCGCGAGCACCTGGTGGACTACGAGGGCGATGGAGACCGCCGGCCGATGACGCGGGAAGAGTGCCAGCTGTTCTTCGACCACATCGATGAGCGGGTCGAGAAGGCCATCAAGCGCGGCCGCAAGGGGGCTTTGACCGCCTACCGTGACTCCACGCTGTTCAAGACGATCTACGGGTGGGGGCTGAGAGCCTCGGAGGCGTCCGGCCTGGACGTCGCCGACCTCTACCGGAACGCGAAGGCTCCGCAGTTCGGCCGGTACGGCATGGTGCACGTCCGCAAGGCCAAGGGCACCCGCGGTTCGGGACCACGGCGGCGGAACGTCGCCAGCATCAAGCCGTGGGTGGTCGAGGCCCTGGAGGACTACGTCGTCAACCTCCGGCCCCGCTACGGCTTCCCTGGCCACCCGGCCCTCTGGTTGACCGAACGCGGTGGCCGGCTGCGGGTCCGCGAGATCGAGGACCGGTTCGCCCTCTACCGCGACGAGCTCGATCTCCCCAAGGAGCTCGTGCCGCACTGCCTGAGGCACTCCTACGTGACGCACAACATCGAGGACGGCGTCGACCCCAGGTTCATCCAGGAACAGGTCGGCCACCTCTACGCGTCCACGACCGCCCTCTACACCGCGGTCAGCGACGACTTCGCGAACACGATGATGCTCAAGGCCATCGACCTGGCCTTCGGCAACGACTCCGGCCTCACGGGCCGGGAACGGAACGGACGACGATGACGGTCAAGCTCGACTACAAGTGGCATCTGCGCGAGGTCATGGCGACCAGGGGCATGTTCTCCACCACCGACCTGCGGCCTCTGCTGGCCGAGCGGGGCATCGACCTGTCGGCCAGCCAGGTCTACCGCCTGGTGGTCGAGACGCCGGAACGGCTCAACCTCAAGGTGCTGATGGCTCTGCTCGACATCCTTGGCTGCTCGATGGATGACCTGATCGAGCCGGTCGCCGCGGGCAGGTCCCGGGCGAACAAGGCCGCGGATGGCACCGAGAGCACCGGCGTTGGCGCTCTCCGTCCCAAGCGGGCCCGGATCGTCGGGCCGTCGTGACCGCCATCCCGAGGGCCGAGACGGATCCGAACGCGGTGATCGTCGACCTCGTCGCCGCGGTCGAGCCCGACTTGCCGCCGCAGACGGTCCAGCACGCGATATCTCAGGCCGTGCACGCTAAGCCGCGTGTTGTCCTCCTGGCCCGGACGCTGGAGCGCGATCCCGGGCTGCTGACTTCGGGCCGGGCCGAAGGCCCGGCTTCGGTTGAGCGCTTGATCCGCCTTCTTGTCCAGGCCGGCGCCGTCAACGTCGTCCGGCCGCCCTGCTCGCGCTGCGGCAGGCTGGGGCCGCTGACGAACACCAACGGCTCTGGCCTGCGGACTTGTGCCTCATGCGGCGCCAGACGCCCGGACATGCAATGGGCGTGCGGCGGCTGCGGCAACAGCAAGACCCCGCGCTACGGGCTGGACCGCTCCGGTCGTGAAGTCTGCCGGTCCTGCTACCAGGCCGAGTGCACCGAGGACCCGGCCGCCGACCTCCTGAACTACCTCAACGGCCTTGCCCTCGGGCTCGGCGAGTCCGTGCTCCAGGAGGTGATCGCCGAGGTCACCAAGGGCAGCAGCTCCATCACCCGGCGCCTGCTCTGGGACGTTCAGTGCGTTGTGGCAAACCGGATCTTGTTCGAGCGGCAGCAGGTGATCATCTGGACGGAGGTTCGGGTGCGGCCGCGGCCATGAGAGAACGGGCCCCTTGGTAGTGACGCGGTTACGACACCCAGCACGACCAAGAAAGCCCGTTGCCGGATCAGTTGAGCAGCATCTCTGTGGCTGCGTCCACCGCGGTCACTCCTGGGTGTGACTGCTACGTGCACCGGTTCGGTTCGATCGCTCCGGGACTACGGGCAGCCTGCTATCCGAGTGACATGACGGATGCGGAGTGGGCAGAAGTCCGCTCCGCGATGCCGGTGCCGACCTGGCTCCTCAAGCAGGGCGGGCGTCCCGAGGGGTATTGCCACCGCGAAATACTGGACGCGGTGCGCTACCTCGTCGACAACGGTGTGAAGTGGATGGCCCTGCCGGTCGATTTCCCGTACTGGCGGGCGGTCTACGACTTCTTCCGCCGCTGGCGGACCTACGACTACGTGGCGGAGCTGCACGAACGCCTGCGCCGTACGGCCAGGGAACGTGAAGGGCGCAACGCCGAGCCGTCCGCGGGAATCATCGACAGTCAGTCGGTGGACGCCTCCGAGACCGTCGGTGCGGACAGTAGCGGATACGACGGCGGAAAATCACGCGACGGGTGCAAGCGCCACATCCTGACCGACACCGAGGGCCTGCTCCTCGAGGTGACCGTGACCACAGCCGATGTGCACGACTCCAAGGCCGCTCCCTCGCTGCTGGAGACGTATCTGGACCAGCCGGGCCGACTGCTGAAACTGGTGTGGGTCGACAGCGCCTACCAGGGTCCGGCACTGGCGAAGGCGTTCGCCCGCCACGGAGTACGGGTCGAGGTCGTACGCCGCTCCGACGGAGAACGCGGGTTTGTCGTCCTGGCCCGCAGGTGGGTGGTGGAAAGAACGCTGAGCTGGCTCTCCCGGTCCCGCCGCCTCAACCGCGGCCACGAACGCCGCCCCGACCACCACGCGGCGATGGTGTGGTGGGCCGCCGTGATCAGGCTTTCGCGCCGGATGGCCGGCGACGCTCCACGCTGGCCGGAGAAGCGTCCCGGCCGACCGCCCCGGGCGCGGGCATGAACCGTCCGTCCTTCGCCCGCACCAGCCAGCCCCGCTTCTCCAGCACGTAGGCGCGGTGACGGATCTTCTCCACCTCGTTCTTGATCTCCGCTTCCCGGCCCACCGCCCGCGTCAGCTCCACTCCGTTCACGGGCCCCGCAGCGGTCACCACCGCGGCGAACACCTCCCGATACAGGCCGCTGAGCACATCCTCGCCCAGGCCCGGCCGCCACACCGGCGGCCTCTCGCCAGGCCCCGCGCCGGAGCCGCCCGATCCCACGGCAGTAGCCACCTCACCACCAGACGGCACGGAAACCGGCGTATCCACCGGGCTCTCCTCGGCCAGCACCGACACGAGCTCCTCCCGCCCCACCCGGGCCCGCTCGACCCGCTCCCGCGCGGCATCCACCTCCGCCTGAGCCTGCTCCAGGACCTCCGTCCAGGACTCCAGATCCTGCCTCGCCCGCGCCTCACGCCGTTCCATCAACCCCAGCACCGACGGCATCGCACCCTCCTCGATCCACAACACGCCGCCCGCTGCCTGCCCCTACCCCATCGCGGTCATGCCCCGCACACGAAGAAGCCCCCGCTCATCGAACAGGGGCTCCCTTTGCCACAACGCACTGAGTCCGGCCGTTGCGCGGCCCTGCTCGACATCTGCACCACGATGCCCGCAGGCGTCCTCGAACGGCTCCTCGGCATCAGCCCAGCCGCTGCCGACCGATGGGCAGCAGGAGCCGTCAGAACGGCCTACGCAGCCGAGGTGGCCCGCCGATCAGACGCTGGCGAGACTCTGGATCACTTTTGATGTCCTCAGCTGGTGCTGTCCTTGACGCCTCCTCGGAGGCCCCACTCATCCAAGCCGGAGTAGATCAACGCAGTGCGGCCCCGCGGAAAGGAGAGGGCCTCGGCCTCACCTGTATAGACCGCCACCAGCGAGTCGGCTCCTCGCCACCAAGTGTCGGCCAGTCCCATCACTTCGCGCACCGGCTCGAACCCGTCCAGCACGATGCTATCGACGTCGTCGCCGGTGACCTTGATGATCCGTGTTGCCCACATGGACGCGTGGTGGGTCAGCGCGAGCGACTCCACCCAGCCTTCGACGGTGGCATGGAGAGGCACCCACTGACCTGAGCGAATGCCGAACTCGCCAGACGGCCCGATCCAGAACCCGTACGGGACCGCGCTCCGCTGCATCCCAGCCTCGAACCACCAACCTTCAGATTCAGAGCCTTCGGGGGAGTCTGCTGCGAGGTACCTCGGGCCGCCGTCGTACCGAGATGCGGGTGGTAGGACCAGACCGCCCCAGCGCTCCTCATAAGCCGCCATCCGGTCGATGACCGCAGCCGGGAGGTCTCGCTCAAGCCACCACTGTCTGTGGTCCTCAACGCGCATGACGTCGACTTTGACTCCGTGCACTGAGACGAACGATCGAGCTCGCTGAGTCAGGCCGTCGGGCACATCGTTGAAGAGGTTGAGATTCACCAGAAGGACGCTACCGAGTAGCCCAGGGACAGCAGGCTCCGGCTCCCTGCGCCTCCTGTGGCACCGTGTCCCTGCCGAGCTGGAGGCATGGGCCTCATTGCCCTATTTCACACGCCCGAATATCGGAACCTACCGACAGTGAGCCGTCTGCGGACGTCCGTCCAGTTCCAGTGATGCCGCTCTTGCAGCAGCCGGATGACTCGCCACCAGACGAGGTTGTCCAGATTGCTGAAGGTGCGCTCTGTACGGCTTCGGCGACGGCCGTTCGGCCCTGTTCACGCTGACGGGCCGACCCGACGGCGGGCTCAACGACGACTTCGTGAGCTGGACCCGCGAGAGCGGATGGTGGGCGAGCTCCCTCGGGAACCTGGTGTCCGGTGACACGGACAAGGACGGCCGTGCCGACGTCTCGGTCATGTACAACACCGCCAAGGGCGCGACCTCGGCCTACACCTTCAAGGCCCGGCCCGACGGCGGCTTCAACGAGCACCTGAGGAGCTGGGAGGCGACGCCGGGCACCTGGTAACAGGACGCCCGCACATGACACCGGCCCCCAGGACCCGTTCGGGTCCTGGGGGCCGGGTGCGTTCCGCGGGGCCGGGGTCAGTCCTTGATCTCGCAGATCGTGGCGCCCGAGGTGACCGAGGCGCCGACCTCGGCGGTGAGGCCCACGACGGTGCCGGAGCGGTGCGCGTTGAGCGGCTGCTCCATCTTCATCGCTTCCAGTACGACGATCAGTTCGCCCTCGGTGACCTGCTGGCCCTCCTCGACGGCGACCTTGACGATCGTGCCCTGCATCGGGGAGGCGAGCGTGTCGCCGGAGGCGGCCGGGCCGGACTTCTTGGCCGCGCGGCGCTTCGGCTTCGCGCCGCCCGCGGCGGCCGTACGGGCCAGGGTCATGCCGAGGGAGGACGGCAGCGAGACCTCCAGGCGCTTGCCGCCGACCTCGACGACGACCGTCTCGCGGCCCGGCTCGTCCTCGGTCTCCTCCGCGGCCGGAGCCGTGAACGCGGGGATCTCGTTGACGAACTCCGTCTCGATCCAGCGGGTGTAGACCGTGAAGGGGCTGCCGTCGGTGGGCGCGAACGCCGGGTCGGCGACGACCGCACGGTGGAAGGGGATGGCCGTGGCCATGCCCTCGACCTCGAACTCGGCGAGCGCGCGGGCGGCGCGCTGCAGCGCCTGCTCGCGGGTGGCGCCGGTGACGATCAGCTTGGCCAGCAGGGAGTCCCAGGCCGGGCCGATGACGGAACCGGACTCGACGCCCGCGTCGAGGCGGACACCCGGGCCCGTCGGCGCGACGAACTTCGTCACCGTGCCGGGCGCCGGGAGGAAGCCGCGGCCCGGGTCCTCGCCGTTGATGCGGAACTCGATGGAGTGGCCGCGCAGGACCGGGTCGCCGTAGCCGAGCTCCTCGCCGTCGGCGATGCGGAACATCTCGCGGACCAGGTCGATGCCGGCGACCTCCTCGGTGACCGGGTGCTCAACCTGCAGGCGGGTGTTGACCTCCAGGAAGGAGATCAGGCCGTCGGCGGAGACCAGGAACTCCACCGTGCCGGCGCCGACGTAGCCGGCCTCCTTCAGGATGGCCTTGGAAGCGGCGTACAGCTCCGCGTTCTGGGCCTCCGTCAGGAACGGCGCGGGGGCCTCCTCCACCAGCTTCTGGTGGCGGCGCTGGAGGGAGCAGTCACGGGTCGAGACGACGACGACGTTGCCGTGCGTGTCGGCCAGGCACTGGGTCTCGACGTGGCGCGGCTTGTCGAGGTAGCGCTCGACGAAGCACTCGCCGCGGCCGAAGGCGGCGACGGCCTCGCGGACGGCGGACTCGTAGAGTTCCGGCACCTCTTCGAGGGTGCGGGCGACCTTCAGGCCGCGGCCGCCGCCGCCGAAGGCGGCCTTGATGGCGATCGGCAGGCCGTGCTCCTTGGCGAAGGCGACGACCTCCTCGGCCCCGGAGACCGGGTCCGGCGTACCGGCGACCAGCGGCGCGCCGGCGCGCTGGGCGATGTGACGGGCGGCCACCTTGTCGCCGAGGTCACGGATGGCCTGCGGCGGCGGGCCGATCCAGGTCAGACCGGCGTCGAGCACGGCCTGGGCGAAGTCGGCGTTCTCGGACAGGAAGCCGTATCCGGGGTGGATGGCGTCCGCACCCGAGTCGGCGGCGGCCTGAAGGACCTTGGAGATGTCCAGGTAGCTGGCGGCCGGGGTGTCACTGCCCAACGCGAAAGCTTCGTCGGCCGCGCGGACGTGCAGAGCGTCCCGGTCCGGATCGGCGTAGACGGCTACGCTCGCGATCCCGGCGTCCCGGCAGGCCCGAGCAACGCGGACAGCGATTTCGCCACGGTTGGCGATGAGCACCTTGCGCACGATGGCTCCCTCCTTGAAACAAGCTGAGTTTAGGGACAGCCCACACGGCCTTTCGACCCTTCCCCGGTGGTGACCTTGCCCACACAGAGTGTGATGCGAGGCCCGCTCGGCCGGGGAACCCTTGTGGCGCCCCAGGTCAGGGGGATCCCCGACTGCACAGTAACCCCGTCATGTATCCAAGGTCTCTGTCCCCCGGGTCAGCGGCCCCGGGTGATTCTTTGTCGAGTCCCTACGAACGGCCCACATTTTCTTTGCGGTCGAGCGAGGAGTTGTCCCCTTGTTTACTGATTGGTAGCTCCGTCGTCCCGCAGGGCGAACCGGGACAACACCGTACCCACAGCCAGGTGCCCGATCGGGGTCCCTACGGGCCGCAGCGCGCCGGGCGTGTACTCCGGACGGGCGATGCGGGCGCATCCCTTGCCCACCGGGCTACCCGTTAGTAGCCTCCAGGCGTCGAACGGGCGTATGGCGCTTGGGGGTGGGTGCACATGGTGCGAAGACTCGTGGCCGGACTGGCCGCGATCGTGCTGGTCGCGGAAGCCGCCGTGCTGGTGCTCGTCCACATCGTGCTCGGCCGGACCACGGCCAACCAGTCGATGTCCATCGCGGGCAGCGATCCGGACGTCATGTCCAAAGCCACCTACGCCATGGGCGCGGGCATGGGCGCCTTCCTGGCGCTGTGCGCCGGGTTCGCCGCCGTCACCGCGCTGCGCGACCGGGCGCCGGGCCGCTTCGCCCGCGTCGTCCTCGTCAGCGCCGCCGTCACCCACGCGGTGCTCGGCATACTCGCCGTCGGCCTGGTCGGCTGGGCCGCCTTCGCGACGCTGATGCTGATCCTGTGTCTCCTCGTACTGATCCTGACGCTCTACCCCGCAGCGGCCCGGCAGGGCGGCGGGGGTGACGACGGCGGACCGGTCGGGGACACCCCGCCACCGCCGCCGTTCGGGGAGCTCAAGCCCACAAGTCCGTGATGGACACGTCCAGTTCGCCCAGCAGCGAGCGCAGCAGCGGCATCGACAGGCCGATGACGTTGCCGTGATCCCCGTCGATGCCGTCGATGAACGGCGCCGACAGCCCGTCCAGGGTGAACGCCCCCGCCACGTGCAGCGGCTCGCCGCTCGCCACGTACGCCGCGACCTCGGCGTCCGTCGGCTCGCCGAAGCGGACCGTCGTCGAAGCCGTGGCCGAGACCTGCCGTCCCGTCGCCGTGTCGATCACGCAGTGCCCGGTGCGCAGCACACCGGCCCGGCCGCGCATCGCCTTCCAGCGCGCGGTGGCCTCCTCGGCGTCCGCCGGCTTGCCCAGCGCCTCGCCGTCCAGCTCCAGCACCGAGTCGCAGCCGATCACCAGGGCGCCCGAGGCCTCGTCCAGTCCCGCGACGACCGCCGCCTTCGCCTCGGCCAGCGCCAGCGCCAGCTGGGCCGGCTCGTCGTGGTCGAGGGCGTCCTCGTCGAAGCCGCTGACGATCACGTGCGGGGCGAGACCGGCCTGCCGCAGCAGGTTCAGCCGGGCGGGGGAGGCGGAGGCGAGGACGAGCTTGCGCACGCTCGCGAGCTGGGGTGTGGCAGTCATGCCCGCCATCGTAGGTGCGCCCGGGGCGGCTCAGAAGTGGCTCACGCCCAGGACGTACACCACCACGAGCATGGCGAGGGCGAGCACCACGGTCAGCCGCCGGATCATCGCCTGCGCGTCGCGCATGTCCTCGGGCGGCTCGTTCTTCGGGTCGGACCAGAGCATGTTCCGATCCTGGCCCTGTGGACCGGTGCGGCGCCTGAGTACGGGTACTCAGGCGCCGCACCGCGTTCACCACATGCCGGCCTACCCGGGCCAGTACGTCCGGCCCCAGGCCCGCGGCCCCGGCTGCGGCAGCCGCCGCCGGGCCACCCGGGTCGGCGTCGACCACTCGTCCGTGACCCGCGGGGCGCCCGACGGCTGCGACGCGGCCAGCAGGGCCGCGCGCGCCTGTACCACCGCCAGTGCGGCGGCCAGCTCCTCAGGGGTCGGATTGCCCTTGACGACCTTGATCACCACGGTGACCTCCTGGAGGGACTAGAGGGGGATGTTGCCGTGCTTCTTCGGCGGCAGGGACTCCCGCTTGGTGCGCAGCTGCCGCAGCCCCTTCACCACGTGCGCGCGGGTCTCGGACGGCATGGTCACCGCGTCGATGTAACCGCGCTCGGCCGCCGTGTACGGGTTGAGCAGCGCGTCCTCGTACTCGGCGATCAGCCGGGTCCGGGTCGCCTCCACCTCCTCGGGGGCGGCCTCGGCGAGGGTGCGGCGGTGCAGGATGTTCACCGCGCCCTGCGCGCCCATGACGGCGATCTGCGCGGTCGGCCAGGCCAGGTTCAGGTCCGCGCCGAGGTGCTTGGAGCCCATGACGTCGTAGGCGCCGCCGAAGGCCTTGCGGGTGATGACGGTGATCAGGGGGACGGTGGCCTCCGCGTACGCGTAGATCAGCTTGGCGCCGCGCCGGATGATTCCGTTGTACTCCTGGTCGGTGCCCGGGAGGAAGCCCGGCACGTCCACGAACGTCAGCACCGGGATGTTGAAGGCGTCGCAGGTCCGCACGAAGCGGGCCGCCTTCTCGGAGGCGTCGATGTCCAGGCAGCCGGCGAACTGCATCGGCTGGTTGGCGACGATGCCGACGGGGTGGCCCTCGACCCGGCCGAACCCGGTCAGGATGTTCGGCGCGAAGAGCGACTGCGTCTCCAGGAACTCCGCGTCGTCGAGCACGTGCTCGATCACGGTGTGCATGTCGTACGGCTGGTTCGCGCTGTCCGGGATCAGCACGTCGAGCTCGCGGTTGCTGTCGGAGACCTCGGTGTCGGCCTCCTCGGGGAAGGCGGGCGGCTCGGAGAGGTTGTTCGAGGGGAGGTACGACAGGAGCGACTTCACGTACTCGATGGCGTCCTTCTCGTCACCCGCCATGTGGTGGGCGACGCCGGACGTGCTGTTGTGCGTACGGGCCCCGCCCAGCTCCTCGAAGCCGACGTCCTCGCCGGTGACCGTCTTGATGACGTCCGGGCCGGTGATGAACATGTGCGAGGTCTGGTCGACCATCACCGTGAAGTCGGTGATCGCGGGCGAGTACACGGCGCCGCCCGCGCAGGGCCCGACGACCAGGCTGATCTGCGGGATCACGCCGGAGGCGTGGACGTTGCGGCGGAAGATCTCGCCGTACATGCCGAGCGCGCTGACGCCCTCCTGGATGCGGGCGCCGCCGGAGTCGTTGATGCCGACGAGCGGGCAGCCGGTCTTCAGCGCGAAGTCCATGACCTTCATGATCTTCTGGCCGAAGGTCTCGCCGAGGGCTCCGCCGAAGACGGTGAAGTCCTGCGAGAACACGGCGACGGGGCGGCCGTCCACCGTGCCGTAGCCGGTGACGACGCCGTCGCCGTAGGGGCGGGTCTTCTCCAGCCCGAAGTTGGTGGAGCGGTGCCGGGCGAACTCGTCCAGCTCGACGAAGGAACCCTCGTCCAGCAGTAGGGCAACCCGCTCACGCGCCGTCAGCTTGCCCTTGGCGTGCTGCTTCTCCACGGCACGGGCGGAACCGGCGTGGGTGGCTTCGTCGATGCGGCGCTGCAGATCCGCGATCTTGCCCGCGGTGGTGTGCATGTCGATCGGCTCTGACGGATGTGACATCGGGGTCGCGGCTCCCTGCATGGTGTCAACTGCCTGGTCAATTGATTGACTACTGCTGGCTACTGGTGCGTAGCGTATCGGCGGGCATGGCGCTCGGCAGTGCGGCGTTTGACACACCTACATTGGGTTGCTTGGCCTCGTCGCGTTCCCTAAGAGGAAGCGTTCCCGCCCTTACGGACGGGCTTTCCTGCTTCGTAGCGGGCCGCCCCGTCGCGGCGGAAGCCCGCCGGGGTCCTACGCCCGCTCCACAGGCTGACACCGCCAGCCCGGCGGCCAGGACGTTGATCGCCGCATTCTCGTCGCGGTCGTGGTCCGTCCCACATGCCTCACACTTCCACGCGCGGACGCCCAGGGGCATGTCCTGGGCGAGGGTGCCGCAGACCGAGCACAGTTTTGAGCTGGGATGCCACCGGTCGATGACGATCAGCTCACGCCCGTACCAGGCCGTCTTGTACTCCAGCATGCTCCGTAGCTCGCGCCATGCCGCATCGGAGATGGCGCGGGCGAGACGGGGGTTCTGTTGCATGTTGCCGACCGCGAGGTCTTCGATCACGAGCGTTTGGTTTTCGCGCACGAGTCGGGTGGTCAGCTTGTGCAGGTGGTCCCGGCGGCGGTCGGCGATCCGTGCGTGGACCTTCGCTGTTCGGGTACGTGCCTTGGCCCGGTTCTTGCTGCCCTTCTCCTTGCGTGACAGGGCTCGCTGGACCCGCGCCAGGCGTTCGCGGTCCCTGCGTTCACACTTCGGGTTGATGATCTTTTCTCCGGTCGACAGGGTGACCAGTGCTGCCAGCCCTGCATCGATCCCGACCGCTCGCGCCATCCGGGGAAGCGGGTCGGGCCCGTCTTCGCAGAGCAGGGAGACGAACCAGCGACCGGCCGAGTCCCGGGACACCGTCACGGTGGTGGGCTCCGCGCCCGCCGGCAAGGGGCGCGACCATACGACCGACAGGGGAGACGTCATTTTGGCGAGAGTCAGTCGACCGTCCCGGAAACGGAAAGCAGAACGGGTGTACTCGGCACTCGTCCTGGACTTTCGCTTCGACTTGAACCGGGGGTGGCGGCACCGCCCGTCCCGGAACGCGACGAACGCCCGCTGGAGGTGCCGCAGGGCCTGCTGGAGCGGCACGCAGGACACCTCGTTCAGGTACGCCAATTCCGTGGTCTGCTTCCACGCGGTCAACATGGCCGACGTTTGTGCGTAGCCCACGCCCTTCTGGCTGGCGCGGGCCGAGAGCGCCAGGTTGTAGACCTTCCGCACGCAGCCGAACGTCTTGGACAGCTCCGATGCCTGCGCGTCGTCGGGGTAGAAACGGAACTTGAATGACCGCTTTACCGCAGAATTTCCCACAGTGAGGAAGCTAGGGTCAGTCAAGATCCGAACACAAACCCGGGTCAGAGGATCACACACGGCGACATAAGGAATTCGACCATGTCATCAGACGCCTCAGCAGGAGCCTCCGCAGGTCGTTGGTCGAGCCTGGACCGGCCGCCGCTCAATGCCGCCGCGCTGCGGCGGGCCCTCGTCACCGGGGACGGGCTGTGGACCTCCGTGGAGGTGGTGGCCTCCACCGGGTCCACCAATACCGACCTTGCCACGCGGGCGGCCGAGCTGCCCGAGGGGGCCGTGCTCGTCGCCGAGGAGCAGAGCGCCGGACGCGGCCGGCTCGACCGGAGCTGGGTCGCCCCGGCCCGCTCCGGGCTGTTCTTCTCCGTGCTGTTCAAGCCGGGCGACGCGGTCCCGCAGGAGCAGTGGGGCTGGCTGACCCTCCTGGCGGGCGTGGCCACCGCGACCGGGCTCTCCCGGGCCGCCGGTGTGGACACCGCACTCAAGTGGCCCAACGACCTGCTGGTCACCGTCGAGGGCGAGGAGCGCAAGGCCGGCGGCATCCTCGCCGAGCGCACCGCGGACGGCATCGTCGTTGGGATCGGGCTCAACGTGACCCTGACCGAGGAGGAGCTCCCGGTGCCCGCCGCCGGGTCGCTGCTGCTGGCCAAGGCCACCGTGACCGACCGCGAGCCACTGCTGAAGGCCGTACTGCGCTCCCTTGAGGAGTGGTACGGGAACTGGCGCGCGGCCGGTGGCGACCCGGCCGCCAGCGGCCTCCAGGAGACCTACGCGGCGGGCTGCGCCACCCTCGGCCGGCACGTGCGCGCGGAGCTCCCCGGCGGGCGCACCCTCACCGGAACGGCCGAAGCCGTCGACACCGATGGCCGCCTGGTGATCCGTACGGCCGACGGGACCCACGAGCCGGTGGGGGCGGGCGACGTCGTCCACCTGCGGTCCGTGCACTGACACGGGCGGGGCCGGACGTACGGCGGAATGCGCGTAATGCCGGGTTTCGGGTGCGTACGGCCTCACGCGCCGCCGCGCGGAGCCCGGGCCCGGCCCGGATCCGCCCCGGGGAGGGGGAGTGAGCTACGGCACACCTGCCGTATGGTTTAGGCGATCCCGCTGCTCGTGGTGATCAACCGGTTCGGCAGGGCAGTGCGCACGGAATGGACAGGAGGCGGCCCTTGACCGTCGACGACTCTGCCTCCGGCGCGTCCGCCCCCGGGCCCACCGGTCCGAGCACCCCGATCGGGCGCGACCAGCACACCCCCCACCACGAGGTGGACCACACCGTGCAGCCGACGGCGGATCCCCTCGCGATCCGCCTGGAGCAGCTGATCCTCGGCGCCGAGCGCCGGTACACGCCGTTCCAGGCCGCCCGCAGCGCCGGGGTGTCGATGGAGCTCGCCTCCCGCTTCTGGCGGGCCATGGGCTTCGCCGACATCGGCCAGGCCAGGGCGCTGACGGAGGCCGACGTGCTGGCCCTGCGCCGGCTCGCCGGTCTGGTGGAGGCCGGGCTGCTGTCGGAGCCGATGGCGGTGCAGGTGGCGCGGTCCACCGGGCAGACCACGGCGCGGCTGGCGGAGTGGCAGATCGACTCGTTCCTGGAAGGGCTCACGGAGCCGCCGGAGCCGGGGATGACCCGTACGGAGGTCACGTACCCCCTGGTCGAGCTGCTGCTGCCGGAGCTGGAGGAGTTCCTCGTCTACGTGTGGCGGCGCCAGCTGGCGGCGGCCACCGGACGCGTGGTGCAGGTCGCGGACGACGAGGAGATGGTCGACCGGCGGCTCGCGGTGGGCTTCGCCGACCTGGTGGGCTTCACCCGCCTGACGCGGCGCCTGGAGGAGGAGGAGCTCGGCGAGCTGGTCGAGTCCTTCGAGACGACCGCGGCGGACCTGGTGGCCGCGTACGGCGGCCGGCTGATCAAGACGCTCGGCGACGAGGTGCTCTACGTCGCCGACGACGCGGCGACGGCGGCGGAGATCGCGCTGCGGCTCATCGAGACGATGGAGGCCGACGCGCAGATGCCCGAGCTGCGGGTCGGGATCGCCTTCGGCACCGTGACGACCCGGATGGGCGACGTCTTCGGGACCACGGTGAACCTCGCGAGCCGGCTGACGTCCATAGCTCCCAAGGACGCGGTGCTGGTGGACGGGGCGATGGCCGAGGAGCTGTCCCGGACCGGCGCCGCACCGGTGTCGGAGAAGGAGGCGGAGGCGGAGCCCGACGAGGGTGCGGCCTACCGGTTCGCCCTCCAGCCGATGTGGCAGCGGCCGGTGCGCGGTCTGGGCATCGTCGAGCCCTGGTCGCTGACGCGCCGCAAGCGTCGCTGACACCGCCTGCCTGCCTGCCTGCCTGCCCGCCCGTTGCGGTGCGGTGCGGTCGGGATGCCCGTACGCGGGGCCCGCAGGTCCGGGACGGGGGCGCGAGCCCGGCTTCGGTGGGGCCGGGCGCCCGCCGGGGCGTCTCCTCGGGCGCCGAACGGTTCTCGGGGCCGGAAAGCGCGGCAGCGGTGCGTTCGGCGCCCTGCGGGGATCGCCCCGGCACGCACCCGGCCCCGGCGGGGTCGAAAGGTGCGGCCGGGTTGCGGCCGGGGTGCGGCCGGGGAGCGGTCGGGGTGCGGTCGCAAGTCGTGGGGCCCGCAGCGGTCCGGCTCCGGAGCCGCCGGGCGGGCGCCGGGCGTCGCGGACGGCGGGGCGGCCCGCCTACTATCCCGACGTAACGTTCGTTAACCGGGAGGGTCCTATGACGTCCGAGTTCGAGTCGGAGTTCGTGGCGGTACGCCGCCACGAGGGCGGGGTCGCGGAGCTGGTCCTGGACCGCCCCAAGGCCATGAACGCGGTGTCGACCGACATGGCCCGTGCCATCGGCGCGGCCTGCGTCGCGCTGGCCGCGGACCGTTCCGTACGGGTGGTCGTGCTGTCCTCCGCCGCGGAGCGGGCCTTCTGCGTCGGGGCCGACCTCAAGGAGCGCAACTCGCTGTCGGACGCCGAGTTGGTGCGGCAGCGGCCCACCACGCGCGGCGCCTACGGCGGCGTGCTGGAGCTGCCGATGCCGACGGTGGCGGCCGTGCACGGGTTCGCGCTGGGCGGCGGCTTCGAGCTGGCCCTGGCCTGCGACGTGATCGTCGCCGACGAGACCGCGGTGGTCGGCCTGCCCGAGGTCTCGGTGGGCGTGATCCCCGGCGGTGGTGGTACGCAGCTGCTGCCGCGCCGCGTGGGCGCGGCGCGGGCCGCCGAGCTGATCTTCACCGCGCGCCGGGTGGAGGCCGCCGAGGCGCTCTCCCTGGGCCTGGTGGACTCCGTGGTCCCGGCCGGCCGGGACACGGCCGAGGCGCTGGCTCTGGCGTCGCGGATGGCTGCCAACTCGCCGGTGGGCCTGCGGGCCGCCAAGCGCGCGCTGCGGCTGGGGCACGGGATGGATCTGGCGGCCGGGCTGGAGATCGAGGACGCCGCCTGGCGGACGGTCGCCTTCTCCGGTGACCGTGCGGAGGGTGTGGCGGCCTTCAACGAGAAGCGCACGCCGAACTGGCCGGGGGAGTAGGCGCCCCGCCGTGCCCAGGCCGGGCGCTCCGCCGTGCCCAGGCCGGGCGCTCCGCCGTGCCCAGGCCGGGCGCCCCGCCGTGCCCAGGCCGGGCGCTCCGCCGTGCCCAGGCCGGGCGCTCCGCCGTGCCCAGGCCGGGCGCTCCGCCGTGCCCAGGCCGGGCGCTCCGCCATGCCCAGGCCGGGCGGCGCGCCATGCCCAGGCCGGGCGGCGCGCCCGGCCTGGGCTGCGGCGGGGCCCCGGGGTCCCGGGTGCCGCCTCGGGCCCCGCGTGCTGCCTCGGGCCCCGGGTGCCCGCCTCCGGTCCTGGGTGCCGCTTCGGGTCCTGTGTGCCGCTTCGGGTCGCCCGGCCGGGCCGCGGCGGGGCCTCGGGCCCCGGGTGCCGCTTCGGGTCCTGCGTGCTGCCTCGGGGCGGCCGGTCCCGGCGGGTCTCGGGTCGCCTCGCGGCGGCCTCCGGTGCGTCGAAACTCGCGCCATTTGTCTCAAAATCTGACAAAACTCCCTAACCTGGGGTGATGGGAGCTGACGGGCGGCTGCGAGCCGTGGTGGGCCTCGCCCAGGCGATGGCCGCGGCGGGCACGCCGCGCGACAGTGTGCGTGCGGCCGCGCGGGGTGCGCGCCTGGCGATGGACGGCTCGTTCGCCGCGATCTCCGCGTGGGAGCGGGAGCGGGGGTGCCTGCGGGTGCTCGTCAACGAGGGCGGGCGGCGGGCGGGCGAGGAGGAGTTCCCGGAGGACGAGTCCTACCCGGTGCACGACTTCCCCGAGATCGCCGAGTTCCTGCACGAGCGGTGGGTGGGCGGTGGCGGCCCGCACGCCTGGGTCGAGAGCGCCGCCGGCGACCGGCCGGGGCGGCGCGGCGAGGCCCTGCGCCGCCGCGGCCGCGGGACGTGCGTGGTGGCGCCCGTCGTACTCAGCGGCCGGGCCTGGGGCGAGCTGTACGTCGCCCGGGACGAGGGGCTGCCCGACTTCGACGGCGACGACGCGGAGTTCGCCACCGTGCTCGCCGCCGTGGTCGCGGCCGGCCTCGCGCAGAACGAGCGCCTGGAGGAGGCGCGGCGGCTCGCCTTCACCGATCCGCTGACCGGGCTCGCCAACCGCCGTGCGGTCGACATGCGCCTCGACGAGGCCCTGGAGGAGCACCGGCGGACCGGCGTCGTCGTCAGTCTCGTCGTCTGCGACCTCAACGGCCTGAAGAAGGTCAACGACACCCTCGGGCACGCCATGGGCGACCGGCTGCTGGAGCGGTTCGGGTCGGTGCTGAGCCTGTGCGGGGCCATACTGCCGGGCGCGCTGGTGGCACGCCTGGGCGGCGACGAGTTCTGCCTGGTCGGGGTCGGCCCGTCGGCGGACGACGTCGTCCGGGTCGGCGAGGAGCTGTGCGCGCGCGCCGCCGAACTGGAACTGGGCGAGGGCGTGGCCTGCGGGGTGGCCTCCACCGGGGACCCGATCGGGCCGGTGAAGTCCTCCAGGCGGCTGTTCCGGCTCGCGGACGCCGCCCAGTACAAGGCGAAGGCGGCCCGTTCGGCCGGTCCGGTGGTGGCGGGCCGGGACACGGCGGTGGTGCGGCTGGCGGACGCCGCCGCCCAGGAGGCTCCGGGGGAGCGGCGGCGCTTCCGCGGCCGACAGTGACCGTGCGCCCGGATGCTCGGATGCTCGGATGCTCGGATGCTCGGATGCTCGGATGCTCGGATGCTCGGACGCCCGGAGGTCCGGAGGTCCGGAGCCCGGAGGTCCGGCGCGCAGGTCCGCAAGGGGTGTGTCCGTAAGGGGTACAACGGCTGCCCGATCGTGACAGTTCCAGCTAGTGACATACAGCGATTCAATCCGTAGGGTGCTGAATATGGATATGCACACTGTCGTGGTGGGGACGTCCGGTACCACCGCCGAGGACGTCATCGCCGTTGCCCGCGGCAACGCACGGGTCGAGCTGTCCGGCGAGGCGCTCGACGCACTCGCCCGCGCCCGCGAGATCGTCGACGCGCTGGCCGCCAAGCCCGAACCCGTCTACGGGGTGTCCACCGGGTTCGGCGCCCTCGCCTCCCGGCACATCAGTCCCGAGCTGCGCGCCCAGCTCCAGCGCAACATCGTCCGCTCGCACGCCGCCGGCATGGGCCCGCGCGTCGAGCGCGAGGTGGTCCGCGCGCTGATGTTCCTCCGCCTGAAGACCGTCGCCTCCGGCCACACCGGGGTCCGTCCTTCCGTGGCGCAGACCATGGCCGACGTGCTCAACGCCGGGATCACCCCGGTCGTCCACGAGTACGGCTCCCTCGGCTGCTCCGGCGACCTGGCACCGCTGTCCCACTGCGCACTCGCGCTGATGGGCGAGGGCGACGCCGAGGGTCCCGACGGCGTCGTCCGCCCCGCCGGCGAGCTGCTCGCCGAGCACGGCATCGAGCCCGTCGAGCTCCGCGAGAAGGAGGGCCTCGCCCTCCTCAACGGCACCGACGGCATGCTCGGCATGCTGGTCATGGCCCTTGCCGACCTCGACAGGCTCTACAAGTCCGCCGACATCACCGCCGCCCTCACCCTGGAGGCGCTGCTCGGCACCGACAAGGTCCTCCGGCCCGAGCTGCACGCCATCCGCCCGCACCCCGGCCAGGGCGCCTCCGCCGCCAACATGGCCGCCGTACTGAAGGGCTCCGGGCTGACCGGGCACTTCCAGGAGGAGTCCGCGCCGCGCGTGCAGGACGCGTACTCCGTGCGCTGCGCCCCGCAGGTCGCCGGCGCCGGCCGCGACACCATGGCGCACGCCGCCCTGGTCGCCTCGCGCGAGCTGGCCTCCGCCGTGGACAACCCGGTGGTGCTGCCCGACGGCCGCGTGGAGTCCAACGGCAACTTCCACGGCGCCCCCGTCGCCTACGTACTGGACTTCCTCGCCATCGCCGCGGCCGACCTCGGCTCCATCGCCGAGCGGCGCACCGACCGGCTGCTCGACAAGAACCGCAGCCACGGCCTGCCGCCGTTCCTCGCGGACGACGCCGGCGTCGACTCCGGTCTGATGATCGCCCAGTACACGCAGGCCGCCCTGGTCAGCGAGATGAAGCGGCTCGCGGTGCCGGCCTCGGCCGACTCGATCCCCTCCTCCGCCATGCAGGAGGACCACGTCTCGATGGGCTGGTCGGCCGCGCGCAAGCTGCGCACCGCCGTCGACAACCTGACGCGGATCATCGCCATCGAGCTGTACGCCGCCACCCGCGCCATCGAGCTGCGCCACGGCCTGACGGCCGCCCCGGCCAGCCTGGCCGCGATCGCCGCCGCCCGCGAGGCGGGCGTGCAGGGTCCCGGGCCGGACCGTTTCCTCGCCCCCGACCTGGCCGCCGCCGACGAGTTCGTCCGTACGGGCGGGCTGCTCGCCGCGGTGGAGCCGGTGACGGGTCCGCTCGCCTGACGACGGACGCCCGCGCCGCACGAACCGATGGGCCGCCCCGGGATGTTTCCCGGGGCGGCCCGTCGCCGTCGTACGGGGACGCTCTACGAGCCGGGGGAGCGGCGTACCGAGAAGGCCACGAAGGCGGCCCCGACGCCGAGGCAGAAGGTGCCGCCCAGGAGGTAGGGGGCGGTGTCGACGGAACCGGTGTCCGCGAGCGAGAGGGACTGGGCCCGTGCACCCGAAGCGGAAGGCGCCGAGCCCGTGATCGTCCCGGTGGCAGCCGCTCCGTCGGCCGCCTCCGCGGTGTTCGCGCCCGCGGGGACGGCGGAGGGCCCCTCCGCCGCTTCCGGGGCGGTCGCGCCCGCCGAGGGCACGAACCACAGGGCGGCGAGGAGGGTGGTCGCTCCGAGAGCGGTGAGCAGCGGTCGGCGTGCGGACACGGTGCGATCCCCCTTGTGGCAGCAGCGAATTGGCCGTGTGCGGTGATGCTACGGAAAGGGGCGGGTCGTGGGAAAGTCAGGGCCTCCCCGGGCTTACTCTCCGTCGTATGAACCCTTCTGAGACATCACGATATGTACGACTTCGGGTGGATCTGGTGCTTGAAGTACCGGACGCCCAGGCGCTCACGGGTGCGGCGCTCGCCCACATCAAGGCCGACGAGTTCATGCCGGACGAGGAGCGCAGCCATGCGGAAGCCGCCGTCCGGGAGGACGAATCGGAGGCGCTGGCCTACCTCGTGGACCCCACCGACCTGGTCCTGGACGTCCCCGGGGTGGAACTCGCGCAGGCATCCTGGAGCAGCGAGCCCGTCGAATACGACCCCGAGTCGATGGAGTGGGACCTCGACGAGGAAGATGGGGACTTCGACGAAGAACCCGACAACGCCTGACCGTGTGGTTGCCCACATCCGAACGGAATGTGGAACCGGCCGACGCCGTTAACGCGTTGTCAGGACCAGGCGGGGGGCTGTGTCCCCCTGGCGGGCCAACCCCGGGACGGCGGTCTCGGGGTTTCCGGCAACGATGGAGTGGCGTGTGAGGACGGACAGCAAGCGGCGGAGAAGGTCCCTGGCGGCCATATCCGTCGTGCTCGGCGGCGTACTGGTGCTCTCGGCGTGCAACGACGAGGGCGGCGGGGACCCGAAGGGCAACGGGGAGGCCAGCAAGTCCCAGGCGGACGTGGACGCGGCAGCGGCCAAGGACACCTCGAAGGCCAAGATCACGATAACCCCGGAGGACGGCGCGACCAACGTCGGCCTCAACGACGCGGCCGGCGTCGCCGTCGCCGACGGCACACTGACCCAGGTCGAGCTGAAGACGAGCGAGGGCACGGCCGTGGCCGGCGACATAGCCGCCGACGGCAAGAGCTGGAAGCCCAAGGGCGCGCTGAAGCGCTCGACCAAGTACGCCCTGTCGGTGACGGCCAAGGACGCGGACGGCAAGGAGGCGCACGAGAACGCCTCCTTCACCACCGTCTCCCCGGAGAACAGCTTCGTGGCCAACTTCGTGCCGGAGGAGGGCCAGACCGTCGGCGTCGGCATGCCGGTCTCGATCACCTTCAACAAGGCGATCAAGGACAAGAAGGCCGTCCAGGCGGGCATCACCGTCTCCTCCAGCAGCGGCCAGGAGGTCGTCGGGCACTGGTTCAGCGCCCAGCGCCTGGACTTCCGCCCCGAGCAGTACTGGAAGGCGGGCTCCACCGTCACGCTGAAGCTGGCGCTGGACGGCGTACAGGGCGCTCCCGGCGTCCAGGGCGTCCAGAGTAAGACCGTCACCTTCAAGATCGGCCGCAGCCAGGTCTCCACGGTCGACGCGAAGACGAAGAAGATGACGGTCACCCGGGACGGCGCGGTCATCAAGACCATCCCGATCTCCGCGGGCGCCCCGGCCACCCCGACCTACAACGGCCAGATGGTGATCTCCGAGAAGTTCAAGGAGACCCGCATGAACGGCGCCACCGTGGGCTTCACGGACGCCGACGGCAAGGGCGAGTACGACATCAAGGACGTGCCGCACGCCATGCGACTGTCGAACTCCGGGACCTTCCTGCACGGCAACTACTGGGGTGCGGACTCGATCTTCGGCAGCGCGAACACCAGCCATGGCTGCGTGGGCCTGAACGACGTCAAGGGCGCCGGCGACCCCAACCAGCCGGCCGCCTGGTTCTACGACAACTCCCTCATCGGCGACGTTGTCACGGTGGTCAACTCCCCGGACAAGACCATCAAGCCGGACAACGGCCTCAACGGCTGGAACATGAGCTGGGCCGACTGGAAGGCCGGCTCGGCCGCCTGACACCGGCACGGCCGGCCACCGCCGGCCCGTACGACCGCGAACGGCGGGGAACCCCACGGTTCCCCGCCGTTCGGCGTTCCCGCCGTTCGACGCAGCGGCGCACGGTGGCCGAAAACCTCCGGGCGGCGCGCCGGGGCAGTCCCTAAGGTCGGGGCCATGATGATCCACTCGCTCGCCCTGCCCCCGTCCGACACCGAGGTGGACGCCTGGCTGGCGGTCCTCACCGCGGCCGCGGCCGTCGACCTGCCCCAGTTGCCCCCGCCCTCCCGGGTGGAGGTCGCCGGACGGCTGCGCGTGACGCCGGTACGCGGCCGGCCCGTGCTGTGGACGGCCGGCGCGAACGGGAGCCGGGAGGGGAGTGACGGGGTGGCCGGCCTGCTCCTGTTCACCGAGGAGGGCAACACGCACACCGCGTTCCTGGACGTGCTGACCGTACGCCCCGGGGCGCGGCGCCGGGGCGTCGGCACCGCCCTGTGGGAGCGGGTCCGCGAGGAACTGCTCGCGCGCGGCCGGACCTCGGTCGCGGCCATGCTGGACCTCGGCGGCCCCGGCCAGGCCTTCGCGGAGGCGATGGGCTTCGAGAACGTCCTGCCGATGGCCTGGTACACACAGGAGCTCCAGGCCGACGTGCCCGTACCGGCCCCGGCCCCGGTCACGCCCGGCTACGAGCTCCTGACCTGGCACGGCCTCGTCCCGGCCGCGTGGGCGCCGGCCGCGGCCGCCGCCCACGCGGCCATGGAGGACGCGCCGACCGGCGACATGGACGAGCGGATCCAGACCTGGACGCCCGAGCGGCTGCACGCCCTGCAGCAGGTGGTCCTCGACCGGGGAGGCGAGATGACGACGGTGGCGGCGGTCACCCCCGGGGGCGAGGTCGCGGCGTACACGGAGATCGTCCTGCCGGACCCCGAGGGCACGAGCGCCGTCCAGTACGACACGGTGGTCGTACCCGCTCACCGCGGCCACGGCCTCGGGCGGGCCGTGAAGGCGCACATGGCCGCGCGGGCCGCCGCCCACCACCCGCGGCTGCGCCGCATCACCACCACGGTGGCCGACGAGAACGGCCCCATGCGGGCGGTCAACGAGGCACTCGGTTACCGGCGGGAGCGTGGCGTGGGCATCTACCAGATCAAGCTGTAGCCGCATCCCGGACCCGGGCCGTAGCCCCGAGGCGTGCGGCCGGCTCGACGTCCGCCGGAGCGGCTGCCGGGACGGCCTCGCGCCCGGCCTCCGGCCCGGCCGTGTGCCCGGCCGTGTGCTCGGCAGCCGCTCCGGCGGCCTGCTCGGCGACCCGCTGCGCGTCCCAGGACGCCAGCAGGCGCAGGGCGTCCTCGGAGGCCGAGCCCGGCTCCGCGTGGAAGGTGACCAGGGCCTGCGTCGGATCGTCGGGGAGCGTCAGCGTCTCGAAGGACAGGCGCATCTCCCCGACGAGCGGATGCCTCAGCAGCTTCACCCCGTGCGTCTTGTCCGCCACCGTGTGCGCCGCCCACAGCCGCCGGAACTCCTCGTTCTTCACCGACAACTCCCCGACCAACGCCGACAACTGCTCGTCGTCCGGATGCTGGCCCGCGTACAGCCGCAGGTTGCTGACGACCCAGCACGCCTGGCACTCCCACTCCCCGTAGAGCTCGGCGGTCGCCGGGTCCAGGAACATCAGCCGGACCAGGTTGCGTTCCGCCGCGGGCAGCGCCCCGAAGTCCCCGAAGAGCGCCGCCGCCAGCCGGTTCCAGCCGATGACGTCCTGACGGTGCCCCACCAGGTACGCCGGTACACCGTCCATCGCGTCCATCAGCGTGCGCAGCGCCGGCCGCACCTGCTGGGGCCGCCGGCTCGGGCGGCGCCTGCGCGCCCTCGGCCGCGCCAGGTCCATCAGGTGCGCCCGCTCGGTGCCGTCCAGCCGCAGGGCCCGCGCGATGGCGTCCAGCACCTCCGCCGACACGTTGTGCCCGTCGCGCTGCTCCAGTCGCGTGTAGTACGCGACCGACACCCCCGCCAGTTGTGCCAGTTCCTCACGGCGCAGCCCCGGTACCCGCCGACGGCGCCCGTAGTCCGTCAGGCCCACGTCCTCCGGGCGCAGCCGTGCGCGGCGGGAGCGGAGGAACTCGCCCAGGCACGCTCGCTGATCAAGCTGGTCCATGCCGCCCAGTATCGCCGGGCGGGACACCGCACGGACGGCGTCAGCCTGACCCCACCAGTAGTAGGTTCGCCAGTCCTAGGAAGCACAGGGGGATGGGTGCCGGCGCGACGGACCGGCAGCGTGGTGCGTACCGCAGACACCACGGCTTCGAGGAGCACGCACCCCATGTCCGCCACCGCCACCGCCGCCCCGTACGCCCGGGTCGCCGCGTACGCCGCGCCCGCCCCGGGCGCCCCGCTGGAGCGCACCACCGTCCCGCGCCGCCCCGTCGGCCCGCACGACGTCCTCATCGACATCAAGTACGCAGGGATCTGCCACTCCGACATCCACCAGGCGCGCGACGGATGGGGCGAGGGCATCTACCCGATGGTCCCCGGCCACGAGATCGCCGGAGTCGTCGCCGAAGTCGGCGCGGACGTCACCCGGTTCACCGTCGGGGACCGGGTGGGCGTCGGCTGCATGGTCGACTCCTGCCGCGAGTGCGAGTACTGCCGCACCGGCCGGGAGCAGCACTGCGTACAGGGCATGACCGGCACCTACAACGCCCTCGACCGGAGCGGCGAACCCACCTACGGCGGCTATTCGGCCCGTCTCGTCGTCGACGAGAACTACGCCGTCCGCATCCCCGACGGCCTCGGCCTCGCCGAGGCGGCCCCGCTGCTGTGCGCCGGCATCACCCTCTACTCGCCGCTGAAGCACTGGCAGGCGGGCCCGGGCCGGAAGGTCGCGGTCGTCGGCCTCGGGGGCCTCGGCCACATGGGCGTGAAGCTGGCGCACGCGCTGGGCGCGGAGGTCACCGTACTGTCGCAGACCCTCCGCAAGGAGGCCGACGGCCGGCGGCTGGGCGCCACCCACTTCCACGCCACCGAGGACGAGTCCACCTTCGAGAAGCTCGCCGGGAGCTTCGACCTGATCCTGTCCACCGTCTCCGCCCCGCTCGGCCTGGACGCGTACCTGGGCCTGCTGAAGGTCGACGGCGCGCTGGTGAACGTGGGCGCCCCGGAGGAGCCCGTCTCCCTGAACCTCTTCTCCGTCATCGGCGGCCGCAGGACCCTCGCCGGATCGATGATCGGCGGGATCGCCGAGACCCAGGAGATGCTGGACTTCTGCGCGGAGCACGGCCTGGGCGCGGAGGTCGAAGTCATCGACGCGGACCGGATCAACGAGGCCTACGCCCGCGTCCTGTCCAGCGACGTCCGCTACCGCTTCGTGATCGACACCTCGACGATCTGAGCCCGTCCGCCTGCCGGCCGACCCGGCAGGCCGGTGGGCGGACGGGCGGGGCAGGGCAG
Organism: Streptomyces sp. NPDC090021; assembly: GCF_044748225.1. Taxonomy (NCBI): domain Bacteria; kingdom Bacillati; phylum Actinomycetota; class Actinomycetes; order Kitasatosporales; family Streptomycetaceae; genus Streptomyces; species Streptomyces sp. NPDC090021. Next base: position 158,561 of record NZ_JBIVFO010000007.1, on the reverse strand, counting down.
GTCGGGAGCGGCACGGTTCGGCGTGCACGTCACGAGGGCGACGGAGTGGAAGACAGTGCCCTTCAGGTAGTGGCCGAGGGACACGTCCCACTTCCTCGCTCACGCCTATGGCAGTGAGGACCAGGTCCACGTCCTGGACGGTCGGTCGTACCTTGCCGGTCTCGATCTTCGAGAGCTTCCCGGCAGACATGGAAGCCCTGCGGGCCACCGCGTCACCCGTGAGTCCGGATGCGTCGCGCAGCGCCCGCAGGGCTTTCCCGATCGAGTCGGCGGTCAGTGGTGCCGCTCCCGGTAGTCCGCGAACGGCACAGCTTCGGCCAAGGCGCGGTCTCGGTAGTCCTGATACTCGGCAAGGCAGTGGGCAGGAAGCAGGTCGGCGCCGGTGAACGCACCTTCGGGCGTGTAGTGCATCCGGTACACGTCCTGGTCGTCGAACAACCAGAAGTCGTGATCGGGCAGGCCGGTCACGGTCTGCTCTGACAGGTCGATGATTCCGATGGTCTCGCCGGCCGCGATGTTGCCCGGATAGGCGGCCAGTTCGTACCGCAGGTAGTCGGTCAGCGGAGACCGGAGGACGTGGACGCGTGAGACCTGCTTGCCCTTGTCGGTCATCGACCGCACCCATGGGTTGTCGTACCAGTCAGGGCCCATGTCCCCGCCGGCCAGGAAGCGTTCGTACTCCTCGCGCTCCTCCTCCACGCTGTAGACGGAGAGCGTCTCCAGGCGGAAGGCGGTCCGCTCGAAGGTCTCGAAGAGACGGCCGAACTCCTCACCGCCCAGCACGGAAGTACTCCTCCAGCACCGCGGCCGGGATTCCGTTCCTGCGCTCCGGGTCACCGGACAGCTTCCGCAGCATCCTCGCCCCCACATGTCGGCGTACGCCTGTCGCGTTCGATGCTCCCGAGCTGGTTGCGGTGGGGTCAAGCACTGGTCCTTTCCAGAACGGGAAAGCAGCCCGCTCGGTGGGAATCGAGGATGCGCCGGGGTGTACGCGGCGGCTACAACGGCAGCATGACCGTCTTCCTGTGTGCCAAGTGCGGCGTCAGCCTCACGCCGGACCTGACGCCGCTGCCTGCCGTTCCCTCGGCGCCCGACGACGAGGAACGGGACAAGGGGAGCCGACTGGCGCCGGCCACCATGCCGCAGGGGCGCTACGCGATCGAGACCGACCCCTGGGGCGCTCCGTACGTGCCGCATCCGGACCAGGAAGAGGGCGGGCCCGCGCAGCCGCGTGGACCCTGGCGCAGTGACGAAGGGGTGCTCATGATCTCTGCCGGGCCGCTCGGCAACATCGTGATCCACCCCGAGGACGCGCCGGGCATCCAGCCGCTGCCGGACTGGGAGAACAGCGGCGGATGCTGCGGACCGTCAGGAGACAGCGGACTCAACCGTGCCTGCCCCTGTGGCGCCCGGGTGGCCACGCTCGCCGCGGACTGCTGGGGCCCGTACGAGCTCCATCTGGACGCGAAGCGGGTCTACGGCTACGACCCGTCCTGATCAGTACCCGGGTCAGCCGCTCGTGCGCCGGGTCCGGGAGCAGCGGGTCGCTCACTCCCCGGGGGCCGCGGCCACGCCGATCGGGCAGGAGACGCCCGTGCCGCCGATGCCGCAGTAGCCGCCCGGATTCTTGTCCAGGTACTGCTGGTGGGCCGCTTCCGCCGGCCAGAAGGGCCGCTCGGCCGCCGGGAGCACGGTTGTGGTGATCTGCCCGTAGCCCGAGGAGCCCAGGACCTGCTGGTAGGCCGAGCGGGAGGCCTCCGCCGTCGCCTGCTGGGCGGGGGAGTGCGTGTAGACCGCCGAGCGGTACTGGGTGCCCACGTCATTGCCCTGGCGGAAGCCCTGCGTGGGGTCGTGGGACTCCCAGAACAGCTTGAGCAGGGCCGCGTAGGAGACCTGCGCCGGGTCGAAGACCACGCGGACGACCTCGGTGTGGCCGGTCAGGCCCGAGCACACCTCCTCGTACGTCGGATTCTCCGTGAAGCCGCCCTGGTAGCCGGCCAGCGTGGTCCACACCCCGGGGGTCTGCCAGAACTTGCGCTCGGCGCCCCAGAAACAGCCCAGCCCGAAGTCGGCGACCTCCAGGTGGGCCGGATAGGGGCCGGCCAGCGGGTTGCCCAGCACGGTGTGCTTCTCGGGCAGGGCGAACAGCGGCTCCGCGCGGCCCGTCAGGGCCTCCTCGCGGGTGGGGAGCTCGGGCGTACGGCGGTACGAGAACATGGATTCCCTCCTTGTGGGAGGGACAACGCACGGAGGGCGGGCCGGGATTCCCCGGCCCGCCCTCCGCGCGTTGTCACGGTTCCATACCCGGCGTGACCTCGCGCACCGCCCAGTCCCGTGCGTGCACGTAGCGGGACTTCGGCCAGTAGTACCAGGGCATCGCCCCGATGTACCCGTCGATGTGCCGGAACTGCTCGACCGCCTCCGCGTCCCGGTCCTGCCAGAACAGGAACCAGGCGAGCAGGTGCCGCAGCCGGACCGTCCGCCGGTCGTCCGGGTCGGCCGCCGCCAGGTCCACGAGGGCCGCCTCCACCGCCGCGGCGACCTCCGGCTCCTTGAAGAAGGTCTCCGGCCTGAGGTCCGACTCGTGCAGTTCCTGCTCGACGTAGGCGATGAGCGGCAGCGCGGACAGCAGCTCACCCGGCTCGGCCCCGGCGGCGCACGCGCGGGCGAAGGCGAGCGCCCGCTCGTGCGAGCCGCGCCATTTCTGGCTCCAGTACTGCATGGCGTTGGTGTGGGCCGACAGGTTCTTCGGGTCACGCTTCGTGATCTGCGACCACAGCTGCTGGTACTGCTCGTGCGGGTACCCGAGGCCCAGGCTGACGGACTGCTCCACCATGTACGGAACCGGGTCCGCGGGATCGGCCAGCCGCTGGGCCTCCCACGCCTGCTCCTGGGCCTTGGCCAACAGCTCGTGGAAGATCCGGAACTGCTCCTGGGTGGTGTGGCTGGCCCGCGCGGAGCCCCGTACGTTCCAGGCCACCAGGACGCCCGTGTCGGCGTTCACCAGGGCCGCGGTCGCGTCGGCCGGCCGGGCCGCACGCCAGGCCAGCAGCCAGGCGTCGTCCTCGGCCGCCACCTCGGCCAGGGCGCGGACCCGCTGCCAGCGCTCCTCCCAGTCCTTCCCGCACGCCTCGACGTACGTGGCTCCCGCCTCCCAGTCGCCGCCGCGGACCGCGTCGAGCGCGGCCCTGCGCTCGGGCGGGACGGGCAGGGCGTTGTCGGTGTCGAGGTCCTCCTCGGCGACGAAGCCCAGCGCGACGACCGCGGCGGCCTGCCGGGCCTTCTTCTCGGCCTCGGCGGCGGCGGTGCGGCCGTCGGAGGCCACGGTCCGGCCCTCCAGGGCGGCCACCTCCGCCTCCAGCCGCTTCGCCTTGCGGATGTAGTAGACGCCGCGCAGCACCTTGAACGCGCCGAACAGCAGCATGGCGCCGAGGATGTACAGGCCGATCACGGGGCAAGCACCAGCTTCCGCAGGGGTTCGGTGTCGGGTACGTCGGCGACGACCGCGTCCAGGGCCAGGCGGAGCTGCTCCTCGAAGCCCTCGACCGGGTAGTGCAGCGAGGCCGAGTCGGACCACGACAGCTGCCAGCGGGCGTGTCCCCGACCCGTCAGCTCCACGGTGACCAGCTGGTTCAGGGCGCGCCGGACGACCGGGCGGGCGAACTCGCGGGCCGTGCGGCCCGTGGCGGCCGCGGCCTCCTCCGACTTCGGGAGGCGGTCGGCGATGCGCCAGCGCACCGCCGGGTCGGCGTCGACCGCGTCGAGGAGGGCGGGCAGCTCCGGGCCCGCGCCCTCGGCGGCGAAGGCCTCACGGATCTCCTCCGCGCCCTGGCCGACGTACCGCGTCATCGACTCGTGGACCAGGTCCTCCCAGTCCAGCCGCCGCAGGCCGAGGGCCTCCGGGGTGAGGACGGCCTGCTCCAGGGCGGCCAGCGCGGCACCCGCGTCGGTCAGCAGCGCCAGGGCGGGACGGGCGCTCTGCCCGGCGCGGCCGTCGTCGGGCAGGGCCTCGATACGGGCGACGCGCTCGGCGAGCGGGGGGTGCGAGTCGTACGGGGAGGCGGGCTCGGTCGACAGGTCCCGGCGCAGCCCGTCCAGCTCCTCCGCACGGGCGTCGAGCAGCTTGCGCAGGCCGCCGAAGACCTCGCCGGGGCGGGGCAGCAGACCGGCGCCGACGCCGAGGGTGGCGTAGGAGCTCATGTAGAAGCCGTGCGCGGAGTCGAGGGCGTTCAGCTCGCGCAGCGCCGAGGCGGCGGAGTCGCGGCCGGCGACGCGCACCGAGGCGAGGTCGGCGGCGAGCTCCTGGCGGCGGCCGGCGGTGTGGGTGGCCCGCATGTAGAAGTTGCCGTACGCCCTGTAGATCTTGGCCATGGCGCGGTACGTCGCGCCCTGGCCCGCGGTGTCGACGCCCTTGGCGCCCTTGCCCTTGGCGAGCCGCTTCTCGTCCCGCTTCTCCTGGCGGGCCCGCTCCTTGGCGACCTTGTTGTCGGCGCGCTCGTGGAAGTGGTCGATCGTACGGATCAGCTGGGCGCGGCCGCGGGCGATCAGCGGGGTGAGACGGGTGTCGAAGTTGGCGTAGTGGCCCATCTCGTGGGCGAGTACGGCGCGCAGCTGCATCTCGTCCAGGCCCGTCATCAGGGGCAGGCCGAGGTAGAGGCGGCGGGTACCGGGGCGCAGGCCGAGCAGCCGGGCGTCCTCGGCGACGGCCGCGTTCACCTCGTCGATCAGCACGATCTCGTCGGGGGCGCGGGTGCCGACCTGCTGCGCGACCTCGCGTACGGTCTGCCACAGCACGGGCTCCTGCGCCTCGGTGACGGTGACACCGGCCGGCGGCTCGCCCTTGGGGGTGCGGAGCATGAACAGGCCACGGACGATCGGGACGGCGAGGACGACCGACACGATGATGATCTTGAAGGCGGCCGGGCCGTGCAGCCAGGTGACGACGGCGAAGTCGATGCCGACGAGGGCGGCGAGCAGGATGACGCCGAGCAGGTAGAAGCCTGCGAGCAGGACGAGCGCGCGCACGGCGCGCAAAGAAGCGCCCATATGGACAGATCCCCCCACGGGATGAAGAAGAGCGGTGCTCAGACGCGTGGCGGGGGTCGACGGCCGCCACGCCGCATGATGCGGCTCAGAGAGTGTTTACGGCAACCTTATTCACCGCTCGCCGCCGCCGGCCGTGGGGGTACCCGCGGGTAGGGCTCGCGGGCGGAGCCGGCGGGCAGGCACCGCCTTCCGGTGCGGACGCCGGGTGCGGATGCCCGGCGCGGATGCCGGGCGGGCCGGCCCACGGACGTCCCGGCGGATGCTCCGGCGGGCGCCCCGGCGGGCGGACCGCCACCCGCCGGGACGGTGACCGGCTACCGCGCCGGGACGGTGACCGGCTACCGCTCCGGGACGGTGACCGGCTACGCCGCCGGGACGGTGACCGGCTACCGCGGAAGCGTCGCCGGGGAGCCGCCGTTGGCCTCGTAGCCCGCGACCGCCAGCGCCCGGTACACCGCGTACTGCGCCGCCGGGTCCTCCGCCGCCGACCACGGCAGGGCGCCGACGTAGCCGTCCACGTGCCGGACCTGCTCCATCGCCTCCGCCCACCGCTCCATGTTGACCAGGAACAGCAACAGCAGGTGCCGTACGTGCGCCAGCATCGGGTCGTCCTGGCGGGCCGTGTGCACCGAGTACAGCGCGCCCTCCACCGCCCGCGTCACGGCCTCGCTCCGGTAGAAGCCGGTGCTCAGGATCACGTCCGGCAGGTTCTCGTACAGCGCGAACAGCGGCAGCGCCGCCAGCAGCGAGCCCTGCGGGGCACGCGCCGCCGCGGCGTGCGAGAAGGCGTCGGCCTTCTCCCTCGAGCCGTGCCACTTCGCGCACCAGTAGTGCAGCGCCGCCAGATGCGCGCCCATGTGCTCCGGCGCCCGGTCGATGACCTTCGCCCACAGCTCGTCGAACTCCGCCTCCGGGTACGCCAGACCCCGGGCGATCGACAGCTCCGTGATGTACGGGACCGGGTCCCCCGGCGCCAGCAGCGCGGCCCTGCGGCACGCCTCCCGGGCCTCCTCCAGGATGATCCGGTGGTCCTCGGACCCGACACCGCCCGAATGCCGCCACGCCTGCTGCACCAGCAGCTCCGCGTGCACCTGCGCGCCGCCGGCATCCTTGTCCGCCTCCAGCCGCCACGCCTTCAGCCACTGCGCGCCCACCCCGGGCTGCGCCACCAGCTCCAGCGCCGCCGACCCGCCGAACGCCTGCACGCGCTGCCAGCGCAGCTCACCCTCCCGCGGGGTCCCGGCGAGCAGCTGCGAGGCCGCCTGCCACTGGCCGGTGCGCCGCACGTTGTCGAGCGCGTCGATCAGATCCTGGTCGGGTCCGGGGAGGCGGATGTCGAGGTCCTCCTGCCGGTCGAATCCGTAGTTCGCCGGGTCGGCCGCGTCAGGGCTGCCCGGCGCGACCAGGCGGACGCCGCCGCGGCGGCGCCGGACGTACGGTCCGACGATGAACACGATCATGAGCACCGCGAACAGCAACCACAGAATCTCCATGCCTCCAGCGAACCAGACCGAGGGGGGAAGAGGCGAACAGGGGGGTGCACGCCGGACCGGGGCATAGCATCTGACCATGAGCGACGACAGCCACGAGCACCAGAGCTTCGAGACCCGCGCGATCCACGCGGGCAACACCGCCGACCCGCAGACCGGCGCGGTCGTGCCCCCGATCTACCAGGTCTCCACCTACAAGCAGGACGGTGTCGGCGGCCTGCGCGGCGGCTACGAGTACAGCCGCAGTGCCAACCCGACCCGCACCGCGCTGGAGGAGAACCTCGCGGCACTGGAGGGCGGCCGGCGCGGCCTCGCCTTCGCGTCCGGACTGGCCGCCGAGGACTGCCTGCTGCGCACGCTGCTCTCCCCGGGCGACCACGTGGTCATCCCGAACGACGCCTACGGCGGCACCTTCCGCCTCTTCGCGAAGGTCGTCTCCCGCTGGGGCGTGGAATGGTCGGTGGCCGACACCTCCGACGCCGACTCCGTCCGCGCCGCCCTCACCCCGAAGACGAAGGTCATCTGGGTCGAGACCCCCTCCAACCCGCTGCTCGGCATCACCGACATCGCCGTCGTCGCCGACATCGCGCGGACCGCGGGTGCCAAGCTGGTCGTGGACAACACCTTCGCCTCGCCGTACCTGCAGCAGCCGCTGGCGCTGGGCGCGGACGTGGTCGTGCACTCGCTGACCAAGTACATGGGCGGGCACTCCGACGTGGTCGGCGGCGCGCTCGTCACCGCCGACGAGGCGCTGGGCGAGGAACTGGCCTACCACCAGAACGCGATGGGCGCGGTGGCCGGGCCGTTCGACTCGTGGGTGGTGCTGCGCGGCATCAAGACCCTGGCCGTGCGCATGGACCGGCACGCCGAGAACGCGGCCAGGATCGTCGAGGTGCTCACGCGCCACCCGAAGGTCACCAAGGTCCTCTACCCGGGCCTGCCCGAGCACCCGGGCCACGAGATCGCCGCGAAGCAGATGCGCAACTTCGGCGGCATGGTCTCCTTCCAGGTCGCGGGCGGCGAGGAGGAGGCCGTCGCGGTCTGCGGCCGCACCAAGATCTTCACGCTGGCCGAGTCCCTGGGCGGCGTCGAGTCCCTCATCGAGCACCCGGGCCGCATGACGCACGCGTCGGTCGCCGGTTCGGCGCTGGAGGTCCCGGCGGACCTGATCCGCGTCTCGGTGGGCATCGAGAACGCCGACGACCTGATCGCGGACCTCACCCAGGCCCTGGGCTGACACCCCGCCCCCGCCGGGCCCGGGCCTACCCCGGCGGGCCTGGTCCCGGCGGGCCCCAGCCCGGTCCCGGCGGGGCAGGCCGGGTCCCGGTCGCGGCGGGCCCGTCCCGCCTCCGGCCCGGCGGGGCAGGCCTGGTCCCGGCGGGGCAGCCGCAATGCCCCGGCTGCGCCGCGCGACCCCGGCTGCTGCGCCGGAGGCCGGCCTACCAGCCCTCCAGGGGCGGGGAGATGCCGCTCGGCGGGCCCGCCCAGGGGCGTGTCAGGGAAGCCCAGACCACGAAGGCCACCGCGGCGGCGAACAGCACCGCCCACCCGAACCTGCGCAGCGCCCGGCGCCGCCGCAGGAGCCGGTCCCCGCGGGCCGCCGCACCTGCGGCCAGGCCCGTCGGGACCACTGGGTACGGGCCCTCCAGGAGCTGCCTGACCTGGGCCTCCTTCCGGTCGGGAACCCCGCTCACGCCGCCTCCCGGGCCCTCAGCAGGGACACCGCCCGGTTGCACAGCACGCGGACCCGCTCCACCGGCATCCCGAGCTGCGCCGCCGTGACCTCCTCCGCGAGCCCCTCGTAGAGCCGCAGGACCACCACGAGCCGCTCCTGCGGGCTCAGCCGCGCCAGCACGCCGGTCCCGCCGTGGTGGTGCCGGCCGGTCCGGGCGAAGGCCGTGCACAGCTCGTGGCGGGTGAAGTCGTACGGGTCGTCCGCGCGCAGCCGCCGCCAGTGCGCGTACGTACGGGCCAGCGCGCCCGCGAGCAGCCGCCGGGCCGACTCCGGTTCGCCGGTCAGCAGCACCGCGACATGCAGCAGCCGCCCTGCCGCACCCGCGACGAAGGCTTCGAACTCCCCGTAGGAGCCCGACTGTTGATCAACCGCCCGCATGCACACATAGTGCGGCCGGTAGGACCGGTCAGGTCAAGAGGACGGACGCACTCCGCTCAGGAGGCGGGACCGGCTTCGGCCACGGCCGCCATCAGCTCCGACAGCGACAGGTTGAAGCGCGTCAGCAGCCCGGTGAAGGACTCGCGCTCGTCCTCGCTCCAGCCCTCGGTGACCCGCGCCATGAGCTCGCGCCGCGAGGAGCGCACCTCCTCCAGCCGCGCCAGCCCCCGCGGGGACAGCGCGAGGACCACGGCCCGCCCGTCCTCGGGGTGCGAGGTCCGCTTGACCAGGCCCCCGTCGACCAGCGGTGCGACCTGCCGGGTCACCGTGGACGAGTCGATCCCCATGCCGCCGGCGAGCGCCTTGACGCCCATCGGGCCTTCCAGGTCGAGCCGGTTGAGCAGCAGGTAGGCGGCGCGGTCCATCGAGTTGCGGGCCTGGCCCACGCCGCCCAGACGGGTCTGCTCGGCGCGGCGGGCGAAGACCGCCACCTGGTGCTGGAGCGCGTCGAGGAGACCGGCTCCGGCGGGCGCTTCGGCCTGCACGGGCAGATCGGAATTGGCCGGGGAGGAAGGCATGGCCGTGGGCTCTCTTCGCGTGGGTCCGACAAGGATGGGGGACAGCGTACGCGGCCCTGCGGCGGCTCGTACGCCGCGTACGAGAACTGATACGACCCGCCGGGGCGGCCGTCCCACAGGCGTTCCGGATGGCGAGATCTCGTCCCTGCGCCATCGGCCCGCCCCGGCCCCGCGGCCCGGGCCCGCCCAGGCCTCCGCCGCAGCCCGTCCCGGCCGTCGGCCGCAGAGCACCCCGGTCTCCGCCGCAGCCCGTCCCGGCCGTCGGCCGCAGAGCACCCCGGTCTCCGCCGCAGCCCGCCCAGGCCCCCGCGCCACGACCCGCCTCGGCCCTGCGGCACGGCCCACCCCATCCCGCGCCGCGGAGCGCCCCGGCCCCTTCCGGGGCTCCCGCGGACGCTCCCGGCCCGCCCGCCCCCGGGCTGCGAGACTGACGGCATGAACTACCGCGTGCCCCAGCCCGTCCCCCAGGTGATCCTCGACGACGTCCGGGGGGCCCAGAAGATGCTGTCCGGTGTCTCCCGGGTCACGCCGATGGAAGGCAGCAGGCACCTCTCCGCCCTCACCGGTTCGCCGGTCCACTTCAAGTGCGAGAACCTCCAGCGCACCGGCTCCTTCAAGCTCCGCGGGGCGTACGTGCGCATCGCGGGCCTGCGCCCCGAGCAGCGCGCCGCCGGAGTCGTGGCCGCCAGCGCCGGCAACCACGCCCAGGGCGTGGCGCTCGCCTCCTCCCTCCTCGGGGTCCGCTCCACCGTGTTCATGCCGGTCGGGGCACCGCTGCCGAAGGTCGCGGCGACCCAGGAGTACGGGGCCGACGTACGCATGCACGGCCAGGTCGTCGACGAGACCCTCGCCGCGGCCCAGGAGTACGCCGACCGCACCGGGGCCGTGTTCATCCACCCCTTCGACCACCGCGACATCATCGCCGGCCAGGGCACGGTGGGCCTGGAGATCCTGGAACAGTGCCCGGAGGTGCGCACCATCCTGGTCGGGATCGGCGGCGGCGGGCTCGCCGCCGGCGTGGCCGTCGCGGTGAAGGCGCTGCGGCCCGACGTACGGGTGATCGGGGTGCAGGCGGCCGGCGCGGCCGCGTACCCGCCCTCCCTCAAGGCCGGCCACCCCGTCTCCATCGACCACCCGAACACGATGGCCGACGGCATCAAGGTGGGCCGCCCCGGCGACGTCCCCTTCCGGATCATCGGAGAACTCCTCGACGACGTGCGAACGGTGTCCGAGGACGCCCTCTCCAGCGCCCTGCTGCTCTGCCTGGAACGGGCGAAGCTCGTCGTAGAGCCGGCCGGGTGCAGCACGGTGGCGGCCCTGCTCAGCGAGCCTGAACTGTACGGCGCGGGCCCGGTGGTGGCCGTACTGTCCGGTGGGAACGTCGACCCGCTCCTGCTCCAGCGGATCCTGCGGCACGGCATGGCGGCGGCGGGCCGCTACCTGTCGCTGCGGCTGCGCGTGACCGACCGGCCCGGCGCGCTCGCCGGACTCCTCGGGGTGCTGTCGGTGGTCGACGCCAACGTGCTGGACGTGAGCCACGTACGGACCGACCCGCGGCTGGGCCTCACGGAGGTGGAGGTGGAGCTGCAACTGGAGACGAAGGGGCCGGAGCACTGCGCGGAGGTCGCGCGGACGCTGCACGGCGCCGGGTACAAGGTGATGGGCTAGGGGCCGCCCTCATGCGTGATGCCCGGCCGGAGAACCGGCCGGGCATCACGCATGAACCAACAGTGACCGAGGGTGATCAGCCGGTGAAGGGCTTGACGTCCAGGATCCTGACCGAGGCCTTCTTGCCGTTCGGCAGCTCGTACTCGGCGTCCTCGCCGATCGACTTGCCCATGACGCCGGTGCCCAGCGGGGACTGCGGGGAGTACGTCTCGAAGTCCCCGGACGCGTACTCGCGCGACGCCAGCAGGAACTCCATCGTGTCGTCCTCGTCGCCGTCGAAGGCGATCTTCACGAGGGTGCCCGGTGCCACCACGCCGTCGGACGCGGGGGCCGTCCCGACCTTCGCGTTCTCCAGGAGCTGCGTGAGCTGGCGGACCCGGAGCTCCTGCTTGCCCTGCTCCTCCTTGGCCGCGTGGTATCCGCCGTTCTCGCGGAGGTCACCCTCCTCGCGGGCGGCTGCGATCTTCGCGGCGATCTCCGTACGGGCGGGACCAGAGAGGTAGTCCAGCTCCGCCTTCAGCTGGTCGTACGCCGCCTGGGTCAGCCAGGTGACGCTCTCGCTCGTCTGGGTCACGGGTGCTCCTCGTCGGTACAGGGGACTACACGCCCGCCAGCGGCGGACGAAACCACGAGCCTAACAATTCGGGAAGAAAAGGGGGAGGACCCCAGAGGGGCATTGCCCCGCGGGCCGCGCTCCCAAGCCTCGGCATGCGCCTCAGCCGACGGCATACGCCTCAGCCCACGGCGTACGCCTCAGCCGGCGGACGCCGCCGGCTGGCATCCCACCAGCTCGATCATGGTGGCCCGGCCGGTGGTCCTCACCGAGACGACCTCGTCGACCCGCGACTGCCGCTGGGCGAAGGTGAAGTCGGCACGGCCCACCTCGGCGTGCTGCTCGTCCTGCGAGACCATGGTGCAGACGCCGGTGACCGAAGCGTCCTTGCGGACCTCCAGGTGCACCTTCACCTCGGTGTCCGAGATCACCTGGAACTTGATCACCTCGGCGCTCACGCTCCGCCCCGCGACGTAGTCCCAGCCGATCCAGCCGATCATGCCCAGCAGCAGGACACCCAGCGCAGCGCCGATGATCTTGAGCTTCCGGTCCGTACGCTCGTCCGCCGACCGGCCGTACCGGCCCTCGGGCAGTCCCTCGCGCACCGCGCTCATGATCTTTTCCTCTCGCTGGGGAGGGTGGGCCATCCCTGGAATTTTCCGTCCCCCAGTTCGGTCACTATAGAAGCCGAGTGTCGCGCCCAATCGCAGAGGATCCTGTTTTGACCGAGCAGCTTCGACTGATGGCCGTCCACGCCCACCCCGACGACGAGTCGAGCAAGGGCGCGGCCACGATGGCCAAGTACGTGTCCGAGGGGGTCCCCGTGATGGTCGTCACCTGCACGGGCGGCGAGCGGGGCTCCGTACTGAACCCCAAGCTCCAGGGCGACAAGTACATCGAGGAGAACATCCACGAGGTACGCGCCAAGGAGATGGAAGAAGCCCGCCAGATCCTCGGCGTCCAGCAGGAATGGCTCGGCTACGTCGACTCCGGCCTGCCCGAGGGCGACCCGCTGCCCCCGCTCCCCGACGGCTGCTTCGCCCTCGCGGACGTCCACGAGGCCGCCGGCGAGCTGGTCAAGAAGATCCGCGCGTTCAAGCCGCAGGTCGTCACCACGTACGACGAGAACGGCGGCTACCCGCACCCCGACCACATCATGACCCACAAGATCTCCATGGTGGCCTTCGACGGCGCGGCGGACACCGAGAAGTACCCCGAGGCCGAATACGGCCCCGCCCACCAGCCGCAGAAGCTCTACTACAACCAGGGCTTCAACAAGCCGCGCACCATCGCCCTGCACGAGGCGATGCTCTCCCGCGGCCTGGAGTCCCCCTACGGCGAGTGGCTGGAGCGGTGGAAGGAGTTCGAGCGCAAGGAGCGGACCCTGACCACCCACGTCCCCTGCGCGGACTTCTTCGAGATCCGTGACAGGGCGCTCATCGCGCACGCCACGCAGATCGACCCGGACGGCGGCTGGTTCCGCGTGCCCATGGAGGTCCAGAAGGAGGTCTGGCCCACCGAGGAGTACGAACTCGCCAAGTCGCTCGTCGACACCTCCCTCCCCGAGTCCGACCTCTTCGCGGGCATCCGGGAGAATGCCTAGCCATGAGCGCTACGCAGGCAGCACTGACCCAGCTCCTTCCCCTGGCGGGTGACACCTTCGACAAGAACAAGGTGACCCCCGGCGTCCTGGGCTTCCTCGTGTTCGCGGCCCTCGCACTCGGCGTGTGGGCCCTGATGAAGTCCATGAACCGGCACATGGGCCGGGTCGACTTCGAAGAAGCCCCGGACCCGACGACGGCCACCCCCGCCACCCCCACGGCGAAGCCGACCAGCTAGGTCGTCCTGCCGTTGCCGGCCCGCCGCGAGGCGGCGGGCCGGCAATCCCGGCATGCCCACCGGCCGCCGACGCGGGCGGGTGCCGGGGCCGTGGCGGGCGGGTGGTCAGGGCCGGGGTCAGGAGCGGGGTACTCCCATGACCTCCCGCGAATGCAGGTTCGGTACCAGGCCCAGCCGCCACGCCTGCCAGCCCTCGGCCGGGTCCACGCCCCGGCCCAGGATCACCCCGTACGTCTCCAGGCACTCCTCCAGCCGGCCGTCACGCGCCGGATGCGGCGCCTCCGCCAGCCGCGCCAGCTCCGCCCGCGCCTCCTCCGGCACCCCCGGCCCCGCCAGCCCCACGTACGGCAGCAGCGTGCACCGCAGGAAACGGGCCCAGTCCTCCCCGCGCCGGTCCCCGTACGAGATGAACAACCGGACCGCCTCCTCGCACAACCCGAGCGCCTGCGACAGCCGCCCGTTGCCCGCGTCGACCACCGCCAGCTCCAGGCACGTCCACGCCTCCCCGTGCGCCAGCCCGATCCGCTGGAAATCCGCCCGCGCATCCACCAGCAGCTGCCGGGCGAAACCCGAGTTCTTCAGGTTCCCCGTCTGCGCCGCCCGCTGGTCCCGCGTCACCCGGCCCGAATGGTGGCGGGCGTGCGCCAACCCGTACACGTCCCGCATCCGCGAGAACATCGTCCGCGCCCGCTCCAGCTCCCGCACCGCCTGGTCCCGCTCCCCGCTCACCTCCAGCGCCTGCCCCAGGTAGTACTGCGTCCACGCCTCCCCCCGCGCGTCCTCCGCCTCCCGGTGCCGGGAAAGCGCCTCCCGCAGCCGCTCCACCGCCGGTCCCGGATCCCCGGCCACCACCCGCGCCCGGCCCAACTGCGTCAGCGCCCAGGCCTCACCACGGTCGTCGCGGGTCCGCCCGTACAACTGCAACGCCAGGTCCAGCTCCTTCTCCGCCCGCTCCACCTCACCGAACCGCAGGTGCACCTGCCCCAGCTGGAAGTGCGCCCACGCCTCCCCGTGCACGCTCTCGCTCTCCCGGTGCAGCTCCAGCGACGTCTCCAGCAGCCGCGTCGCCTCCGCCAGGTGCGCCAGATCCCGTTCCACCGCCGCCAGTGCGTGCAGCCCCCACGCCCGGTCACCCGCCAGCTCCGCGGGCTCCTGCAACACCAGCGCCTCACGGATGCGCACCGCCGCCTCCGGCAGATTCCCCTGGTGGTGCAGCGTGATACCGAGCGAGACCAGCGCCATCGCCGCCCCCGCCTCCTGATGGGCCTCCATGTACTGGTCCACCACCGACGTCAGCGTGGTCCGCGCCTTGTCCAGCTCACCCAGCTGCCGCGCCGCGATACCCGTACGCCACTGCACCGACCGCACCAGCCGACCCTGCGGCCCCGCCTGATCCCGCCGTCCCGCCGCGACCGCCTGCGTCAGCTCGTCGATCTCACCCAGCCGGTACAGGTCCCCGCGCAACAGACAGAAATCGCACAACGCCCCCAGCAGGTCCAGCACCGCCTGCTGATCGACCCCCTCCGAGTGCCGCAGCGCCGCCGTGATGAAACTCGACTCGTCGTCCAGCCACCGCAGCGCCGCGTCCAGCGAGACGAAGCCGTGCCCCCCGAACTGGTTCGCCCGCGTCGACATTTTCCCGTCGACCATCCGGATCACCGAGTCCGCGAGCTGCGCGTAGTCACGGATCAGCCGCTCGTGCGCCGCCACGACCTCCGCCCGGTCCTCGTCCGCCGCCAGCCGGGCCGCAGCGTACGCGCGCACCGCGTCATGCATCCGGAACCGCTGCCCCCGCACCCGCTCGATCAGGCCCGCCTCCCACAGCTCCTCCAGCGTCCGCAACGCCGCCTGCTCCGGTACGTCGGCCAGCGCGGCCGCCGCCGCACCCCCCAGCGAGGCCCGCCCCGCCAGCGGCAACCGCCGCAGCAGCAGCCGGGCCGGCTCGGCCAACCGGGCATCGGCCGCGCGCAGCGCCGCCTCCACCGGATGCACCCCGGTCCCCGGATCCACCCCGGCCACCGGATGCACCCCGGTCCCCGGATGAACCCCGGTCCCCGGATGCACCCCGGCCCCGTCACCGCCGCCCGAGGCCACCGACCCGGCCCCGCCCGCCACGGCCACCCCGTCACGCACCAGCGGAGCCAGCATCCGCAGCGCCAGCGGCAGCCCCCCGCTCACCTCCACCACCGAAGCCACCCCGGCAGCGGCCCCCGCGGCCGCCGCCTCCGGCGCCACCGCCCGCACCAACTCCGCCGACTCCTCCCCGTCCAGCCGCTCCACCGGCAGCTGATGCACCCACGCCGCCAGATCCCCCGGCAACTCCAACGGCTCCCGCGCCGTCACCAGCACCAGACTCTCCGAACGCTCCGGCACCAGCATCCGCACCTGCGCCGCATCCACCGCGTCGTCGAGCAGCACCGTCACCGGCAACCCCCGCAGATGCTGGTGGTACAGCTCGCCCAGCCGCCTCACCTGCTGCTCCGCCGACGCCCCCTCCCGGAACAACAATTGCTCACGCGGTGCACCCAGCCGGTTCATCAGGTGCAGCAACGCCTCCCGCATCGACAGTGGCGCCTCACCCGGCTCACCGCCCGTCGAACCACCCCGCATGTCCACCACACACGCACCCCGGAACTGGTCCCGCAACGCGTGCGCCGCCCGCAGCGCCAGAGCCGTCCGCCCCACCCCCGGCTCCCCGTGCAGCACCACCACCACCGGGCGGGTCTCCGTACTGGCCCGCGCCGCCTGCACCCACTGCGCGATCCGCGTCAGCTCCGCCCGCCGCCCCGCGAACCGGTCGGCCACATCCGGCAACTGCCCGAACGAATGCTCCAGCGCACTGCGCCGCCGCGCCTCCGCACTGCGATCCACCCCGCGCAACGGCGGCCCGGCAGCCCGCGCCGACGACAACGTGACCGGCCGCGTCGCCCGCGTCGCCCGCGGCGCACGCGCCGCCGCGGCCACCGCACGCTGCTGCTCCAGGAACGGACGTACCCCGCGCACCTCCAGCGCCGACAGCCACTGCAGCCTCAGCTGCTCCGCCCCACCGGGCCGCCCCCGCTCCCCGGCCCGCCGGTTCGCAGCCGGCACGTGCACCGCCGTCACCTTCGCCACGGTCGCCACCGCCCCCGCGATCCCCACGACAGCACCCGCCGTCAACGCCGTACCCGCCGCGACTCCCAGCGACAGGTCCGCCCCGACGGCCGCCGCCGCCGCGACCGCGGTCACCAGCACCGCCGTCGACGTGTCACCCCGCCGGAACGCCTCACCCAGCGACTGCTCCCCGGCCGCCGCCTCGTCCAACGCCCGTACGTACGCCTCGTACTCGGGAGCCGCACTCGCGGCGAGCGCATCCAGGGCCTCCCTGCCGCGCGTCAGCAGCGCAGCCCGGTCCACCGCCCCGCCCGCGGCGTCCGCCGAGCCCGCCCCCCGCCGGACCGCCTCGTCCACGGCCCGCTCCAACAAGCGCTCGGCTTCACCGCGATGGCTGTCCCGCATCGGCATCCCCCTCAGAGAGCTCCGGCAACGTGCCACAAGTGTCCTGCGGGACTCCGCCGCGCGCGAGGGAATCTGAGCTAGTTCAGAGGGAAGCGGTGACTCCTTCGTGCGGTCGAGTCGGAAAACACCAACTCCCTTAATACAGAGCGTCCATGACGCCATGAGAGATCCGCGCCGCGGCGGCCGCCCGCAAGCGGCACCGGATCGCCGAAACCGCCACCCCGACCTCACCATCCCACCCCCACCCCCGCACCCGCACCCACTACCCCCGCACCCGCCCGGACCCCTTCCTACGGACGACCTCTCGGCGCCCCCTACAGGGCCCCAAGATCGACCATGAAGGAAAAGGGTGCGGTGGCCTTCACCGTTCCGGTGAACACCTCGCCGCTCATCGTCTGAGTTGTCGACCTTCATCGGTTCGCGCTTCGGTGTCGTATGGTGCGCAACAGCCCCTGGCCCCCGGCGACACGCGGCTCCTTGTTCGGCGCGGACAGGCTTGAGCCGGTCAGCTTTTGAGGAACCTCGCATGCCGTTGCAGCACACCCTCATCTGTCACCGCAGGCTCTCCACATGGGGCGACGTCTCAGCCAGGGCCGCTATGGGATCGTGAAACCGGACCGGAGTGCCGGCGGCCGCTCGTGGTCTCACGGGTCAGGACGGCCGGTTTTCCGGAGAGCGAGCGGGCCACGAGCCGCCCCACTCCGGGCAGTCCGGACAGTCGCATGGCCGCCCGCCTGGCGCGCAGGCGCGACGGCGACGCGGGGAGGAACCACTCGGCCGCCGCCCTGCCCGCCTCCTGCTTGTCCAGGGTCACGGGGCGCCAGCGCTGCTCGTATGCGGCCAGCCCGGCCGCCACGGACGAGGCCCGGCCGAGTTCTTCGGCCAGCACGTACGCTCCCGCGACCCCGAGCGAGGCCCCCTGGCCCGCGAGCAGGGACACGGCGTAGGCGGCGTCTCCGACCAGCACCGTGCGCCCCCTGCTCCAACGGTCCATCACGATCTGCGCCACCTGGTCGTAGTACACCTCGCTGGACGGAGGGCACTTGCGCAAGGCGCGCGGGACGACCCAGCCGAGCCCGTCGTAGGCCTGGCGTACGGCTTCCCGGGTGTCACGTGGAACGTCTCCGCTCTCGGACCGGTGCACGCCAAAGGCGGCGACCCGCCCGTCGCGCAGGCCGTAGAGCCCCATCTGGCGATCGACTGTGTCGGTCAGGCAGAGCCGGCCCCGCACCTGCTCGAAGACGTCCGGGTCGTCGAAGACATAGGCGGCCGTGTGGAACCCCCGGTACTTCAGGAAGGACGCCTCGCCGCCGAAGACCAGCCCGCGCACGGTGGAGTGGACGCCGTCGGCGCCGACCAGCAGGTCGGCCCGTTCGACGCTGCCGTCGACCAGGGTCACGCGCACCTCGTCGGGCGTCTCCTCGATGCTCGCGGGGCCGGTACCGAAGCGCAGGTCCACGCCCGGAGGGAGCGTCTCGCGCAGCGCCAGCTCCAGGTCGGGTCGCATGATGCTCATCAGCCGCCCGCCGACCGCGCGCGAGAACTGGGTGTAGTCCAGGCCGGCGCGGCGACGCCCGTGCTCGTCGACGAAGCTCGCCTCGTCGATGCGGTAGGCCAGCTCCGTCAGCCGCGGGAGGAGCCCCATGGCCTCCATCGCGTCGTACCCCGGGCCGAAGAAGTCGACCATGTACCCCTGGGTTCGGGGGCCGGGGGCCTTCTCCAGTACCACGACGTTCCAGCCCAGCGCGTCCAGTCGACGTGCCAGGGCGAGCCCTGCGATCCCCGCCCCGCAGATCACTGCTTTCATGCCGTATCACCTGTTCCCTCGGCGGTCAGTCCTCCGCCGTAGACGGCCAGTACTTCCGGCGCCCAGCGTTCGAGGCCCGCGGCGGACAGTGGGTCGGTCCCCAGGACCTCGGTCAGTCGTGGTCGCAGGAGGAGCAGTGCGAGGTCGTTGACGAGCAGGAACGCGGCCCGCACCTGCGGATCGTGTCCGCGTGTGGCCTGACCGGCCCGCTCCATCTCCTCCAGGGTCCGCAGGCTGAGCTCGAAGAGCCGGCGGAAAAGGGTCCGGCCGGCTTCGGCGTCCGACATCAGCAGCCGCCCCAGGTAGGCGGGGACCGGCGAATCCTCGGGCAGATGACGCAGTACGGCGGCCCCGAGGGAACGCGCCTGCCCCCTGGTCTGCTCGGGGCCCTCGGGACCGTACGCCGAGACCTCGCCGAGCACCGCCTCGAAGACGGCGAGCACATGCTGGTCGACGTCCTGCCGCAGTCCGTCCTTCGAGCCGAAGTGGTGCAGTACGAGCCCCGGTGACACGCCGGCGGCCTGCGCGATCTGCCGTACGGACACCGCGTCGGGCCCGGACTCCGCGAAGAGTCGGAGGGCCTCGTCGCGCATGACGGCCCGGTTTGTCCGGTCGTTGTCGTCTCTCATGACTGAACGCATGTTCAGCATCTTAAACAGTCGTTCAGTCCGCGGGCAAGGGGATGTCGTGGCGGGGTGGGGGATCGGGGTGGAGCGTGGCCGTCGGGGCGTCGATGTGCCGTCGGCGGGGTGTCGGGTGACCGGGGTGCCGAGATGACACTTCTCGTGATCCGCAGACGGGGGAGAGCGGCGGTATGAACCGACTGGCAGACTCCCGGTCGCCGTATCTCCTCCAGTACGCCTCCAGTCCTGTGGACTGGCGGCCATGGGGAGAGGGGGTGATGCAAGAGGCCAAGCGGCGCGACGTTCCCATCCTTCCCTCGGTGGGCTGTTCGTCGTGCCACTCAGCCTGATGATCACTGGTGCCAGTGGCTTAACGCAACCAGGTAGTCCTGAACTGGGATTTTTCCGGAGAGTACTGGCGCAGATGCGTATGGTGCGCGACTGGGGCAGAACGTCAGCGCTTGGACCGAAGATCAGTGCACCCCCGCCACTCTTGCTGAGCCGACGCTCTCGCAGTGGCCCCGTATGAGACCGTGGCCCCATATCCTGAGAGGCGACGGGAAGGAGCCGTTGATGAGCGTCGACGCGGTCATGCACACCGAGTTCCCCGCCGGGTACGTGATCTTCTTCGGTATCGACGGGAAGGTGGTAATGACTCCGCAGAGCTTCGAGCACTCCAGCACGATCAAGTCGATGCAGATCGACTCGCTCTCGCTCGGCCGGCACGCGAAGACCGCCTCCGACGTCTGCCTGGACTTCCCCGCCGACGAGAACTCGGCCCCGGACTTCGCGATCCTGCGGGAGGACGCGCAGCGACAGGGCAAGCGCTACAGCTTCGAGGACGTCCTGTTGATCGCCGAGGTGGTGTCGGTCTCCTCCGCGCGCAGGGACTACGACGACTGCACCGCGAAGTACGGCCGCTACGGCATCCCGGTCTACGTGGTGGTGGACCCGTACGCCGCGGAGGTCGTCGTCCACACCCAGCCCACCGGCTCCGGCTACATCGCGGCGCACACCCACAAGTACGGCTCGGGCAAGTTGCCCATCGAGCTGGCCGACGGGCGGACTTACACCCTCGACCTTGACGAGCTGCCCCGGCCCGAGGCTGACGCGCGCTGACCGCACCACCTGGCTCATCGTTCCTGCAGCACCTTGCCGGCTCCGAGCGAGCAGGGCGATGGCTGCCATCGAGGCTGCCTCCCGCATACATCCGTACCCCGCCTGGGAATTCATCCACCGCGGGGATCTCGCCGGGTGCGCGGTGACGTCCAGTCAGCTGCCGGGTCAGGCTGCGGACGCCGTCCGCCACCTGGTGCAAGGTGTCCGGTTCGGCGGTGGTGCGGACGGCGGTCTCGACCAGGGCGCGCAGTTCGTGGCCGGGCGCCGCGATAGCTGCCCTCTGCCGCTTCAGGTCCTCGTCGGCCGGCGGCTCGGCGGCGGGGCGGGTCGCGGTGTGGTGGGTGAGGGGCGAGGTCATCGGGTTTCTCGGTGTACGGGGCCGGTGCTGTGGGATCAGGGTGTGGTGAGGTCGCGGACGAAGACGGGCTTGAGGTGCCGCTCGGGCAGTGCCGAAGGTAGGTCCTCCCAGTCGAGGACATGGGAGACGACCCGGGTGGGTTCGACGGTGCCGGAGCCGGCGAGGGCGAGGGCGTCGGGGATGTGGGCACGGACGTTGTCGCGGGCGATGCGCAGGGTGACGCCGGTGAGGTACATGTCGAGCAGTGGGAGTTCGCCGGGCCGGAAGTGGTTGCCCGCCGACTCGCAGAAGCCCTCCGGCGCCAGGGACTTGACGGCGAGTTCGAGTTGGCCGACGCGGCCGGTTGCCTCCACCGCGAGGTCGAAGCCGTGCCGGATCGGTTCGATCGCCTCGGCGGTGCGCGCCCCGTAGGTCTCGGCGAGTGCCCGGTGCGCGGGGTCGGGGTCGACGTACAGGACGTCGGAGGCGCCGAGGGCGCGGGCGATGTCGCACACGTACAGGCCGATGCTGCCGCGTGCGATGACCAGGACGCGGGCGCCGGGGCGGTCCTTCAGGTGGGGGGCGACCAGGCGCCAGGCCAGGGACCAGTTGTCGCTGGCGGAGGCCATGGCGACCGGGTCGAGGCCGGGCGGCAGCGGGACGAGCATGGCGTCGGCATAGGGGACGCGGACCAGGTCGGAGAAGAGCCCGCCCCAGGTACCGCCGATCGGTGCGCCGTACATGGCCATGTGCGGAACTGACGTGCAGTGCGCGGTGAGCCCGGTCCGGCACTGGTCGCACGTGCCGCAGCTGATGGACCAGGGGACGACGACCAGGGCGCCGGGGGCGACGGTGGTGACCTCGTCACCGGTCTCGATGACGCGGGCGACGCACTCGTGGCCGAGGGCGAAAGGCGGGTCGAGGAAGCCGTGGCCGGCGAGGATGGAGGAGTCGACGTCGCAGGAGGTGGCGGCGACCGGCGCGACGATCGCCTCCCGGTCGGAGGCGAGCGCCGGGTCCGGGGCCTCGCGCCACTCCACGGTGTTGCGCGCGACGTACGTCAGTTCACGCATCGGTGGCCGCCTCCTTCTTGGCCAGGGCGACCAGGTCGGCGTACCGGACGACGGAGCCGCCCGCGCCCCAGGTTCCGTCCGGCTGCTCGTGGATGAGCACCCACACGCGCAGCGCCTCGCCCTGGGGCAGGCCGGCCGCGTTCAGCACCGTGCGGGTCGCGTCCTCGACCAGGCCGGCCTTGCGGCGCTCGGACAGGGCGCCCTGGGGCACGGTGACCTCGACGAGGAAGCGCGGTGCGTCGTCCTCCGCGGTGACCTGCGCCCCGTGCGGCAGTTCGGTCAGGTAGCTCCACGCCTGGGCGCGGAAGAACGCGGTGTCGGGCGCGCCCTCCCAGCGCAGCAGCACGGAGGCGAGCTCGCGCTGCACACTCGCGCGGCCCTCCTCGGTGAGGGCGCCGGTGGGTGTGGTCAGCCGGATCATCGGCACGGTGGCTCTCCTCGCGGGTTGTCGCCGCCATCGGATTATGACGGTCGTTATAGACGGTGGCCACGCTAGACTATGACAAGCGTTATAACCAGAGGGGAGCAGGCACGTGCCCAAGACGAACCCGCAGGCGCGGGAGCGGATCGTGGCCGGCGCCGCCGACATGATCAGCCGGCGGGGCCTGAGCGCCACGAGCATCCGCGAAATGGCCAAGCACGCCCAGGCGCCGCTCGGCTCCACTTACCACTACTTCCCCGACGGCAAGCAGCAGTTGGCCACGGAGGCCGTCCGCTACACAGGCGAGTGGGTCGCCCGCAGCCTGCGCAAGGAGCTGGAGAAGGGCCCGGCCGCCGGGCTCCGGGCGTTCCTCGCGCTGTGGCGCAAGATCGTCGTGGACACCGACTTCCGCGCCGGATGTCCCGTGCTGGCCGTGGCCATCGAGGAACCGCCGACCGGCGAGATCCCGCCTGCCCTGGCCGCCGCGGCCGAGGTCTTCGACCAGTGGGAGTCCCTGCTCGCCGGCTCCCTGCGGGCCCACGGCGCCGAGCCCGACCAGGCCGCGCAGATCGCCACCCTCATCGTGTCCTCTGTCGAGGGCACCGTGGCCATGTGCCGGGCCAAGCGCACCATCGAACCCCTTGACCGGGTGGCCGCCCAACTCCAGGGACTCATCGGTCACGCCACCGGGACCTGAGCCGAGCGCCGCCCCAACATCGCACAAGGCCCCCAGTGCCGGTCGGCGTCCCGCCGGAAAGCGGGACGCCGACCAGGACGCCTGTCATGCACCGAGGGCGGCGCGGATCGCCTCGGCCTTCTCCTCGGTGAACACACCGCTCTCCAGCAGGGGGAGCACGGACAGCACGCCACCGCGCGAGCCCCAGCTGCCCTCGTCGATCACCCGGAAGTTGACCCACCAGGCCGGAGCCGGCTCCGGCAGGCCGCACGCCTCGGCCATCGCGGCCAGGACCCGCTCGACGACCTCCGTGCGCACCTCCTGGCGCCAGTCGCCGTCCATGACGGCGACGTCGATGACCATCACATCCAGGCCAGGCCCCGCATCGGCCAGCAGCCGGCCGCCGATCGCCATCATGTCGCTCTCGCGCTCGACGAAGTGCACCTGGAAGCCAACCCGCGCGGCGGGCGCGAACTGCCCGACCTCGGGCACCAGGGCTGCGTCCGTCAGCGTCTCGGCCAGCTTGCGGCGCTGCTCCTGGCTCAGGCGGCCCTTCGGGGTGTTCACGGTGATGATGGTCACGACTACCTCCTATGACGGTCGTTATAGAACGAGGCTACACCGACCTATAACGAGTGTCATATAAAGAGGTGGCTCCAGCGCCACGTCCCACGGCTGGACCCGGCGGACGCCAGTGGAACCAACCTCATGAGATGGCATGTCAGGAGGCCGGGCCTGCGGCAGCGCGTCGCAGACGGCTCGGTCTCACGCCGGGCCCGACGCCGGCTCCACCACCGTCACGTCCGAAGGCGCCCCGACCCGGGTCGGTGGGCCCCATGCGCCCGTGCTGCCCCGTGACACGTGCAGCTGGGTGTCTCCGTAGCGTTCGAGGCCCGCGACGGAACTACTCAAGCCCCGTGCGCCCGATCAGGCCCTGCGCGCATGGATGGACGAACTCGCCCGCTTCGCCGTCGCCAAGGTCGGCCTGTCGGAAGCGATGCGCCAGGTCCGCGGACGACGGACGGCCCCGCCCAGCCGGGATACGCGCTGGTCGGCGAGGTGATCGGGGCGCTCCTCGCCGCCAACCGCGAGGTCGGCGCCATCCGATTGGGAGTGACCCCCGACGACTTCATCCTGGCCGTCGCCGGCATCTGGCAGAGCGACTCCCGCGGCGACTGGCAGGCCCAGAGCACCCGCCTCCTGGACCTCGTCATGGACGGGCTGCGCACGGGAGTACCAGGACGAGGCTGACCTCCCGTCTCTTGGTCGGCTCGCCGGTCGGACCGGCGCCCGGCTCGCCGGCACGGCCCGTGCGGGTTCAGTCACCGTGGTTGTGCAGGAGGTGGGGCTTCCTCGTTGCTCACAGGGTCCCGAGGTCGACCGTTACAGGGAACGGTGCGGTGGCCTTCACCGTGCCGGTGAACACCTCGCCGTCCCGGTAGGACCTGTTGGCTGGGTCGAGGACGTAGGTGTAGACGATCGGGACGCCGGTGGCGGACTGCTCGACCCTCCAGTAGAAGGGGATGCCGGCCTTGGCGTACTGGTCCACCTTCACGACCCGGTCGGTGGTCTCCGAACCGGGCGACACGACCTCGACGACCAGGAGTACGTGCTCGGGACGAGTAGGCGTGAGGTCGATGGTCTCCGCCCGGTAGACGATGACGTCCGGACGGCGGTTGGTGAGCGGAACGTCCTGCAGGCGGACGTCGAAGTCCGTGTCGGCGTTCCAGTCCGGGCCTGCGGCGGCGTCCAGGGCATTGGCCAGGAGCCGAGCCAGCCGGCCCAGCCGCTTCGAGGCGCTCGGACCTACGACGACCGTCCCGTCCACGATCTCGATGCCGGCGCACTGCTCCTCGGACCAGGAGTCGTACTGTTCCGCGCTGATCTGCGTGTGCATCCACGCGGGCGCCACCATCTCGGCGGTCATGGAGTACCTCCTTCGAGGATGCGGTGCTGCTCGGCTCAGCGTACTGCCCGCTTCCAGTCAGGCACCGGCTTCGGGTCGGGGCGGAACCTCCAGCGTCGGCAGGGCGACCTGGGGTGCAAAAGGGGCGATCCGCATCCACCACGTGATGGCGCATGAGTGCAAATCGGCCAGGTAGGGCGGGGGCTTGCGGGCCGAACCGGCAGGGCCGTGTCGGCGTGAGAGGCTGGGTCTCATGAACCGGTTGGCTGGTACGACCTCGCCTTATCTGCTTCAGCACGCTGACAATCCGGTCGACTGGTGGCCGTGGGGACCCGAGGCGTTCGAGGAAGCGAAACGGCGCGATGTACCCGTTCTGCTGTCGGTTGGTTACTCTGCGTGTCATTGGTGTCATGTCATGGCGCACGAGTCCTTCGAGGACGACGACACCGCTGCGTACATGAACGAGCACTTCGTGTCCGTCAAGGTGGACCGTGAGGAGCGGCCCGATGTGGACGCCGTCTATATGGAGGCCGTGCAGGCCGCCACCGGACAGGGCGGCTGGCCCATGTCCGTGTTCATGACGCCGGACGGGGAGCCCTTCTACTTCGGCACCTACTTTCCGCCCGAGGCTCGCCATGGCCTGCCGTCCTTCCGCCAGGTACTCGAAGGCGTGCACCACGCCTGGACGAGCCGACGGGACGAGGTGGGAGAAGTCGCGGCGAAGATCACTCGGGACCTTGCCGGGCGGGAGCTGAGCACCCGGGGCGCCGGGACGGGGACGCCGACCGAGGAAACTCAGGCCCTGGCCCTCCTCCAACTGACCCGGGACATCGACCCCGCGAGCGGCTGGTTCAAGGGAGACACCAAGTTCCCGCCGTCGATGGTGATCGAGTTCCTGCTGCGCCACCATGCGCGGGCCGGTTCCGTGGCCGCGCTGGAGATGGCGGAGGGGCTGTGCGGCGCGATGGCCCGTTCGAGCCTGTACGACCAGGTGGGAGGCGGGTTCCACCGGTACGTGCTCACGCCGAGGCCCGGTGGGCCTTTGGTGCCGCACTTCGAGAAGATGCTCTACGACAACGCCCTGCTCTGCCGGGTCTACGCCCACCTGTGGCGGGCCACCGGTTCGGAGCTCGCGCGGCGGGTCGCGCTGGAGACCGCCGATTTCATGGTCCGGGAGCTGCGGACCGCCCAGGGCGGCTTCGCCTCGGCCCTCGATGCCGACAGCGAGGATCCGCTGACCGGGAAGCACGTGGAGGGCGCGTACTACGCCTGGACGCCCGCGCAGTTGCGGGAGGTGCTGGGGGAGGGCGACGGGGGGCTCGCCGCCGGGTACTTCGGGGTGACGCAGGAGGGGACCTTCGAGCACGGTGCGTCGGTGCTCCAGCTGCCGCAGGACGGGCCGGCGGTGGACGCGGAGCGGATCGCCGGAATCAGGGCGCGGCTGCTGGCCGCGCGGGCGGAGCGGCCCGCGCCCGGGCGGGACGACAAGGTCGTCGCCGCGTGGAACGGTCTGGCCATCGCGGCGCTGGCGGAGTGCGGGGCGTACTTCGAGCGGCCCGACCTGGTGGAGCGGGCGACCGAGGCCGCCGATCTGCTGGTGCGGGTGCACTTCGACGCGGCCGCCGGGCGGGCCCCCCGGCTCGCGCGGACCAGCAAGGACGGCCATGTGGGCGCCAACGCCGGGGTGCTGGAGGACTACGGCGACGTCGCGGAGGGCTTCCTCGCCCTGGCGGCGGTGACCGGTGAGGGGGTCTGGCTGGAGTTCGCCGGGTTCCTGGTGGACCTGGTCCTGGACCGGTTCACCGCCGAGGACGGGTCGCTGTACGACACGGCGCACGACGCGGAGA
The DNA here is from genome assembly GCF_044748225.1 of Streptomyces sp. NPDC090021. NCBI lineage: Bacteria > Bacillati > Actinomycetota > Actinomycetes > Kitasatosporales > Streptomycetaceae > Streptomyces > Streptomyces sp. NPDC090021. The sequence goes on along the minus strand of NZ_JBIVFO010000007.1, from coordinate 131,967 downwards.
AGCTGATCCGGCGGCCGCAGGATCCGACCGACACGGCCGCGCCGTCCGGGTGGACGGCCGCCGCGGGCGCGTTGCTCTCGTACGCGGCGCACACCGGGTCCGAGGCGCACCGTACGGCGGCGGAGCGGGCGCTGGGGGTGGTGCACGCGCTGGGGCCGCGCGTGCCGCGTTTCATCGGGCACGGGCTGTCGGTCGCCGAGGCGTTGCTGGACGGGCCGCGCGAGGTGGCGGTGGTCGGGCATCCGGAGGATCCGGCGCGGGCGGCGCTCCACCGGGCGGCGTTGCTGGGGACGGCTCCCGGTGCGGTGGTGGCGGTCGGTCTGCCGCAGCCGACGGCGGGCGGGGGCGAGGGGGAATTCCCGCTGCTGGCCGAGCGCGTACTCGTGCACGACCTTCCGACGGCGTATGTGTGTCGGCATTTCGTCTGCGCGCGGCCTACGACGGACCCGGTCGAGCTGGGGGAACAGTTGGGTGCGGTCCGTCCCTGACGGGTCTGGAGCGCCGTCAATTCCGTTGGTGGATATGTCGATTCCGATGCGTGCGCTTCATCGGCACTGAGGCTGGATGCCATGTGCTCCGCGGTGTGCGGCCGACGGCGTCACCCTGACGAAGGCCCGCTGCGCGTGGCCGGGCCCCGCACCGGTGTCCGAATGCCGGACGGTCCGCATGCCCGACGGTGCGGAAGGGCCCGGCCGCGCGCGTGCGGCCGGGCCCCTTCTGCCGGGCCCCTTCCGCCGGGATCAGTGCTGGTAGGCGGCCAGTGAGATGCCGACGTAGTGGGCGACGAAGGCGGCGAGGGTCAGGGAGTGGAAGACCTCGTGGAAGCCGAAGAAGCGGGGGGAGGGGTTGGGTCGCTTCATGCCGTAGATGACGCCGCCGGCGCTGTAGAGGAGGCCGCCGACGATCACCAGGACCAGGACGGCGATGCCGCCGGTGCGCATGAAGTCGGGGAGGAAGAAGACGGCGGCCCAGCCCATGGCGATGTAGCAGGGGGTGTAGAGCCAGCGCGGGGCGCCGACCCAGAAGACGCGGAAGGCGATGCCGGCCGCGGCCGCGATCCACACCGCCCACAGCAGGGTCCGGCCGGTGGAGGGCGGCAGCAGCAGGACGGTCAGCGGGGTGTAGGTGCCCGCGATGATCAGGAAGATGTTGGCGTGGTCGAGCCGTCGCAGAATGGCTTCGCCGCGCGGGCCCCAGGTCCCGCGGTGGTAGACCGCGCTGACGCCGAAGAGCAGGCAGGCGGTGAGGATGTAGATCCCGCAGGCGACGCGTGCCCGGGTCGAGTCGGTGAAGGCCATCAGCGCGAGGCCGGCGACGATCACTGCGGGGAACATGCCGAGATGGAGCCAGCCGCGCAGCAGCGGTTTGGTCTCGATCGCGGATTCGACGGCCTCTGCGGCCTCGATGACCGGGGAGGCCGCTGCGGCCTCGGCGGCGGGGACGGCGGCGGCGTCGGAAGTCATGCGCGTCATGTTACCTACGGGTCCGTAGGTTTCTGGTCATCGTCTCTCCGGTCATCGTCTTTACGGAAGATTGACGGACGTGGCAATGCTCACGTGAGAGGCCCTCTGGACATATGCGCACATCCACCGGATGATCAGATGAGTGCGGTCGACACCGGATGAGCGGAGCGCGAAGCGTCCGGGTCGCAGCCCCCACGGGGCCAACACCAAACACACCCCTCAACAAGGAGCAATCGTGGCGCGCGACAACGCGGCTCCCACCGTCCCGACGACCCACCAGGAGCTGATCTCCTGGGTGGACGAGATCGCAGCCCTCACCCAGCCGGACCGCGTCGTCTGGTGCGACGGCTCCGAGGTCGAGTACGAGCGCCTGTGCGAGGAGCTCGTCGCCAAGGGAACGTTCAAGAAGCTCGACGAGACGAAGCGCCCGAACTCCTACTACGCCGCCTCCGACCCCTCCGACGTCGCGCGCGTCGAGGACCGGACCTACATCTGCTCCGAGAAGGAGGAGGACGCGGGCCCGACCAACCACTGGAAGGCCCCGGCGGAGATGAAGGAGATCTTCGCGGGAGAGAAGGGCATCTTCCGCGGCTCCATGAAGGGCCGGACGATGTACGTCGTCCCGTTCTGCATGGGCCCCCTCGGCTCCGAGCTCTCCGCGATCGGCGTCGAGATCACCGACTCCGCCTACGTCGCCGTCGCCATGCGCACCATGACCCGCATGGGCAAGGCCGTCCTCGACGAGCTCGGCTCCGACGGGTTCTTCGTCAAGGCCGTCCACACCCTCGGCGCTCCGCTCGCCGAGGGCCAGGCCGACGTGCCGTGGCCGTGCAACACCACCAAGTACATCTCGCACTTCCCCGAGACCCGCGAGATCTGGTCCTACGGGTCCGGCTACGGCGGCAACGCCCTCCTCGGCAAGAAGTGCTACGCCCTGCGCATCGCGTCCGTCATGGCCCGCGACGAGGGCTGGCTCGCCGAGCACATGCTGATCCTCAAGCTCACCCCGCCGGCCGGCGAAGGTGAGGCCGCCGAGCCGACGTACCTTGCCGCCGCGTTCCCGTCCGCCTGTGGCAAGACCAACCTCGCCATGCTGGAGCCCACGATCCCCGGCTGGACGGTCGAGACCATCGGCGACGACATCGCCTGGATGCGCTTCGGTGAGGACGGCCGCCTCTACGCGATCAACCCCGAGGCCGGCTTCTTCGGCGTCGCCCCCGGCACCGGCGAGCACACCAACGCCAACGCCATGAAGACGATGTACGCCAACACCGTCTTCACCAACGTCGCGCTCACCGACGACGGCGACGTCTGGTGGGAGGGCATGACCGAAGAGGCGCCCGCCCACCTGATCGACTGGAAGGGCAACGACTGGACCCCGCAGTCCGGGACCCCGGCCGCCCACCCCAACGCCCGCTTCGCCGTCCCGGCCTCCCAGTGCCCGACGATCGCCCCCGAGTGGGAGGACCCCAAGGGCGTCCCGATCTCCGCGATCCTCTTCGGTGGCCGCCGCGCCTCCGCCGTGCCGCTGGTCACCGAGTCCTTCGACTGGAACCACGGCGTCTTCATCGGTTCGAACATCGCCTCCGAGAAGACCGCCGCCGCCGAGGGCAAGGTCGGCGAGCTGCGCCGCGACCCCTTCGCCATGCTGCCGTTCTGCGGCTACAACATGGGCGACTACATGGCCCACTGGGTCAAGGTCGGCGCCTCCGCGGACGCCGCCAAGCTCCCGAAGATCTACTACGTGAACTGGTTCCGCAAGAACGACGCGGGCAAGTTCGTGTGGCCCGGCTTCGGCGAGAACAGCCGTGTCCTGAAGTGGATCGTCGGCCGCCTCGACGGCACCGCCGAGGGCGTCGAGACCCCCATCGGCATCCTGCCGACCAAGGACTCCCTCGACCTCGACGGCCTCGACCTCCCGGCCGAGGACCTCGACTTCCTCCTCACCGTGGACAAGGAGGTCTGGCGCGAGGAGGCTGCCCTGGTCCCCGAGCACCTGAACACCTACGGCGACCACACCCCCAAGGAGCTGTGGGAGCAGTACCACGCACTCGTGGAGCGCCTGGGCTGAGCCGGGACACGCCCTGAAGAAGGGCACGCCCTGCACAAGGGCACGCCCTGAACAAGGGCCGATGAACGTGGGAGCCCCCGACCAAGCGGCGTCCCACCGCTGTGGGAGCCCCCGACCAAGCGGCGCCCACCGCAGCACCGACCTGTCCTGTCAGGAGCGTCCGCGCTCCTCCAGGTAGGTCGTGTGCGTCTGCTGACGGCGGGCCTCCACCTCGTGGAGGCCCGCCGTTACGCGTCGCGCCTCCTCGCGCAGCAGCCCCAGCTGCCGCTCCAGATGCCGCTCCGGAGACTCCCCGCCCGGCGCCATCCGGCTCCACCAGCGCGTCCGGTGGTACGCGTCCACGCTCTCCGGCACGTCCTGGCGGACCGCGCGCGACACCGCGTGCACCGCCTCCGGCTCGGCGGCCAGCACCTCGGCCACCCACCCCGGCTCCAGCAGCGCCCCGTACAGCTCCAGCAGTTCCGCGACCATCTCCCCGGCCCCCGGCGGCAGCTCCACCCCGTCGACGTACCCCCGCAGCCGCCCGAAGTCCTCGCGCAGCACGCCGAGCTCCTCCCGCGGATCGAAGGACGGCGGCGCCGTCCGCTCCGGCGGGGCGATCAGCGCACCCGCCCCGTACAGCCCGGCGACCACCCACGGCCAGTACGCACCGGCCACCCCGGCCAGGGTGAGGGCCAGCCCGGCCACGCCGCAGGCGGAGCCGGCCAGGTTCTTCCGCGACTCCAGGTACCTCAGGGCCCCGGTCGCCCTACTGGTAGCCACGGATCTCCTCGAAGGCTCCGGCCAGCGAACCGGTCCCGCCGGTGGCGTCGAAGAGCCGCCCGCCGGTCAGCTCGGTGATGTGGGTGAGCTCCTTGCGGTCCGAGTCGCCGAACAGCACGGCGAAGACCGGCGTCCGCCTCTGCGCCTCGGGCAGCTTCGCGTAGAAGGTGTCGAAGTGCCTGGCCCCGACGCCCTCGGTGTTCTCGCCGTCCGTCATCAGCACGATCGAGGTGAAGGCGTCCGTGCCGCCGTTGCCGATCTGCTCGTACGCCGCCTCCAGGCTGCCGTAGACCGCCGTCCCGCCGTCAGGCTCCAGCGACTTCACGTCCCGGCGGATCGCGTCCAGGGCCGGCCCCGGATTGCCGGGCTCCACCACGTGCGTGACGAACACCGTGCCGGTCAGCTCGGCGTGCGCGGAGGAGCCGGCCAGCTGCTGCCAGGTGCGGTCCTCGGCGGCGGCCTTGAGGAAGGGGCCCATCAGCAGGGTCCCGGAGTTCTTGCCGGTCATGGTGGCGAGGCCGCCGGCGGCCAGCACCTGCGCGGCGCCCGGACGGGCGAGCACGACGAGCGGGGAGTGGAAGGGCTTGGTCTCCTGGGCTCCCTTGAGCCCGGCGGCCGCCGCGACCTCCTTGGCGGGTTCACTGCTGCCGGGGAAGGCGAAGTCGAACTCCCTGAGGGCGAGTTGGTCCATCGCCCAGGAGACCGAGGTCTCCGTCTTCACGATGTAGCCCTTGGCTGCAAGGGACTTGACGACGTCGGGGTCGCGGAAGAACTCGTACTTCTCCGAACCGATGACGCCACGCACGGTCTTCGTTGCCGTGGATTCCGGGCGATCCTGACCCTGCAGTGCGACGTAGAGCACGCCGCCGATCAGGAGGAGGCCCAGGACGATTCCCAGGATGCGTCTCACGGGAGCAGCGTGCTCACGGAAACCCACATTCCGCGCCCTCTTGAGTGAACGTCGGGTGACCAGGCGGTCCCACTTCGAAATGCTGTGTGAGTTCGCGGGTGCTGGTGGGCGGGGCGGCCGCCCGGGAGGATCGGGGCATGGGCGTGAGCGCGTTGAAGTGGCAGGGCTGGCTGGTCGGTCTGGTGACGGTCGCCGGGCTGCTGGTGTTCGCCCCGCTGGGCCTTTACGTGTGGGCGAGCGGCGGTGAACCGCGGCAGGAGCCGCCGCGGGCGGCGGCGGAGGACGTACGGGTGACCGGATGCCGTGTCGATCCGGCCAGTCGGCGGGTGGTGGCCGCGGTGGAGGCGACCGGGCGGGCCGAAGGAGTCGGCGCGTACGTCGTGACGGTGGAGTTCCGCGACCGCGCCGAGGCGGACCCGGGACGGCGGGCGGCCCAGGCGCTGGTGCGCATCCCGGGCGTGGCCCCGGGCGCGACCGAGTACGGGGAGGCGGTCGGCCCGGTGTGGCCGGTGGCCACGGTGCCCTGGTGCGGGGTCGCCGGCGCGGAGTTCGCGCAGCCGACCCCGACACCGGGGCTCCCGTAGCGGGTGGGGCGGTTGCCCGTCAGCCGTTCTTGTTCACCTTGACGACGACGGTGCTGCACACCTTGTCGGCGAAGGTCTGCTTCTTGGCGTCCCACAGCGGCCACAGCCAGCCGAGGTAGCAGGCGAAGCTGTCCAGGGCGTGCGCCAGCTTGCGGACGAAGGCCATGCCGAAGCCGAGCGTGGCGCCGTCGGCCTCGCGGTGCAGGCTGATGCCGACGACCTTCTTGCCGAGCGTCTGGCCGGTGGTGCCTTCCTTGTAGAGCTGGAAGATGGCCATGCCGAAGGCGTACAGCATGCCGATGAGGGCGAACACACCGGCGATCGAGTCACCCGTCTCGTCGCCGGCGAACGCCGCGCCGATGCCGATCAGCGCGTACATCGGGACGGCGATGACCAGCAGGTCGAGGACGTACGCGCCGACGCGCAGGCCCCAGTGGGCCAGCGGCGGCATCCCGACGGGCATGCCGGGCATGCCCGGGGGCGGGTACGCGCCGTAGTCCGCCGACGGCGGGGTCTGCTGCGGGTAGCCGTACTGCGGGGCCGCGCCCGGCGCCGGCTGCTGCGGGTAGCCGTACTGCGGGGGGACGCCCTGCGGGGCCTGCTGGCCGTAGCCGGGCTGGCCCTGCGGGGGCTGCTGGCCATAGGGGTTGTTCGGGTCGCCGAAGCTCATGGGCGCATCTCTCCAGGGTGCTCGATCGGGGACGAAGCGGAGTGGAGGAGATGGTTCATATGAGCGGCCTCCCCCGTGCTGCCGCCGTGTTTCAGCCAACATCGTGTTCGGAGCGCCGGGATCTGTCCAATTCATTGGCCGCACGGCGGGCGGCGGAGCGGCCCGGAAGGGTCGTCCGCAGGGGGCGTCCGCAGGGGTCGTCCGCAGGGGTATGGCGCCCGGTCCGGAGCCTCCGCGGCCCCGGACCGGGGCCGTCTAGAGGGCGCCGGCCAGGTCCAGGGAAGCCAGGGCGGCGGCGTGCGCGTCCATGCGCTCGGCGGCGAGGATCGCGACGGTGGTGTCGGCGCGGGACGCGGCGACGAGGAGTGCGCGGGCCGCGAGGTCGTGCGCGCGCCGGTGCAGCGCGGCGGCGTCCCCCGCGGGGCCCTGGGGCGCCCGGGCGGGCTGGGCCCCGCGCAGCCGGGCGACCTGGGCGGCGATCCCTGCGGCGGCCTCGTCGAGGCCGAGCTCGTCGGTGACGGCCAGCAGGGCCGCGAGGTGGCCGGCGAGCTGGATGTCCAGCGCTTCGCCGCGGCTGCTGTGGGGGTAGTCGACCGTGGTGCCGCCCATCCGCTGGACGACCGGCTTGGTGCGGATCGGCTCGTACATGAGATGGCCTCCTGCGTGGTCAGGAGACCATCCTACATTGGATTGGGTCTAATTTTGAGTTCGATCCTGGTGTTGGCCGAGTATGTTCGCTCCGGCCGGCGGCCGGCCCTCGTCCCGCACCGCCTCAGGCCTGGCTGTAGCCGTCCAGGAAGTTCCCGATCCGGGTCACGGCATCGGCCAGGTCCTTGGCGTTGGGCAGGGTCACGATCCGGAAGTGGTCGGGCTCGGGCCAGTTGAAGCCCGTGCCGTGCACGACCATGATTTTCTCGGCCCGCAGCAGGTCCAGGACCATCTGCCGGTCGTCCTTGATCTTGTAGACGGCCGGATCCAGCCGGGGGAAGGCGTACAGCGCGCCCTTCGGCTTCACGCAGGTGACGCCCGGGATCTGGGTGAGCAGGTCGTGGGCGATGTTGCGCTGCTCCAGGATCCGCCCGCCGGGCAGGACCAGGTCCTCGATGGACTGCCGGCCGCCGAGCGCGGTGGCCACCGCGTGCTGCGAGGGCATGTTCGCGCACAGGCGCATGTTCGCGAGGATCGTGAGGCCCTCGATGTAGTCGGCGGCGTGGCTCTTCGGGCCGCACACCGCCATCCAGCCGGCCCGGTATCCGGCGACCCGGTAGTTCTTCGACAGGCCGTTGAAGGTCAGCGTCAGGACGTCCGGGGCGATGGCGGCGGTGTTGATGTGCTGGGCGCCGTCGTAGAGGATCCGGTCGTAGATCTCGTCCGAGCAGACGATCAGGTTGTGGCGGCGCGCGATGTCCGTCAGACCGCGCAGCATCTCCTCGTCGTAGACGGCGCCGGTCGGGTTGTTCGGGTTGATGATCACGATCGCCTTGGTGCGGTCGGTGACCCTGCGCTCGATGTCGGCGAGATCCGGCATCCAGTCGGACTGCTCGTCGCAGCGGTAGTGCACGGCCGTGCCGCCGGCCAGGGAGACGGAGGCCGTCCACAGCGGGTAGTCCGGCGCGGGTACCAGTACCTCGTCGCCGTCGTCGAGCAGCGCCTGCATCGACATCTGGATCAGCTCGGAGACGCCGTTGCCGAGGTAGATGTCCTCGACGTCCAGCTCGATGCCCTTGGTCTGGTAGTGCTGCATGACCGCGCGGCGCGCGGACAGCAGGCCCTTCGCGTCGCCGTATCCGTGGGCGGAGCCCAGGTTGCGGAGCATGTCCTCAAGGATCTCCGGCGGGCAGTCGAAGCCGAAGGCGGCGGGGTTGCCCGTGTTGAGCTTGAGGATGCGATGACCTGCTGCTTCGAGTCGCATGGCCTCTTCGAGCACGGGGCCGCGGATCTCGTAACAGACATTGGCGAGTTTGGTTGACTGGATCACCTGCATGACGGGAGCTTACGGGCCCGGGTGCGGGGTCGACCTGCGTTTTCGCGGGGAGGCTCGAAGGTTGTTTTGTCCCGTTTGGCGGGATGGACGGGTAGGGGTGCGCTCTTCCCTTGGAATCCGGGGCCGCGGCCACGCTCCGGCCTGCGGAATGGGTGAGCCCGACGGCGCGAAAGTGCTGCATGTTGCCCTCGTCACCTTGAGGGGGTTCGCGGGGGACGCGGGGTGACTGAGTACCCGGGCTGAGTACCCGCACTCATGCGGCCGCCCGGCCCGCGGTGGAGGCTGGGGTTCTGGACCAGGGCGAGTGATGCCTGAACGGCGGCAACCAAGGAGCGCGGGGCAGTGGAGTTCGTAGTCGGTGACATGGCGATCACCACGATCGGCACGGATGGCGACGACCGGGCGATCGAGTTCCTGGTCAGGCCCGAGGGGACCCTGGAGGAGGGCCACTTCGCGATCTTCCGCGAGTACGGCCGGGGCTGGGAGGACGCCCGCCTGACCATCGACCCGGCGGCGGGCGGCGTTCCGGTGGCCGCGATCGAGTGGGCGGTGGAGTTCGCCCGCGAGTACCTCTGAGGCTCCGAGGCCCACGGGCCCCCTTCGCGCGGCTGAGGAGTACGGGGCTCTCCTCGGCCGCCGCCCCATCCCTGATGCCGCCCGAGTGGCCCCTGCCCCCCCCCCCCCCAACGCCGCTGCCGCGCTTTTCGTCCCGTACTCGGCGTCGGCGTCGGCGTCGGCGTCGGCGTCGGTGCTTGGTGCGGAGCCGGTCAGGTGCGTTGGCCCGGGTGGAATCCGGTCGACTGGATGTTGGCGACTGCCGTGGAGAACTCGGACTCACTCCTGCTCACTGATTAGGAACGGTGTGTACCTCGCCCGACGGGCGACTGCGGCGGCCGAGTCCCGGCAGCCCGACCACGCCGTCGAGATCGCCCGCGCGGCCGTCGAGATCGCGAGGGAGACCCGTTCCGCCCGCATGCTGCGTGAACTCAGCGCTCTGGAGCGGGCCATGGGGCCGTGGCACGATGCCCCGGTGGGCCGGGACCTCGCCGGAATCCTGGCACCTGTGACCGAGGGGAGCTGACATGGGCGTACCGAAGGCGTTGTCCGACGAGGAGATCGCGGACCATCTCGCGGGCCTGCCCGGCTGGGAGCGGGCAGGCCATGCGATCACCCGAACCTACGAGATCCGGTATCACGCCGCAGTGGCGGCGATCGTGACCATCGCGGACCGGTCGCGGCGGATCAAACACCACACGGACCTTGATCTCCGCATGGACCACCTGCGTGCGTCGATCACCACCCATGACGCCGGGCACCGGATCGCCGCTGCGGACTTCGATCTGGCGCACCGCATCGACGCCATCGTCACGGCGCATCAGGCCCTCCCGCTGGACTGACCCCCTGTCGTTGTCGGTGGGGCGGCGTAGCGTCGGGGGATGGAGATTTTGAGGGTCGTTGCCGGGGACGCGACGAGTCCGCAGGCCAAGGGGCCGAAGATCGTCGCCCATGTCTGCAATGACATCGGCGGGTGGGGAAAGGGCTTCGTGCTGGCCGTTTCGAAGCGGTGGGCGGAGCCGGAGGCGGCGTACCGGGCCTGGCACCGGGGGCGCAGCGGGAACGACTTCGGGCTGGGTGCCGTGCAGTTGGTGCGGGTGATGCCCGACGTGTGGGTGGCGAACATGGTCGGACAGCGCGGCATACGCACCGGGAGCGGGGGACCGCCGATCCGCTACGACGCCCTGGAACGCTGCCTGGCCGCGCTCGCCGGGCACGCCGTCGAGCTGGGGGCGAGCGTGCACATGCCGAGGATCGGCTGCGGGCTCGCCGGCGGCTCCTGGACGCGGGTCGAGCCGCTGATCACCGGCACGCTGTGCGAGCGCGGCGTGGACGTGACCGTCTACGACCGGGGGTGAGCCGCCGCCCGCCCGCTCCGGCGCGGGCCGGGCGGGCGGGCCCCGGGCGGGCGGGCCGGCTCAGTGACCGGTGAGGCGTTCCAGGATCACCAGGGGGATCTCGCGGGGGCGGGCGGCCGCCTGGTCGTCCTCGAAGGGGGGCCACAGGGCGGTCATCATCTCCCAGTACACCTCTCGTTCCGTCGCGGTCGCCGTGTGCGCCGTCGCCCCGACGCCGGCGGCGCCGACCTGGAGGCGGACCTCCGGGTGGGCGGTGAGGTTCCGGTACCAGCGGGGGTGGTCCGGGGCGCCGTCGGCGGAGGCCACGACGAGGAACCGGCCCGCCTCCTCGCCGTAGATCAGCGGAGTGCGTACCGTGTTGCCGGTGGTGCGGTCGAGCGTGGTGAGCAGCAGCGTGGGGACTCCGTGCCAGAGGTGCCCGTCGGCGCCGGCGGTGCTCACGTAGGCGCGGACGTGGTCGAGCCGTGGGCCGGGTCGCGGGTCCGTGGGGTGGTCCCAGTCGACTTCGAGTGTGTGCATTCAACTGTCCTTAGGGTTGTGGCCCCCTGGCGGCTAACGAGCATTAACGATTCTGGATGCGTACGACCCGTAGCGCACGTCTGCAGGTCTGGACCAAGCTCTTCGTATGGATCTGGAGCTGAGGCATCTCAAGATCATCAGGGCCGTCGCCGACGCCGGGAGCCTGACCCGGGCCGCCACCGCGCTCGGCCTGGCGCAGCCCGCGCTCAGTGCGCAGCTGAAGCGGGTCGAGCGGGCGCTGGGCGGCACGCTGTTCGTGCGGGGGCGGGAGGGCGTACGGGCCACCGCGCTGGGGGAGCTGGTGCTGGAACGGGCGAGAGTGCTGCTGCCCGCGGTGTGCGAGCTCCAGGAGGAGGCCCAGCGGTTCGCCCGGCAGGGGGCGCACGGCTACCGGCTCGGCGGGACGCACGGCCCGCTGCTCGGCGGGCTCGTGGACCGGCTCGCCCGCGAGGAGCCGGGCGTGCCGGTGACGACCTACACGTCCTGGTCGGAGAGGGAGATCGCCGGGAGTGTCGCCGACGGCCGCCTGGACTTCGCGCTGGTCGGGGTCTGCGGGGAGAGCGCGCCCCCCGAACCGGGGCGGCTCGCCTGGATGGAGGTGGCCCGCGACCCGGTGCACGTGATGCTCGCCGAGGACCACCCGCTGGCCCTGGCCCGGGGCCCGCGCGAGGAGATCGAGCTGGCCGAGCTGGCCGCCGAGGCCTGGACGGACGTCCCCGGCGACGGGTGTTTCGGCGACTGCTTCGCCGCGGCCTGCGTGCGTGCGGGGTTCGCGCCCGCCTGCGTCTACGAGACCGACACCGCCTCCTGCGTGCACCTGGTGCAGGTGGGGCGGGCCGTGGGGTTGTGCCGGGCCACCTTCCCGGCGACCCCGGGGCTGGTCACCCGGCCGCTCGCCGGGACCCCGCTGGTGTGGCGGCACGTGCTGGGGTGGCATCCCGCCGCGCGGGTCGCTGCGCGGGCCGCGGGTGTGCTGGAGCATGCGAGGGCTGCGCATGCGGAGGCTCTGGCGAGGGCGGGCGGGGGATCAGGCCCGGCCGGGACCGGGGCCGGGGCCCTGCGGGCGGCTGCGGTGCGGTCGCCTGCGGCCTAGCTGCGGTGCGGCACCGTTGCGGGGGCGCTGCCCCCATGCCCCCGCGCCTCAATCGCCGGCGGGGCTGAAAGGGGTGCGGCGGGGCTGAAGGGCGCGGCGCCGTTGTGGGGGCGCTGCCCCCGTGCCCCCGTGCCTCAATCGCCGGCGGGGCTGAAGGGGGTGCGGCGGGGCTGAAGGGCGCGGCGCGGCTGGGGGTGCTGCGGGGCTACAGGGCGGGGCATGGGGGTGTCCCGGAGGCCGGGGCGTGGGGGTGGCCCCCGGCGGGGCCGGGGGCGGGTGGGGCAGCCCTCGGGCTGCCTGCCGCGGCTACGGCAGGTAGCGCTCGATGACCTGCGGGCCCTCCTTCTCGATCAGCTTCCGGGCCTTCTCGACCCGCTCCGGAGTCGGGTCGTGGCCTGTCGCCATCACGAGGTCCTCGGGGTCGTACGGTCGTTCCCCGCCCGTGAAGAGCCGGTCCGACCGCGTGGGCTGCTCGTCGGGTTCACTGACCATCGCGTACCTCCTACGTCGTTCCCCTGGCCCCATACTCCGGCCGCCGCCCCATGAACGCACGTCGGCCGCCGCGCGGCCGCGGGCATAACACCGGGGGAGGGGCCAACCGGCAGCTCCCGTGCGCTGGTTCGGATTTCTACGGTTTCCGCAGACCCCCACCGGAAACCGAGGAGATCCCCCATGCTCAAGCGTCACGCCCGCGCGGCGTGTACCGCCCTGGCCGCCGCCGGGCTGCTGCTGGCCGGGACGGGCGGCGCCGTCGCCGACCCCGCCCCCGTCGTGCCCTCGGCGGCAACCTCCCTCCGCACCTCCGACGCGTCCCCCGAGCTGCTCGCCGCCATGCAGCGCGACCTCGGCCTGACCCCCACGCAGGCCAAGGCCCGTCTCGCGCACGAGGCCGAGGCCGGCGCCACCGCCGCCCGCCTCCGGGACCGGCTCGGCGCCGCCTTCGCCGGGGCCTGGGTGGACGGGGCCGACGCCGCCGTGCTCACCGTGGCGACCACCCGGGCCGCCGACACCGCCGCGATACGGGCCACCGGCGCCCGCGCGAAGCTGGTCACCCGTACCCTGGCCGACCTCGACGGCGCCAAGGCCGCGCTGGACCGGGCCGCGGGCCCCGCGACCCCCGTCCGCTACGTCGACCCGCGTTCCAACACCCTCGTCGTCGAGGAGACCGAGGCGGGTGCGGCCGCCCGGCTGCTCTCCGCGACCGGTACCGACGCGGCGCTGGTGACGGTGGTCCGCACGGCCGAGGCCCCGCGCCCCCTCTACGACCTGCGCGGCGGCGACGCGTACTACATGAACGGCAGCGGCCGCTGCTCCGTCGGCTTCCCCGTGACCAAGGGGACCGTGAACGGCTTCGCCACCGCCGGGCACTGCGGGCGCGCCGGGACCACCACCACCGGGTTCAACCAGGTCGCCCAGGGCTCCTTCCAGGCATCCGTCTTCCCCGGGAACGACATGGCCTGGGTCGCCGCGAACAGCAGCTGGACCTCGACCCCTTACGTGAAGGGCAGCGGCGGCGCGAACGTGCAGGTCGCCGGCTCGGTGCTGCAGCCGGTCGGGGCCTCGGTGTGCCGGTCCGGCTCGACCACCGGATGGCACTGCGGCACGATCCAGCAGCACAACACCAGCGTCACCTACCCCGAGGGCACCATCTCCGGCGTGACCCGTACGACCGTCTGCGCCGAACCGGGCGACTCCGGCGGCTCCTACATCTCCGGGAGCCAGGCCCAGGGCGTGACCTCGGGCGGCTCCGGCAACTGCTCCCGCGGCGGGACCACCTTCTTCCAGCCGCTGAACCCGATCCTGTCGGCGTACGGGCTGACCCTGAAGGTCACGGGATCCGACCCGGGCCCCGGTCCCGGTGAGCCCGAGCCGGGCGGCACCTGGAAGGCCGGAGCCGTCTACGCGGCCGGTGCGACCGTCACCTACGGCGGCTCGACCTACCGCTGCATCCAGGGGCACCAGGCGCAGACCGGCTGGGAGCCGCCGAACGTCCCCGCGCTCTGGCAGCGGGTCTGACCGGCCGCGCGAAGCCGGGAACGCGAAGCCGGGAAGAGGTGCCGTGACTGCCAAGGGGGGAGTCACGGCACCTTCCCCGTCTCCCCCTCGCCCCCGGGCGTGGTCTCAGACGAGGACGGCGGCCAGCGTGCCGAGCGCACCGAAGACGGCCAGCAGGCCGCAGATCACGAGGTTCACCGTCCGGTGCTCCCAGAAGACCGCGACGAACTCCCGGATGGTGGCGCTCGGCCAGTAGTACTTCGCGGTGGGGGAGCCCAGCACCTGCCCGTTGACGCCGGTCTTGCGCGCCAGCATCGCGGCCCGGAAGGCGTGGAAGTTGTTGGTGACCACCACGCACCGGTAGGCCGGATCGTGCGCCTCCATGATCTCCCGGCTGAAGCGCATGTTCTCCTCGGTCGTCGTGGACCGGTCCTCCAGCACGATGTGCTCCGCCGGAACGCCCTCCGCTATCAGCCAGTCCGCCATGGCCCGGGCCTCCGCGACCTTCTCGTCCGAGCCCTTGCCGCCCGAGACGAGCAGCACCGGCGGCCGGCCGCCGCGGGCCAGCTGGCGCTCGTAGATCTGCCGGCCCTTGCGCAGGCGCGACGCCAGCAGCGGCGGCACGCGGTCCCCGCCGATCAGACCCGAGCCCAGCATCACCACGTGGTCGATGTCGCCGCGCACCTTGATCCGGCCGTAGAGGAAGGCGTAGCCGAGGAAGCAGAAGAAGACGAAGGAGACGTAGCCGGCGACGACGGTGAGGGTGCCGGCGATGCCGCCCAGGACCGGGGAGCCGACCACGGCGACCAGGACGAGCAGGGCGATCAGGGCGAAGATCGCGAGGCCCGCCAACATCGACAGCAGGTTGGCCGGACGGAAGCCCTCCTTACGGATCATGGTCATGCCGTTGCGGACGAGGAACACGCCCAGCGCCACGATGCCCAACGCGGGCGAGGCGAAGGCGAGTACGGCGACCGTGACCGCGGCCCAGACGGGCAGCTTGGCCACCTGGAGGAAGAGGGCCGAGAAGGCGGTGAGGAAGGTCAGTCCCAGGAGCACGGCATTGCTGAAGCGGCGCCGGTCCCGCCGGACGCTTATGCAGAACGCGAGGAAGAGCAGGGCGGCGAGGGCGAAGGCGACCATGGCGCCATCGTAGGTGCCGGATTCACCGCGGACCGCGCCCGGTTCGGCGTACCGACCGCCCGGCCAGCACCTGGGTCCGGCGCCCGTCGCGCATGACGAACCGTCCGTCGATCAGGACGTGCGGGATCCCGGCGGGCAGGGTGCGGGGCCGCTCGTACGTGGAGCCGGCCGCGACCGTGTCCGGATCGAAGAGGACGAGGTCGGCGCGGTGCCCCACGCGGACCAGGCCCCGGTCGGGCAGCCGCAGCCGCGCCGCGGGCCGGCCGGACAGGTGGGCGACGCACTCCTCCAGGGAGAGCAGGCCGAGTTCGCGGACGTAGTGGCCGAGGTAGTGCGGGAAGGTGCCGTAGGCCCGAGGGTGGGGTTTCGCGCCCTGCAGGATGCCGTCGGAGCCGCCGGTGTGGGCGCGGTGGCGCATGATCGCCCGGACGTTGTCCTCGTGGCCGACGTGCTGCAGGACCGTCGGTGCGAGCCGGTCACCGATCAGGAGCCGGCGGGCGGTGTCCCAGCCGTCCAGGCGGGTGCCGACGCGGGCGGCGTACGCGGGATCGGCGACCCCCGAGATCTCGATCGTCGACCAGTCGACGGGGACGCCGTGGCAGCCGTCGGCCCCCTCCTGTTCCAGGACGTGGCGGATCCGCCGGGCCTGGTCGTCGTCGCGCAGCCGGGCGAGGACCGCCTCCGGACCGCCCTCGTTCGCCCAGCCGGGCAGCAGCGCGACGAGGGTGGTGCAGCCGGGGGTGTACGGGTAGCTGTCCAGGGTGATGTCGGCGCCCCCGTCCAGGGCCGCGTCGAGGAGGGCGAGCAGTTCGGGGGCGCGGCCCTCGTTCTCGCCGAAGTTCATGGTGGCGTGCGCCAGGTGCAGGGCGCAGCCGGCCCGCCGGGTCAGGTCCACCATCTCGGCGTAGGCGGCGAGGGCGCCCCGGCCGTAACTGCGGTGGTGGGGGCAGTAGTAGCCGCCGTAGTCGGCCACCACCCGGCACAGTTCGGTCAGTTCGGCCCCGGAGGCGTACATGCCCGGCGTGTAGGTGAGCCCGGAGGACATGCCGACGGCGCCCTGGGCGAGGCCGTCGGCGACGAGCCGCCGCATCCGGTCCAGCTCGGCCGCGCTCGCCCGGCGGTCGTCCCAGCCGACGACGTGGGCGCGCACGGTGCCCTGGGGGACGAGGTAGGCGGCGTTGACGGCCACGCCCTCGCCGCCGAAGCCGCGGTCGAGCCGGTCGAGGTACTCGCCGACCGTGCGCCAGTCGAAGTCGACGTCGTCGCCGGGGCCGTTCCAGCCGGCGATCGCGGCGCGTACCGTCTCCAGGGTCCGGTCGTCGACGGGCGCGTACGACAGGCCGTCCTGGCCGAGGACCTCCAGGGTCACGCCCTGCGCGGCCTTCGCGCTGTGGTCCGGGTCGCGCAGCAGGGCCAGGTCGCTGTGGGCGTGCATGTCCACGAAGCCGGGGGCCAGGGCGAGACCGTGCGCGTCGACGGTCTCGCGTCCCCCGGACAGCCTGCCGACGGCGGCGATCCGGCCCTCGTGGACGCCGACGTCGGCGGTGTACGAGGGGCCGCCCGTGCCGTCGACGACACGGGCGCCCCGGAGGACCAGGTCCACGGCCGGGTCTAGAAGAAGGTGCGGACGTAGTCGGTGACGGTGCCGTCGTCCTCCACGACCGGGATCAGCGGCCACTTCTCGAAGATGGTGCAGGGGTGGGCCATGCCGAGGGAGACCCAGTCGCCGACCTCCAGCGCGGTGGCGTCGTCGTCCGTCTCGATCCAGGCGTGCTGGTCGGACAGCTTGGTCACCCGGATGCCGGCCGCGGTGCGCTCGACGCCGTCGCGGGCGCTGCGCACGGCGAGCACCTCGGGCAGGCCGAGGTCGTAGGCGATGTCGCGCTTGCCGGCGTTGACGAAGGCCTGGCCGGGCGTGGGGCGGGAGACCACCTGGGTCCACAGCCGGAAGGCGGGCAGCAGGCCGCCCTCCTCGGGGAGGCGGTTGAAGGGGGTCAGGCCCGAGTACCACCCGTGGTCGTGGGAGACGTACGCGCCGGAGCGCAGCAGCGGCAGGACGGGCAGCGACAGCTGCGGGATCCCGGCGAAGACCTCGGCGACGGCGTCGAACCATTCGCTGCCGCCGGCGCTGACGATGACCTCGTCCAGGCCGGTGCCGGTGAAGTGGCCCCGCTCGTCGAGTTCGGCGGCGAGCGCGGTGAGGCGGCGCAGCCATGCGCGGACGGTGTCGGCGTCGGCGCCGGGCATGGTGGCCTCATAGCCGGCCACACCCGCCAGGCGCAGGGCGGGGGACGCGGCGACGGCTTCGGCGACGGCCCGGCATTCGGCGTCGGTACGGATGCCCGTGCGCCCCTCGGCGCCGGCGCCGAGTTCGAGGACGACGTCGAGGACGGCGTCGTGGCCACGCAGGGCGGCGTCCATCAGCTCGACCCCGCGGACGGAGTCGACGTAGCAGACGAACCGGAAGCCGGGGTCGGCGGCGAGCTCGTCGGCGACCCAGCGCAGGGCGGGAGCGTCGACCAGCTCGTTGGCCAGGAAGATCGTCCGGATGCCGAAGGCGCGGCAGACGCGGGCCTGGTGGGGCATGGCGACGGTGATGCCCCACGCGCCGTGGTCCAGCTGGCGACGGAAGAGCTGCGGGGCCATGCAGGTCTTGCCGTGCGGGGCGAAGGCGAGGTCGTGGCGGGCGGCGTAGGTACCGAGGGCGGCGAGGTTGTGCTCCAGCGCGCCCGCGTCGAGGGTCAGGACGGGGGTGCTGAACCCGCCGGTGTACAGGTCCCGGCGCTGGGCCGCGAGCTGCCCGACGGTGAGGCCGCCGGCCTGGGCGTCCAGGGGGAGACCCTTGAACCGGTGGTCCACCGGCTCGTCGGCGAGGTCCTTGACGGGGTCGCTGGCGCTGGCCATGCGGATACCTCCCGGGTGTGTTGCGTCGGCTGCAACGGTCGTTGCGTGTGCCACTGCGTGCTGTCTAACATCCCCGGTGACGACGGGTCAACGTGATCCGGTTCGGCGTCGCTGCGGTGCTCCGCCCCGGCGGCCACGGAAGGACGGCGGATGAGCCAGTCGGTCGAAAGGGCACTTGGCATCCTGCCGTTGCTCGCGCGGGGGCCCGCCGGCCTCGGGGCGGTCGCCGACGAGCTCGGCGTCCACAAGAGCACCGCGCTGCGCCTCCTGCGCACCCTGAACGAGCGCGGGTTCGTCTACCGCTGCCCCGACGGCCGCTACCGCCTGGGCGCACGGCTCTTCGCGCTCGCCGCCGAGGCCATCGAGAACCTCGACGTCCGCGAGGTCGCCCGCCCTCATCTGGTGGAGCTGAACCAGGCCACCGGGCACACCGTCCACCTCGCCCTGCACCAGGACGACGAGGTGGTGTACGTCGACAAGGTCGACAGTCGCAACCCGGTGCGGATGTACTCCCGCATCGGCAGGCCCGTGCCCCTCACCGTCGCCGCCGTCGCCAAACTGCTGCTCGCCGACCTCCCCGAGGCAGAACGCCGGGCCCTCGCCCACCGCATCGACTACCCCCGCCACACCGCCCGTTCCACCCCGGACGCCGAGGCCTTCCTGCGCGAACTGGACCTCGTGCGCGAGCAGGGCTGGGCCACCGACCTCGGCGGCCACGAGGAGTCGATCAACTGCCTGGGCGCGCCCGTGCGCGGTCCCGAAGGGCGGGTGGTCGCCGCGCTGTCCGTCTCCGCGCCGGGTGTGGTCGTCACCGCCGAGGGGCTGTTCGAGCTGCTGCCGCAGGTGCTGCGTACCGCCGGTGCCATCAGCCGGGACTATTCAGGAGTACAGGAGACAGCGTGACCGAGAAGACCGCCATCACCCCCGCCACGCACACCGTCCCGCCCGCGCGGTTCTCGCACGGCGTGCGCAAGGGGAACATCCTCCAGGTCGCCGGCCAGGTCGGCTTCCTCCCGCACGTCGACGGCCGGCCGCCGACCCCGGCGGGGCCGACGCTGCGCGAGCAGACCCTCCAGACGCTGGAGAACGTCCGCTCGGTCCTGGAGGCCGGCGGCGCGGGCTGGGACGACGTCATGATGATCCGCGTCTACCTCACGGACACGGCGCACTTCGCCGAGATGAACGGCATCTACAACGCCTACTTCGAGGAGCAGGGCCTGAAGGAGGCCCCGGCCGCCCGCACCACGGTGTACGTGGGCCTGCCGGACGGGCTGCTCGTCGAGATCGACGCCCTGGCCGTCCTGGGCTGACGCCGTAGCGCCGTAGCGCCGTAGCGCCGTAGCGCCGTGACGCTGTGGCGCCGTGGCCGTCCTGGGCTGACGCCGTGACGCCGTGGCCGTCCTGGCTGACGCCCTGACGGGCCAGGTGTCACGACGCGCAGGACGCCCCGCCGCAGGGGAAGGGGACGCCCCCCTGGCGGCGGGGCGCCCCAGGTTCAGGTGCCCGCCCGGCCCGCTACGAGCAGTACTGGGCCTCCTTGCCGATCGAGCGGTACATGCAGTCCGCGTTTTCCAGCAGCTGGAGCACCGCGTCCTTGTTGCGGGCGGTCTCGCGGTCGATCACCTCGTCCGGCGGGTAGAAGCCGCCGCCGCCGCTCCTCGGGTACATCTCGAAGGTGTAGCCGAAGATCTTCTGGCTGCCCCACAGCCAGTCGTCGATCGTCCCGTCCGTGATGTACAGGTCGCTCGACTGCTCCGGCGTGTAGCCGTTGCTGGCCGCCATGCTCGTGCCGATCTTCTTGAAGACGGCGAGGTCGTCGGCGGTCAGGCCCGGGGCGGTGTCGCTGTAGGTGTAGCCGAAGGGCCACAGCACGAGTTCGCTGTAGGTGTGGAAGTCGATGGCGGCCTTGATCTGCTGCTTGCCGCCGACCACCCGGCTGCGTACGAAGTCCGAGACGGCCTTGACCTCGGGCGCCGACTCGGCGGCCGGACCCCGGTAGGTCTCGGAGCTCCTGCTGCCGCTGGAGCCGCCGCAGCAGCCCCACTTGTAGTTCCAGTTCCGGTTCTCGTCGGTCCCGACGTAGGAGGATCCGGAGTTCGGCTGCCGGTTCTTGCGCCAGGAACGGTAGGAGCCGGTGGCGATGTCGTACTCGCCGCCGTCCGGGTTGAGGTCCGGGACGATCCAGATCTCGCGGCCGTTGACCGCGTTGGTCACCCGGGATTCGGTGCCGTACTTGGAGGTGAACTCCTTGAGCAGGTACAGCGCCATCTCGACGGTCAGGTGCTCGCGGGCGTGCTGGTGCGCGGTGAAGAGCACTTCGGGCTCGGACTCGTCCGTGCCGACGTTGTCGCTGATCTTGATGGCGAGGAGGTCCCGGCCCTGGTACGAGGTGCCGATCACCCGCTTGGAGGCGATCGCCGGGTACTGCGCGACGAGCTGGTTGATCTCGGCCGTCGCCTCGGCGTAGTTGTGGTACCTGGAGTCCGCGGAGGGGAAGTCCATCGGGCTCGCCGCGATGCCGGGAACCGAGCGGTCCGGGGGGCCGGGGAGGGCGGTCAGCCGGTAGCCGAGCTCCCTCAGCTTCCTGGCCTGCATGGGGTCGGCGCTGACCACGACCGTGTGGTCGTCCACCTCGTCGATCGAGACGCCCGTGCCGAGCAGGGCGGTGCGGTCGGAGACGGTGGAGGGGCCGTGGATCCGGTACTGGACGATGGCCTCGTCCTGGGTGGCGGTGGAGGGGCTGGGCGGTGGTGATGCCGTCGCGCTCATGCCGTAGGCGGGTGCGCCGAGCGCGAGCGCCAGCAGGGCCGCCGTCAGGCCGGCCCTCCGACGGGTATGGAGCCGCATGCGTTCTCCTGGGTGGGGAGTGTGGGGGTAGCCGTGCGGACGCGCTCAGCGTCCTCTCGTGGCATGTCCCGGTCAATAACCTCAGGTGTCGGCCGAACCGTTCCGGCCACCCCCACACGTGTACCGCCTACGGCAGCCCGTGGACCTTGGGACCCACCGAGTTCGACCAAGCGCTACCCGCCTTGGCGTCCCAGTTGGTGGACCAGGTCATCGCGCCGCGCAGTCCGGGGTAGGTCTTCGACGGCTTGAAGGATCCGCAGTTCGTGCCGCGGGTCAGGCAGTCCAGGGCGTTGTTCACGACGGTCGGGGAGACGTAGCCGCTGCCCGCGCCACTGGGGGAGGCCGGGACGCCGATGCCCACCTGGGAGGCGTCGAGGCCGCCCTCCAGCTGGATGCAGGCCAGCGCGGTGAGGAAGTCCACCGAGCCCTGGGAGTAGACCTTGCCGTCGCAGCCGTTCATCGAGCCGCTGTTGTAGTACTGCATGTTGACGACGGTGAGGATGTCCTTGATGTTGAGCGCCGTTTTGAAGTAGCCGCCCTGCGTGGACTGCATGTCGATCGTCTGCGGGGCCATGGTGATGACGAGCGAGGGGCCCGCCTTCGCGGACAGGGCGCGCAGCGCCTGCGTCATGTAGGTGGGGTTGAGGCCGTTCTCCAGGTCGATGTCGATGCCGGTGAAGCCGTACTCCCGCATCAGGGCGTACGCGGAGTTCGCGAGGTTGGTCGCGGAGGCCGAGTCGTTGACCGTGATGGTCCCCTTCTCGCCCCCGATGGAGAGGATCACCGACTTGCCGGCCGCCTTCTTCGCGGCGATGTCAGCCTTGAACTCGGCGACCGTGTAGCCGCCGAGGCCCGCCGAGTCGAGGTTGAAGGCGATGGCGCCGGGCGTGGCGGTGGCGTCGGCGAAGGAGACGGCGATGATGTCGTACTGCGCGGAGACGTCGGAGATCTTCTGGACCGTCGCGCCGTTGTTGAAGTTCTGCCAGTAGCCGGTCAGGGCGTGCTTGGGGACGGCCGGGTTGCCCGGGTTCCCGCCGCCGGTGGTGGTCCCGGTCACCGGTGCGGACTTCGGCCCCTCGCCCGCCGCGTTGTACGCGCTCACCTGGAAGGAGTACGAGGTGGCGGGCGTCAGCCCGGTGATGGTGGCGGAGGTCCCGGTCACGGTCTGCACGCGGACGCCGTCCTGGTGGACGTGGTAGCCGGCCGCTCCGCCGACGGCGTTCCACGAAAGGGTGAGTCCGTTCGCGCTCTGGCCGGAGACGGCAGTCCCGGCGGGTGCGCCCGGGATGACCGGGCCGGGGTCGGTGCCCCCGCCGCCGTCCGGGCCGAAGACGCTGAAGTCGTCGACGACGTAGGCCGGCTGGCCGTACCAGCCGTGGGTGTAGACGGTCACCCGGGTCGTGGAGGGGCCGGTGGTGAAGGTGGTGGACAGTTTCTGCCAGCCGCCGCCCGACCCGGGGGTCCAGGTGGAGACGTCCTGCGTGCCGGTCCCGGTCGCGCCGAGATAGACGTAGCTGCCCTGCACCTGCGTGCTCAGCGTGTACGTCGAATTCGGCTTGACCGTGACGGTCTGGCTGCAGCGGGCGTTGTCGGATCCGGCCGGTGTGGCCTTCAGGGCGCCGGCTCCGGCGTACACCGGTGAGGAGACGGCGGCGCCGCTCCCGCCGGAACAGGACCAGTCGGCGAGGCCCGACTCGAAGCCGCCGTTGCGGGCGACGTTGATGTCCGCGGCCTGTGCGGTGCCCGCGGCGAGGGCCGTCAGGGCCCCGGCGGCGACGGTGACGGCGAGGGGCAGGGAGAGGGAGCGTATGCGGTTCACGTGGGCTCCGTGGGGGGAGGTGTCGTGGGGAAAGGGGAGCCGGGCCGTGTGGGGCGGGGCCGACTCACCGCGTGCGCTGCCAAGTTGGTCCAGACCAATCCCCGTGTCAAGAGTCTTCGCAAAGTGGCTTGAAATGGCCCAATGTGCGATCCCTGTTGTCCGGGTTTCCCGTCGCCTGTGACCGCTGCCTTACGCACGGGAATCACCAAGCCCCTGACCTGCCAGGGGTGACGCGGTTATGGTGCTGGGGCAAGGGGGGATGGACGGCGGCCGTCCGCGATCGCGCACCGGTGCGCGCACGCGACGCGGCCGCGACGCGTCCCCGTCGAGCGCGCGAGAGTCCGGACGTACGGGGAAACGTGGGGAACGGGGGAATGCGCGTGCCGACCGCCATCGCTGTCACGAGCGACGACCTGGTACTGCCGGCCCCTGACCGGCACACGCCCGGGGCCGCACTGCTGCACCCGCCCGAACAGCACGACCTGGAGTCCGCACTCGCCGGCACCAGTGCCCTCCTGGAGCGGCACGGCCACCTCGTGGCCCTCGTGCCGCCTTGGCTCCCGCGCGCCACCGTCCAGCGGCTGCACACCGTCCGGGCCATCCTGGAAACCGACCGGATCGCGCTGCTCGACATCGATCTGCCCCCGCTGGGAACGGCTCTGCTGGCCCGTCAGCTGCGCCAGCTCAGCGTCTGCGACTTCAGCCCCGGAGTCGTCGCTTCCGCGGCCCGGCTGCTGTCGCACTACATCTACGCGGGCGCCCTGCTCGGCTCGGTCGCCAAACTCGACCGGGTCCGCGTACCCGTGGGGCTCGGAGCGCACGCCCGGTCCTGGTCGCCGGGCGCGCAGTTCGCCGTACTCGCCCACCCGACACCGCACCTCGCCAGGCTGGGATCCACCGGCGCAGGGCGCGGCGCGCGCAGTGGGCGCGGTGGGCGCGGTGGGGCGCACGGCGGGGGCCACGGGGGCCGGGGCGGCCCGCCGGGCGGCTCCCCGGCCGGTCCGCAGGACGCGGCGGCGGCGGTCCTGCCCGCCGGCCCCGACTTCGCCACGCACCTCACGTTCGCGCGCGGCCAGCTCACCTCCGACTGGGTCGCCGCCGAACTCGCCCCCGGCTGGCAGGTGCAGGGCGTCATGGAGAACCCGCTGCCGGCCGCCTCACCTGCCTGGTGGGGCACCCCCAAGCTCGTCGAGTTCGCCGCCGGCATCCCCGACTTGTCCGTGCTCTACCAACTGGTCGCCTCGGTCCGCCGCGAGCAGTGCCGCTGGTGCGGCCTCGAACTCATCGGCGACCGCTGCGGCTTCTGCGCCGCCCCGCTCGCCGCCCCACCGCCGTCCGCGGCGGCGCCGACGGGTACCGGCCGCTCCAGACCCTGACCGACGACCGAACGTACGGATGAAGAAAGAACGGCGAGGTAGTACGGCCTATGAACTCACGCCAGCGCCGCGGCGTCATTCTGCTGCTCCTGTCGGTCCTCTGCGCCCTGGGGGCCTTCGCCGGAGTCCTCGTGGTGATCGGCGACGTCAACTCCAAGGTCGGCTCCGAGGTCGTCGCCTACCGCGTCAAGGCCGACATAGCGCCGTACAGCCCCCTGGCGGCCGGCCAGTTCGAGGAGGTCAGGATCCCCGAGCGGTGGCTGTCCGCCACCGCCGTCACCGACCTCGGTGCACTCAAGGACAAGATCGCGCTCACCACCCTGAAGAAGGGCTCGCTGCTGCAGGCGGACATGTTCGTCGACCGGCCGCAGCTGCAGCCCGGTGAGCAGGAGATCGCCATCATGATCGACGCGGCGACCGGCGTGGCCGGGAAGATCACCTCCGGCGCCAAGGTCAACATCATCGCCACCTTCAAGGGCGCCAAGGACACCGAACCCTCCCGTTCGGTGATCATCGTCGCCAACGCGCGGGTCCTGAACGTCGGCAGGCTCACCGCCCTGGAGAAGGACAGCGACCGCAAGGGCCCCTCCGAGGCCGTCCCGATCACCTTCGCCCTCAGCACCAAGGACACCCAGCGCGTCGCGTACGCCGAGTCCTTCGCGGAGCACGTGCGCCTGGCCCTCGTCGCCCCCGGCACCGACTCCGCGCCCGCCGCCGGCGACCGTACGTACACCCTCGACGGGGACAAGTGAGGCCCGGATGACCACCCGAATCCTCCCCGCGGTCGGCGACCCGGACGCCGCCCGCATCTTCTCCACCCTGCTCAGCCAGCTCCCGTCGGCGGAGCCCGCCACCCCCGTCCCCGACTCGACCACCCTGCTGGACACCCTCGCCCGGCTCGCCGTCGACTCCCTCGACGAACTGCCCGAGGTGGTCCTCGTCCACGAGCGAATCGGCCCGGTGCCCGCACTGGAACTCATCCGGGAAGTAGCGCTCCGCTTCCCGGCGGTGGGCGTCGTCCTGGTCTCCTCGGACGCCGGCCCGGCGCTCTTCTCCGCCGCGATGGACTCCGGCGCCCGCGGCCTCGTCGGCCTGCCGCTGTCCTACGAGGAACTCGCCGCCCGAGTCCAGGCCGCCGCCCAGTGGTCCGTGGGCGTCCGCCGCCACCTGGGCAGGGGCGCGGCCGAGACCTTCACCGGGCCGGGCGGACGCGTGGTGACGGTCACCGGGGCCAAGGGCGGCGTGGGCACGACCTTCACCGCCGTCCAGTTCGCCCTGGCCGCGGCCGCCTCGGGCCGGCGCACCGCACTGGTCGACATGGACCTCCAGGCCGGCGACGTGGGCTCGTACCTCGACGTGCAGTTCCGGCGGTCCATCGCCGACCTCGCCGGGATCCAGGACATCTCGCCGCGCGTCCTCCAGGACGCCGTCTACGAGGACCGCACCGGCCTCGCGCTGCTGCTGGCCCCGGCCGACGGCGAACGCGGCGAGGAGGTCGACGACCGGGCGGCCCGCCATATCGTCGGCGCCCTGCGCAGCCGCTACGAACTCGTCGTCGTCGACTGCGGCACCCAGGTGACCGGCGCCAACGCCGCCGTGGTCGAGATGGCGGACGTCGCCGTGCTGGTCACCACCCCGGACGTGATCGCCGTACGGGCCGCCAGACGCATGGTCCGCCTGTGGGAGCGGCTCCAGGTCCGCAAGGCCGAGGACACCGCGGTGGTCGTCAACCGCTGGAGCAAGCACACCGAGATCCAGCCCGCCCTGATCGAGAAGATCACCAAGACCCGCGCCACCCGCACCCCCGTCCCGGCCGCCTTCAAGGAACTCCAGGCCGTCCTGGACGCGGGCCGCGTCCAGGACCTCGACAACCGCTCGACGGTGAAGCAGGCCCTGTGGACCCTGGCCGGCGAACTCGGCCTGCTGGCCGCCCCGGACACTCCGGCCACCCCCGCGCCCCCGGGCGGCGCCCTGACCCTGCGCGCCGCGGGCACGGTCTCCCGCCTGCGCCGCGGCCGGGAGGGCTGACGGATGCGCGAGTCCGCCCGGAGAGGGGCCGGCGGGACCCGGGGCGACCGGAACCGGGGGTGGGGTCGGGACCGGGGCCAGGGGCGGTACCGGGGCCAGGGTCGGGTCCGGGGCCTGGTCCGGGGTCAGGGTCGGTGCCAGGGTCAGGGTCAGGGTCGGGACCGGGGCCAGGTGGCGATCGAGTTCGTCGGCACGGTACCGCTGATCCTGCTCCTGGTGGCGGCCGTGTGGGAGTGCGTCCTGATCGGCTACGCCTTCTCCCTGGCGGGCAACGCGGCGGACGAGGCGGCCCGGGCGGGGGCGGTGCACGGGCCCGAGTTCTGCGAGGCCGCGGCGAAGGAACACATCGGGGAGGCGTGGGCCCCCAAGGCGCACTGCGAGCGGTCCGGCGACATCATGCGGGCCAGGGTCACCCTCGGCATCCCGGTCTTCTTTCCCGGCCTCGACTTCGGCGAGATCGACGGCACCGGCGGCGCGGCACTGGAGAAGGAGGCGGACTGACATGAGGCGGCGCATCCGCTCCGACCGGGGCCAAGTGGCCCTGGAGTACATCGGCTTCATACCGATCCTGCTGTTCGTCGCCCTGTGCGCGATCCAGCTCGGCTGGGTGGCGTACGTCCACGAACAGGCGGACACGGCCGCCCGTACGGCGGCGCGCGTGGAGGCCCAGCACCGGGGCAGGGGCGTGGCGGCCGGACACGCGGCCATCCGCGAGGGGCTCGGTGCCGTCATCGACGTGAGGAGCACGGGCGACGCCGTCACCGCCGTCGCCGTCATCCGCATCAACTCGATCATCCCCGGGCTGAACCCCGAACCGGCCCGGGCCACAGCCGTCATGCCCAACGACCAACCCGAGGAGACCGGACCATGAGCCTGCGTTCCCGGGTCAGCACCCCCGACGACCGCCACAGCCCGCGCGAGGACGGCCGGCTGGTCTCCTCCTACCGCGCCAAGCTGCTGGAGGAGATCGACCTCGCCGAGATGTCCGCGCTCGCACCCGCCGAGCGCCGGGCGCGCCTGGAACGCGTCCTCGGGCACATCATCAGCCGCGAGGGACCCGTCCTGTCCACCGCCGAGCGCGCGCAGCTCATCCGCCGTGTCGTCGACGAGGCCCTCGGACTCGGCGTGCTCGAACCGCTCCTCGAAGACGCCTCCATCTCCGAGATCATGGTCAACGGCCCCGACCAGATCTTCGTCGAGCGGGCCGGCCGGGTCGAGCAGCTCCCCCTCCGCTTCGCCTCGCACGAGCAGCTCATGCAGACCATCGAGCGCATCGTCTCGACCGTCAACCGCCGCGTCGACGAGGCCAATCCGATGGTCGACGCGCGCCTGCCCAGCGGCGAGCGCGTCAACGTCATCATCCCGCCGCTCTCCCTGACCGGCGCCACCCTCACCATCCGCCGCTTCCCGCGCGCCTTCACCCTGCACGAGATGATCGCCCTCGGCTCCCTCGACGAGCAGATGCTCCTGCTGCTGTCGGGTCTGGTCCAGGCGAAGATGAACGTGATCGTCTCCGGCGCCACCGGCACGGGCAAGACCACCCTCCTCAACGCCCTCTCCGGCCTGATCCCGGAGGGCGAGCGCATCATCACCATCGAGGACTCCGCGGAGCTCCAGCTCCAGCAGGCCCACGTGATCCGTCTGGAGTCCCGCCCGGCGAACGTGGAGGGCAAGGGCCAGATCACCATCCGGGACCTCGTACGCAACTCCCTGCGCATGCGCCCCGACCGCATCATCGTCGGCGAGGTCCGCGGCGGTGAGACCCTCGACATGCTCCAGGCCATGTCCACCGGCCACGACGGCTCACTGGCCACTGTCCACGCCAACAGCTCCTCCGACGCCCTGACCCGCCTGCAGACCCTGGCCTCCATGTCGGAGGTCGAGATCCCCTTCGAGGCCCTCCAGGACCAGATCAACAGCGCCGTCAACGTCATCGTCCAGCTGACGCGCTTCGGCGACGGCTCCCGCCGCATCACGGAGATCTCCATCCTCGAATCACACGGCCGCGAACCCTTCCGGATCACCACGGTCTGCCGGTTCGTCGCCCAGCCCATGGGGCCCGACGGCCGCGTCCACGGCTTCTTCGAGTACTACCCGCTGCCGCGCCGCATCGCCGAACGCCTCTACATGAACAACCAGCCCGTCCCGCAGGCCTTCGGCGTCGCACTGCCCGACGACCCCCTCACCACCCCGCGCATCACCCGGACCGCCCTGTGAACCCACTGATCCTCCTCACCCTCGGCATCACGCTGCTGGCCTGCGTCCTCGCGGTCGTCGGCCTCCAGACGTACGCGGCCGGGCGCGCCCAGCACGCCGCCCTCGTCGAACGCCTCTCGGCGAGCGGCGTGCCCGCGCCGCTCGGCCGGGCGCGCCGCTTCCGCACGATCGACCGCCGGCTGCGCAAGACGCGGTTCGGCCGCCGGATCGAGCAGAAGCTTGCGACCACCGGCCTGGACCTGACACCCGGCGAGTTCTTCGTCTACATGCTCGCCGCGATCGCGGGCGTCTGGCTCATCGCCTCGTCCCTCCTCGCGCCGTTCTTCGGACCGGTGGCCGGCCTCATCGGCGTCTGGGCGGCGGACGCGTTCCTGGCCTGGCAGCGGGCGCGGCGTACGGAACGCTTCATCAACCAGCTCCCCGACCTGGCCCGCATCCTCGCCAACGCCACCCAGGCCGGGCTGGCCCTGCGTACCGCCATCGGTATCGCGGCGGAGGAGCTGGAGGCACCGGCGGGCGAGGAACTCGCGCGGGTCGCCGACCGGCTCGCGGTGGGCCACTCCATCGAGGAGTCCCTGGGGGAACTCACCGAACGCCTGCCGTCGCGCGAACTCGTCGTCCTCGTCTCCACCCTCGTCCTGTCGGCCCGGGCCGGCGGCGCGATCGTGGACAGCCTGCGCAACCTGACGGTGACGCTGGAGCAGCGCAAGGAGACGCGTCGCGAGATCCGCACCCAGCTGTCCCAGGTCACGGTGACGGCCTACCTGGTCCCGGCGATCGGGCTCGGCTCGCTGCTCCTCGTCGACATGATGATGCCGGGCGCGCTGGACCGGATGACGGGCGCGTTCTTCGGGCAGACGGCGGTCCTCGTCGCGCTCGGCCTCTTCGCGCTGGGCTTCGTCCTCATCCGCCGCCTGTCGAAGATCGACGTGTGAGGGGGCGGACGGGACGATGACGGCACTTCTCCTCGCTCTCGCCGTGGCCCTGTCGGTGTTCGGCGCCTTCCACGGCATCCGCCTCTACCGGGCGGACGTGAAGCTCCCCTCCGACCTGGCCCTGGCGCTGGAGGTCGGGGCGACCCGTACGACGGCGGTCGGCTCGCTGGTCGACCGCCTCGGCATCCGCTGGGCGCCGCTGGTCCTGCGCGCGATGGGCGCGAACCGGGTGGCGCGCAAGCGCCGGCAGATCGACATGGCGGGCAATCCGGCGGGTCTGACGATCGACCGGTACGCGGCCCGGCGCGCGGTGTACGGGGCCCTGGGAGCCGCCGGCGCCTTCTCCATGCTGGTCAACGGCCAGCTCGTGGCGGCCCTGCTGATGGTGGCCTTCGGCCTGTTCTGGATCGAGGTCGGCCTGTGGTCGGCCATCCGGGTCCGCCGCGACCACATCGAGCGGACGCTGCCGGACTTCCTGGACGTCCTCGCCGTGGTGGTGAGCGCGGGGCTGGGCTTCCGGCAGGCGCTGGACCGGGTGGCGGGCAAGTACGAGGGGCCGTGGGCGGACGAGATCCGCATCACGCTCCAGCAGATGGACATGGGGGTCAGCCGCCGGCAGGCCTTCGACGAACTGCGGCGGCGCAACGACAGCGAGCAGGTCGCGCAGTTCGTGACGGCCCTCCAGCAGGGCGAGGAGCTGGGCTCCCCGATCGTCGACACGCTGATCGCGATCGCCGAGGACATGCGCCGTACGGACGCCCAGAACGCCCGGCGGCGGGCGGCCCGGGCCGTGCCGAAGGCGACGTTCGCGGTGACGATGTTCATGCTGCCGGGCACGCTCATCCTCCTGGTGTGCGGATTCGTCTACGGCGCGAACGTCGACTTCGGTGCGCTGTTCGGGGGTGGCTGAGCGATGGCGCGGCTGAGCGTGCTCATCGCCGACGGGAACCCGGTCATCAGGGCGGGCCTCGCGGCCATCCTGGGCGCGGCCGTGGACATCGAGGTGACGGCCCAGGCCGCGGACGGCCGCGAGGCGCTGAGCCTGACCCGCCGGTACGCGCCGGACGTGGTCCTGCTGGACGTCCGGATGCCGGGGGTGGACGGCATCTCGGCCCTCCCTCACCTCGTACAGCTGGCTCCGGTACTGATGCTGACGTACAGCAGGGAAGCCGGAATCGTCCGCGAGGCACTGCTGCTGGGCGCCGGGGGCTACCTGGTGCACGGCGAGTTCACGACGGACGAGCTGCTCAGGGCCGTGCGCGACGCCCCCCTGGGCCGCCCCCACTTCACGCCGACGGCGGCGAGCGCCCTGCTGACGGAACTCCGGGCCTCTTCGCATCCGCAACGAGATGTGGCACAGTCGTCCGAGCGGATGCACAACTCTGTTGTTTTCGGGCTGAGTTCCCGGGAGGTAGAGATCATGGATCTGATCGCGTCCGGAATGAGCAATCAGCAGATCGCCGCCGCCTGCTTCATCAGCGAGAAGACCGTCAAGAACCACATCAACCGCATCTTCGCGAAGCTCCGCAGCGCCACGCGCAGCGAGGCGATAGCCCGCTGGCTGGGAACCGCCCGTCCAGGAGTGACCGGTCATGGGTAGACAGAGTGCGCAGTGGGTCCGTAATTGGGCCCCGGGACCCTTGGTCACGGCTGGTGACTCGCCGTACCGTCCGCAGATCGACACCGGTACCGGCCCGGGAGGGAACCCCCATGTCACAGAACACGCTGCTGAAGGCCGCCGTGGAGACGCGGATCAGGGTGAACGGATGGGCGGACACGGCCGTGACGAGGCTCCGCAGGCGCCACGCCCAACAGGACCGCGGCCAGACGGCTTTCGAGTACCTGGGCATCATCCTGGTGGTCGTGGTGATCATCGGGGCGATCGTGGGCACGGGCATTGGGCAGGAGATCACTACCAAGATCAAGACTGCGATCACCAACATCAAAGCCGGTACGTGATCGCACAGAAGCGATCGCGTGATCGAGGGCAGGCGTTCCCCATCTACGTCTTGGTGGTGGCGGGCCTGCTCTTTGTCGCTCTCGCCTTCTTTGCCGTCGGCCAGGCCTCGGTGACCCGGAGCAACGCGCAGGGGGCGGCTGACGCGGCCGCCCTGGCAGCAGCCCGCGAGGCCAGGGACAACCTCGTACCTGGTCTGGACCTGGCCGTGTTGAAACCCGAGGACTGGGAAGACGTTCTCGACGGCGGCCGTTTGTACCTGGCTAAGGGGTGCGGGGCGGCGCCCGGCTTCGCAGCGAAGAACGACGCAACGGCGCAGTGCACGCGGGAGGCTCTCAGCTTCACTGTTGAGGTCACAACCAAAGGGACGGTGGGCGATTCGGTAATCCCCGGGACCGATTCCATGCACGGCACGGCCAACGCGACCGCAGTGATCGAACCCCGCTGCCACCTGGGCTCCCTCACACCCCTCACCCGGCCGGCCGATCCCCCCGATACCGCTTCGGAAGAACCCGCCCCGATCAAGATCCGGTGCAAGGGCGGGAAAGACATCGACTTTGACCCACTGAAGCCCAACCCATGGCGCACGTTGGCGAGGGCCCTCTTCGACGTGAGACTGGCCGACTGACGGCGACCCGTGAGACAAGGAAGCAGCACACATGAGCATTCGGCACACGGTGAAGATCCGCGGGGGAGCAGCCGTTGCGGTTGCGGCGGCGTTGGCGCTCACGTCGGCCGGATGTGGGACAAGTGACGACGGGAAGGGGAAGCAGACTCAGCAGCCCGCCAGCCAGCAGTCCCAGGGCGCCGCCTCCCAGGCCCCGGTTCCCAATCAGAGCCAGGGATCGTCGCCCACCCAGGTCATCGCCACGATGGACGGTGCGAACGGCATGGTGTTGACCGTCAATTCGGCCGCGCGTGACGCAGGCGGCTTCCTTACCGTGAACGGGCAGCTCAAGAACAACGGCAAGGAAGCCTTCGTCGGTACCGCGGCCTGGCGTGGCAACGAACTGACCCAGAGCGGTGAGTCGGTGGCTGGCGCGACCCTCGTGGACAAAGCCGGTAAGAAGCGCTACTACGTGCTGAGGGACACCGACGGCAGGTGCCTGTGCACCACCGGCATCTCCAGCGTGGCGGCAGGCCAGACCGTCCCGATCTTCGTTCAGTTTCCTGCACCCCCGGCGAACACCACCGAGGTGGAGTTCAGCCTCCCGACATTTACTACGGCCGTCGTCAAGATTTCCGGGTGACCCCATGACAAAACGCCACCGCACCATCGCCACGTCCGCCGCCGTCGGCCTTGTCGTTGCTGGAGGGCACTTCATCGGGGCCGGCTCCGCACACGCCGACGACGTGAAGCCCTCCGTGCCCCCCGGCACGGAGCCGTCCGCCGCCGCGCCCGTGGCAATCGACTCCAACGCGCCCGGGCTGAAGATCCCGCAGGGCGGGACCCTGGCCCCGGTCAAGGTGCTGGACATCGCCGAGGTCGTCGAAGACCTCGGCGGCGAGCAGCGGCGGCAGGAGACCAACGAGACCGTCATGATGGCGCTGCAGTCCGAGGTGCTGTTCCCCGAGGACAGCGCCGCCTTCAACGCGCAGGCGGCAGCCCGGATCCAGGCCATCGGGAACGAGATCAACCAGTCCAAGGCGACCCGCATCCGGGTCTTCGGTTTCACCGACGACCAGGGCAGCTACGAGCACGGCAAGGAACTGTCCAAGCAGCGGGCCGACGCCGTGCACGCCGAACTGACCAAGACGGTCACGAACCCCGGCGTCACCTTCGACGTCCGCGGGTACAGCGAGGACTACCCGATCGCCGACAACAGCACCGAAGAGGGCCGCAAGAAGAACCGCCGCGTGGAGATCACCTTCCCGCGGGGTGCGAGTTAGTCGAGCAGGTGGTCGGCCCGACCTGCCTTGATGTCCCGGATCAGGGCCTGGAGGGCCGCTCTGCTGTCGGTCAGCGGTCGGTCCTCCTGGCCGGCCACCGCTATGTAGCTGTTGCCGTCCCCGTCCACCCCTATCCGGTAGCAGCTCGCGCCTTCGCCGCAGAAGGCGTCTTCCCAGTCGATGTCAGTCATCGGGGTCCTCTCAGAGCTGGCGGGCCAGGGTGTGGATGAAGTCCCGCGACGCGGTGGGTGACAGGCTGAGACGCTCCATCCAGTCCAGCTGCGCTCGATACTTGGACAGTTGAGCCTCGGTGTGCAAGAAGTCCGGACCGTGTGTGCTGTCTACCTGCACGGTGTCGAGCCGGGGGGTGGGGCCCTCCAGGTAGTTGACCGTCTGGCCCGCGCCGGGGAATCCTCCCGCCTCGAAGGTCAGCACGCGGAGATCGATGTTGCCCCGTTCCGCCATGTGCCCCAGGTACTCCAGCTGCGCCCGCGCCACCTTGCGCCCACCGAACTGCATGCGAAGCGCCGCTTCGTGCACGACCGCGACGTATTCGGGCGTCGAATCGCCCTCCAATACCTGTTGGCGCTCCAATCGGTGTGCAAGACGCAGAGCCACCTGGTCTTCCGGGAGTGAGGGTACGACGAACCGGAAGAGGGCCAAGGCGTGCTCGCTGGTCTGCAACAGGCCCGGGATG
This sequence comes from Streptomyces sp. NPDC090021, assembly GCF_044748225.1. Taxonomy (NCBI): domain Bacteria; kingdom Bacillati; phylum Actinomycetota; class Actinomycetes; order Kitasatosporales; family Streptomycetaceae; genus Streptomyces; species Streptomyces sp. NPDC090021. Next base: position 98,190 of record NZ_JBIVFO010000007.1, on the reverse strand, counting down.
TGGACCGAGTGCGCACATCTCATGCGCGTTGCGTGCGCCTCCAGCTCGGCGATATCGAGTACCGAGGCGGACAGGGAGCCCCTGTAGCGCTCCCACCAACCGCGTTTGCGGGTGCGGGCCATGGCGACGAGGGCGTTGATGTACTCCTCGTCCGCACAGTCGCAGTGGCAGGCCAGCGAGCGGATGCGCTCCTCGCTGATGGCGCGAAAGCCCTGCTCGATCGCAGAGACCTTGGACCGGTCGAGGCCGAGCAACCCGGCGACGGATTCGGCGGATACGCCCGCCGCCAGTCTCATCTTGCGCAGCTCGGCGCCCAGTCGCTTCTGCCGTTCTGTCGGCGAGGTACGTGGCGGCATGGGAGCAGTCTGCCGTGTCGCCCCCCATCGGTTCCACGGGCTACCCAACCCCGGCAGCGGGGTGGCCAATAGTCCACCTTCGGCGCTACATTGGGTGACGCACCGCTTACGCAAGGCGAGTTGAAGTGCATCGCCCGGCCCTGCCCGGGGGACGAGCCACGCCCGCCGCCCATGCCGCCTGTGAACGGTCCTCGTGAGCCCCTGTGCGCGTCGAGCGTCCGAAGCCGAACCGTCTGTGCCCACCGACGACTTGGGAGCCGAAGTTGCTCACCCCGTACCCCCACTCGTACACCGCCGCATCCACCTGCCCGGTCGCACCGGATCCCGGGACAGCCGGTCAGGCAGCCCTCGCGGAGAGGCTGTCGTGCAGCATGACCCTGCCCGCATCGCCCCGTTCACCCGGGATCGCCCGCCAGGCCGTACGGGCAGCCCTGCACGCCTACGCCCTCGACCCCCTCGCACCGACAGCCGTACAGGCCGCCTCGGAACTCCTCGGCTCAGCCTGGCGGATGGACCCGTACGGGGAGCTGTACCTGTCCGTCCGCTACCGCGACGACGAGCTGCGCGTCATCGTCTACGACGCGCATTCCGCCCACACCCACCCCCGGCTCGCCGCGCTCTGTGAGGCCCGCCGCCGCTCGACCCTCCGGGTGTTCTCGGCACTGGTGCGTGACCACGGGGGCGACTGGGGCCTCGGGCCGTCCCGGGAGCCCGGCGGTGGGACCCGTACCTGGGCGACGCTGCCCAACCGGCCGCCGAACGGCTGAGGGAGGTCGTTTCTCCGGCCGGCTCGGCGCAGCCGTGGGCCACGCTGGTGTGATGCGCCTTCGCCACACCATCACCGCCTCCCTCGGGGCTCTCGCGCTCGTCGGTACGCTGCCGGCCTCCGCCGGGGCCGCTGTGGGCACGTTCAGCTACGTTTCGCCGGAGTACGGCGACTTCGACATCGCCGACCCCGTCGGCTCGGAGTGCTTCCTCCTGCTCCAAGGCGCGACCAGTGCGGTCAACGGCACGAACAGCACAGCCACCCTGTACGCGGACCGCGGCTGCGAGGAGCCCCTGAGCACCCTGGACCCCGGTGCGGCCCGTGGCTTCGCCGAGCCCGTCCCACACAGCGTGAGCTTCGCGTAGCCCGGTAGCCCGGTAGCACGTCACGGGCGGCCGCGCAGGGTTCCGACGAACACTTCGAGGACGAACGAACGGATCAGCGCGTCGGTGATCATGTCGCCGACGCGCATCCACTCGGACCGACCGCTTCCCGGGACCCCACGGGACTTCCCCGGACCAGTGCACGCACAGAAGCGCCGACAGCGCGCAGATGGCGTGCCGCACCCTTGTCGGCCCGGGGAGGAACCAGGCTCGGCGTCGCCACGCCGATGAGGCTCTTCCGGGCGTTCGGTACTCCTGACGATCAGGCGGGGTCGATGTCGCGGAAGCGCTTGAAGGACTCCGAGCCGCTGGCGCCTTTCTTCCACTTGACGGTCAGGGTGTCGCCGTTCTGGCTGAGATTGCCGACCCGGTCCTTGTCCGGGACCCGGACGCCGTCCTGGCTGCACAGCAGTGCGACCTCCAGGAAGTCGCCGCTCTCGTCCTTCTGCCAACGCCCCTTGCATTCGAACCCGGAGGAGCCGCCGCCGAGGATCGCGTTGATCCGGGCAGGCTCGTCGAGGTACGCGTCGCCGAGGGCCAGCATCGTAGAGCCGGAGGTCTTCCACACGGCCTGGAGGCCGGTCCCGGTGGGCTTGGGGGCGGGCGGGTTGGCGGGGGTCTCCGACCTCTCGGGCGGTGGCTGGATGGTCGGGGCCTTCTCGCTGGGGTTCGTGCTGGGCGCCGAGGCGCTCGGGCTCGCCTTGGCCTCGGTCGACCCGGTGTCGTCGCCGCCCCGGCCGACCGCGAACCACACCCCGCCGGCCACCACGACGAGAACCACCACAGCGGCCGTCACGATGAGCCCGGTCTGCCGCTTCCCCGGCCCCGGCCCCGGCGGCTGCCCAGGCGAACCGGGAAGGGGGTGCGGTGGCGGGTAACCGCCGTACGGCGAGCCCGGCTGGACATACGGGTTCCCGGCTCCGGGCGTACCGGGCTGCGGCGCCTGCGGGGGTCCGTAACTCGGCTGCGGCGCCTGCGGGGGTCCGTAACCGGGCTGCGGCGGTACGGCCGGAGGGAACGGTGGAGGCGGCGGCGCGCCGAACGGCTGCTGTGGCGACGACCAGGGGTGCTGCGGCTGCTCGCCGGACGGTTGGGTCACGTGGTTCCTTCCCAAGGCCGACCACTTGTCGGCACGTCACCTCTTTCTACCAGCCACCCACCCGGCCCCCGCATACGGCCCCTGCGGCGCACGAACCACGTACCGGGCCTGCGTACACGGCACATTGGACGTCCGGCCGTGCCCGGCGCGCCCGGCAGCGGAAGGGCTGCGCCGCGAGTCCCCGGACCTTGGCCGGAGGCCTGTCGGGAGTACGCGCACCCCGTCCGGGACCGGCTCGGCCCCACCCACCCGAGCGGCCGGGGCGGGACCGGGCCGGGGGTGGCCGGGCCGGATCGGGCGCTCGCGATCAGCCGAACTGGCCAGGCTGGTAGTCACCCGCCGGCTGCTGGATGATCACGTTCATCCGGTTGTAGGCGTTGATCAGTGCGATGAGCGACACCAGAGCGGCCAGCTGGTCCTCGTCGTGGTACTTGGCCGCGTTCGCCCACGCCTCGTCCGTGACCCCACCGGCCGCGTCCGCGATGCGCGTGCCCTGCTCGGTCAGCTCCAGGGCCGCCCGCTCGGCGTCGGTGAACACCGTGGCCTCACGCCAGGCCGCGATCAGGTTGAGGCGTCCCGGGGTCTCCCCGGCGTGGGTGGCGTCCTTGGTGTGCATGTCGGTGCAGTAGCCGCAGCCGTTGATCTGGCTGGCCCGGATCTTCACCAGCTCCTGGGTGGCCGCCGGAAGGGTCGAGTCCGAGACGGCCTTCCCCGCGGAGTTGATGTACTTCGCGAACTTGGCGGCGACGGCGTTCGCGTAGAAGTTCAGTCGTGCGTCCATGGCGGTCTCCTGGTCTCCCGGTCTCCGGGCTGCTTGCCGTATCGGTGGTTGCACAGCACTGACGGATCCCGTCGCGCGGATGTGACCGCCGAACGCGACAGCCGGGAGTGAGCTGCGTCACTGCCGCAGGAGGAGCTCCGCGACCTCGCGCGCCCTGCGGGCCGGTTCCGGGCCGGGGCTCAGGGAGGCCACCGTCGTCGCGCCCTCGACCAGGATCAGCAGCTGGTCGGCGAGCACGGGCGGGGCCCCGGCCGGGACCAGTTCGGCCAGGAGTGCGTGGAGTTCGGCCTTGTGGACGCGGACGACCTCCGGTGCGGCCGCGCCGAGCTCCCCGTACGCGTTGAGGAAGGCGCAACCCCGGAAGCCGGGCTCGCAGAACCATCGCGCCAGCCAGTCGAAGACGGCGGGGACCGGCTCCGCCGCGCCCGCCACCGATGCGCGAAGGCTCGCCGTCCAGCGCCGGTCACGGCGTTCCAGGTATGCCGTGACCAGGGATTCCTTTGCAGGATAGAGCCGGTAGAGGCGCTTGAGGGGCACCCCGGACGCGGTGCGGATGCGGTCCATGCCCACCGCCTGGATGCCGTGGCGGTAGAACAGCTCCTCCGCCGCGTCGAGCAGGCGGGTCCGTGCCTCTTCGTCGTCCATGAGGGCAGCGTAGCCCGATAGCGCTTGCGGTGAGAACGCCCGTTCTCCTAGGGTGGGGAGGTGCAGGAGAACGACCGTTCTCCTCTTCCGTTCCTCTTCGTCTTCCTTTTCCTCTTCCTTTTCCTCGACCTCGGAAGGCTGCACCGTGACCCGTCCGCCCCTGCCGCCCTTCACCGACGCATCCGCCCGCGCCAAGGTCCAGGCCGCCGAGGACGCCTGGAACAGCCGCGACCCCGAGCGCGTCGCCCTCGCCTACACCGAGGACTCCGTCTGGCGCAACCGCGACCGCTTCCTGACCGGCCGCGACGAGATCCGCGCGTTCCTCGCCGACAAGTGGGAGCGCGAGCTCGACTACCGGCTGCGCAAGGAGCTGTGGGCCCACACCGGCAACCGCATCTCCGTCCGCTTCGAGTACGAGTGGCGCGACGCCTCCGGCCAGTGGTGGCGCAGCCACGGCAACGAGCAGTGGGAGTTCGACGACGACGGCCTGATGCGCCGCCGCGAAGCCAGCATCAACGACGTCCCGATCACCGCCGAGGACCGCCGCATCCTCTGAACGGCCGTAGGTGCGCGCACTCACCCGCGAGCCGTTGTCTGAGTACGCCCACCCTTGGCGGCCACTGCGACGAGCTGGTATGGCGAACCCACCCTTCCTCCGAACGGATGCCTCGCGAACTTGTGTTTGCCGTTGGTTTGCTGTTGCGTACCGGAAGAGGGCGGCGCCGGGGGAGCGCCGCAGGAGGGGCAGCACACCGCATGACCACGCAAGGGGACCTCCCGGCGCACTGGCAGCAGCTGTTCGGCGGACCGCCGGCCATGAGGCTGGCATCGGCAACCGCTGCTGGGGGCGGCGGGGGCGGGGGTGAAGCGGACCTTGCGCACTCCGGTGGTCCTTGGACCAAGGCCTCGGTCGCGGCCGGCGAGCTGCGCGTGACCACAGCCGAGGGCCTCGGCAAGATGTCCGCCGCGCACGAGGGAATCGCAGCCGGTACGGCCGGACTTGGCGCCACCGCTGCGCTGGCCGCGGTCCGCGAGTCGTGGGAGAGGCGGGTGTCCGCCGTACGGGACGAGTGCGGCTCGGTGCAGGGCGCTCTGCTGAACGTCGCCCGGGAGATCGGCGAGGTGGACGTGAACAACAAGGTCGCGTTCTCGCAGCTCGTGATCAAGCAGGATGCCGACCGGTGACCCTGACCTGGCAGCAGCTCCGCGATCTGAAGACCCAGGAGTTCACGGAGGCCGCGACCGCGTGGGCCGATGTCAGCACCAGGGCGGACGCCGGACGTACGCGCATCAGCGTAGGAATGATCAAGGCGCTGGAGTCCCAGAAGGGCGCGTCCGCGACCGCGGCCTACGAACGGCTCAAGCGCGTCGACCGCAACTTCGACTTCATCCACACCGAGTGCGGCCTCGTCCGTACCACCCTCAACTCGCTGGCCCACGAACTCTCCGAGGAGCAGATACGGCTCAAGCGGGCACTCGACGACGCGGCGGCGCACGGCTACACCGTCCACGCGGACGGATCCGTCCAGTATCCGCAGGGCGGCGAGAACTTCCTCACCAAGGAGCCGGTGCCGGGCGGTTCCGTTCGGGGCGTCGACCGACCCTTGTACCTCCAAGACGCGCCCACGCACCCCCTGGGCAAGGCGCCCTTTCCCACCAGTGCCAATCCGCACCATGCCGTCGCCCAGGAGATAGCCACCCGCATCGCGGGCGCGCTGACAGCGGCCCAGGACGTCGACTCCCGCTTCACGCGGGCGCTGAACGGCCTCAAGGCGCCGGACGGTCTCGATGTCACGGAAGCAACCTGGGCCGACGCCGCCGGTGACGCGGCCGTGGTCCGCGCAGAAGCCAGGGACTACCTGCGGGACACCATTCCGGAGAACGTCTCCCCGGCTGACCGCAGCAGCTGGTGGAAGGGGCTGACGGACGACCAGCGGGCCGAGCTCATGACCACCTACCCCGATGTGATCGGAAACCTGGACGGCATCCCGGCCGAGGTCAGGCACGAGGCGAACCAGGACAACCTCCAGATGCTGATCGGCAAGCTGTCCGAACAGGACGACGAGAAATCCCAAACCCAGCTCGCGGGCATGCGCTCGATCGACGATCAGCTGCGTAATCCCAAGTTGGGAGATCCCCCGATGTACCTGCTGGGCATCGGAGACCAAGGCGGCGGCCGGGCCATTGTCGCCTTTGGCAACCCGGACACCTCGCGGAACGTCTCCGCGTACGTCCCGGGTCTGGGCACGGCCCTGGACGCGGAGTTCGCCCGCAATGATCTGCAGCGCGCCCGCGATACCGCCGCGGGCGCGCGGCGGCACGATGCGAGCTCCGCTTCGATTGTCTGGCTCGGCTACGATGCGCCGCAGCTTCCCGCCGCGGAGTGGCACGACAATGCGGATGTGATGTCCCAGGAACACGCCGAGAAGGGCGCGCCCGCGTACAACAGCTTCATGGCCGGCATCGCTGCCGCGAATCACAACCCCGACCCCCACATCACGGCCATCGGCCACTCGTACGGCTCGCTCACGGTGGGGCAGGCGGCGCTACAGAGCGGCGGGATTCCCGGGGCCGACGACATCGTGCTGTTGGGCAGCCCCGGTACGGGCGCCCAGCGCGCCGACCAGCTGGGTGTGGGCAAGGAGCACGTGTATGTCGGCGCCTCCGACCATGACCCCGTGTCCATGACCCCGAACAAAGTCGAGTCCGGCGCGATGCTCGCCGGAGGGGGTGCGGGGGCCCTCGCAGGGGGGATCGCCGGGTCAGCCCTCGGGCCCGTCGGTTCGCTGGGCGGTGCCATCATCGGAGGCGCGGCGGGAGCTGCCCACGGATTCATCGTGGCCGACGCGGTGACCGATGAGAGCCAGATCTACTTCGGCACGGATCCCGCACGCAAGGAGTTCGGCGCCAACCGCTTCAAGGTCGACGACGGCCCCCTTCCCGTCATCGAAGGCCAAGGGCCAATGGACGCGCATTCCAACTACTTCAACCCCAACAAGGATCCGGAGTCCGCCGGCAACATAGCGTTGATCGTCGCCGGCAAGCCGCACCTGATCACGACCGAGGAACACCGCTGATGGCGAACCGGCGACACCTCCAGGTGAAGCAGACCCTGCGAGCGGCGCTCTCCGTGCTCGCGTTCACCGCCCTCGCCGTAGGCTGCGGGCCCGGCGACGAAAAGGCCGACAGGAAAACCACCATGAACATGCAACAGGGCGCCGAGCGCGCCGACGCCATCCTCCAGGAGACCCTGGGGGCCGTGCGGCCGGAGCTCAAGTGGAACCACGGCCCCGGTGGCAGCGCCGGCTGTACGAAGGGTGTGGCGGGCGCGGCCACCGGCACCGGAGCCGCGAAGCGTTCCATCACCATTCTCACCGTCGTCTCCGAGCAGCGGCGCGGGGCGCTGATCGGCGTGATCGAACGTGACTGGAAGAGCCGCGGTTACAAGATCACAGGTGTTCGGCAGGCAGCGGAGGCGCCCGCCGTGTACGCCAGCACCCCAGACGGTTACAGCCTGTCGGTCGAGGTGGCCGGTGAGGGCCAGTTCTTCCTGGACGCGGCCACCCCGTGCCTCACCGACTCGTCCGTCATGGACCCCATGGCGCAGCCGAACACCCATGTGCGCACCACCGAGTTCCCCCAGCGCCCCGACGAGCAGGACGCGTTCTGGTCGGCCGCGACGCCGGTTCCGTAGGGGCCTGTCTGACAAGATGATCAAGGCTCTGCGGGGGCGGCCGGCAGGGCATCTCGGGCAAGGGGGACCAGGCATGGCACGGGCTCAGGTGAACGGCGTCGAGCTCTTCTACGAGATCCAGGGCGACGGGGAGCCGCTCGTCCTGGTCCATGGCTCCTGGACCGACCACCACAGCTGGCACGCAGTCCTGCCGCACCTCACCCGCGCCCACCGCGTGCTCGTCTACGACCGCCGCGGCCACAGCCGGAGCGAGCGCCCGCCGGGCCAGGGCACGCGGACCCAGGACGAGGACGACCTGGCCGCGCTCATCGAGATGCTCGGCGCGCCCGTCCACGTGGCCGCGAGTTCCTTCGGCGCCTCGGTCGCGCTCGGCCTCGCCGCCCGCCGCCCCGAACTGCTGCGCAGCCTCGCCGTGCACGAGCCGCCCCTGACCGCCGTCGTCGCAGGCGATCCGGAGCTCGACCGGCTGATGCGGGACGCGCAGGCGCCCATCGACGCCGTCATGGCGGACGTCCGCGCGGGCGACTCCGAGGGCGGCGCGCGCCGGTTCGTCGAGGAGGTCGTGTTCGGGCCGGGTGCGTGGGGCGGGATGCCGGACGCGGCCCGCCGGACGTTCGTCACCAACGCCCCCACGGCCGTCGACGAACAGTCGGACCCGGACTGGGACACCGTGGACCTCGCCCGGCTGGCCGGCTACACCGGCCCGGCCATGCTGAGCAAGGGCACCGACAGCCCGGCGTGGTTCGGCGCGATCGTCGACCGGCTCGCACACGTACTGCCCGGCGCGCAGGCGCGGACCCTGCACGGCGAGGGCCACGTCCCCCACCTCACGGCCCCGCAGCGCTACGCCGACAACCTCCTCGCCTTCCTCGCCTCGACGGCCTCCGCAGACCGCTCCTGACCGGCCGCCCGCCGGATGCGTGCCGCGGGGTTCCCGCGCGTGAACGCGTCTGACGGGTTGTCATGCGCGGTCAACAACTGTCGCGTTGCTCGTTGCAGGTGCGATGTATGTTGATAGAACTGGTCATGCTGAGGGTTGATTGATGACCGTTCGAGAGTGCGGGGGAGTGTGGGATGAAGTTCGACATGGGGACGCAGGTTCTGACGAACCTGATGTCGGGTTCGCGGACCTCGAACACCGATCTGGGTGCGCTGGTGAAGCAGTTGGTGGTGGCGGCGCAGCCGTTGGAGGGGAAGTTCCAGGGGCAGGGCAAGGTCGCGTTCGATTCGTTCAAGCTGCGTGCGGACGGGATCGCGAAGGAGCTGAACGCTTCGCTGGCGGCGATCCTGGGCGGTCAGTCGGGGATGGATCAGGCGTTCGGGTCGGGTGACCAGGAGCAGGGTGAGAACGCGCGTCAGACGCAGGGTTCGGCGAACTTCGACGCGGCCCGCTTCCGCGGCCGATAGGCCCGGGTCTTCCTTCCGGGGCTTCTTCGGGTCTTCTTCGGGGTCTTCTTCTTCACGGGGAGTGTGGTTGTGATGGGTACGGGTGGGGCGGACCGTCGTGCGTACGACGTGGGTGCCTCGACGGAGGTGCCGGTCTTCACGGGGGATCTGGCGGTCCTGGACCAGCAGGTGAAGCTGATCTCGGCGGGCGGGGCGACGGTCGCGACGAAGGCGTCCGACGTCCACAGCAGCTTCGGTGGCCTGCAGGCTTTCTATCAGGCGCCGGAGGCGGACCAGCTGTTCGCGACGACGAAGCCGGTCTCCGACCTGGGCCTCAAGCTCAGCTCCGACATGTGCACGATCGCCGGCGCGCTGGGCACGTACTCGCGTGATGCCGCACCCGTCATCAAGAAGCTGGAGAACCTGAAGGCGGAGGCGGAAGCGTTCCGTTCGAAGGTCGCTGACGACGACAAGTGGCGTGAGGACGGCGGCCTGATCGATGAGAACCTCGCGCGCCGCAACAAGGTCGCCGAGGTGTGGGAAGAGTTCCACGAGATGGAACGGGCGGCCCACGCGAAGATCGTCGCGCTGGTCGGCGGCAAGCCGCTGCGGGTCAACGACGGCTCCAACGCCAAGGACATGTACGGCTACGACGCCGAGGCGATGAAGTAGGCCAAGAGGAGCCTCCCGTGACCGTCACTGTGAGTCGGCATTTCACCCCAGGTGCCACAGAAGAGGAGTGGGCGGAGCGCCTCTGGGTGAGTCTGGCTCGGGACATCGACGAGCTGGAGGAGTACCCGAATTCACTCCCCATGGTGTTCAACGACGCGCTCCTGCACCTCGGGGCGCGCTGCACCGTGGATCCGAGCGCGGAGCGGCTGGAGACATGGGAGGCCCTGGTCAACACGCTGCAGCTCGGGTCGGCCGTATTCGCCACCGTGTGCGCGGACGAAGGCACCGTGGAGTGTCGGATCAACCGTGACATGCGCACCCTGCCGGCCGAAGGCCCGGCAGGCTTCGCCGACCTCGGCACGTGGCTGACCACCTTCTGGATCGCCATGGTGTGCCGCGATCGGGAACGGCTGAACGCACTTGCGGGGGTTCCACTCAGCCGCATCGCATCCAGCGGCTACGACATCTTCGTCTGGCATTGGGTGGACGCCCTCCAGACCTACTGGCTTCAGGGCCCCGACTTGGTGGAGAAACTCACCCTCGCTGTCGAGATGTCACAGCCCGACGCCGCCACCCTCACCCCGCACGGCCTGCTCCAGACTGTGCTGTCACCGCCCATCAACCTCTTCTACCTGCTGATTACCAACAACCTCGACGGCTTCCACGAGTTCCTCGTACAGTCACTCGAACTCCACAAGGCCTACTGGACCGTCGACGAAAAGCGAGCGGAGAAGCCCGACGGACATCTCGCTCTGGCCCCTCTGGCCCTCGCCTGCCACGCACACGACGGCGGAATTCCCATCAACGTGGAGTCGGGATACCTTCCCCATCATCTCCTCACCCGCGACTGGGTGGGCGAGTTCCCGACGTAACCAGAGCCAGGAAGCTCGGACGGACAACGGAGCGTCGTCCGCAGTGCTTCTACGGACGCCGATCCACCGGAAGACGGCCCGCCTCGACGTGCGGGAGCGGGCCTCGGGGGGCTGGACGAGGACCTCCGCTCCTGGGCGGAGGTCCCCCTCAGAGGTCCTGGGCCAGCAGGACGGTGGCAGCCCACACCTGCTGCGGGGTGGGCATCGTGAAACTCGACAGGAACGAGTACGCCGCCCATCAGTAGATAGCCCAAAGCCAAGGGAGATATCAGTGCAGCGCCCCAGCTCACGAGAGCGCCGCGCTTCACCAACAATCCAGGCCTCGTGGAGAAAGCCCTGGCCATCTACAACGGGACGTATTCGTGACATACAGCCTCCTTACCGTCGATCCCATCGGTCCTGAGGCCATGGCTCTCGCGCTCGCCGGATGCTTCGGCGTCGTGGTCGGTGATGTGGCCGCGGCCGATCCTGACGGCGACCCCGACGCACGCAACTGGGATGCACCCGTTTCGTGCGAGCACCGGCCAGTTTTCGGCGATATCTCCTGTTCGCTGGATACCTACGCCGATGAGAGCGTCACTGATCAGCCTCTGGAGTCGGATTTCGCCGTGAGGTTCGCGAGGGCCGTGGGGACGACGGTCCTGTTCCCCGCCTCGGAGGCGCCGCCCAGCGCCTACTGGGTGGCGACGCCGGAGGGTCTGCTCACCCGGGCCCGGCTTGAGCTCTCCGATGACGAACCTCCACGCTATGCAGTGACGGCCGTGGAAGCGCCGCTGGCGCAGCTTCCGCAGGCGACCGTGACGCGCTTCGCCGAGATCGTGCGGGAGCAGCGGCCGGCCACTCCTCTTGCCGATGCCTTCGGAGCCTCGGTGCGGCGGATGAGGGAGTCGGCACCGGAATCACAGAGGGCCGCCCTCGACGACAGCACCGGCAGCCCCGTGTGGTCGGCGGGGAACAGCCTGGTGGCGTGGGAGAGGGTCATCGTGCAGATGGAGTCCGGGTGGGCGCATTCGGGTTGGTACCCGGCCGGCCTCTATCGCGAGCGGCTCGAGGCGCGTGATGCCTTTGCGGACCTCGCTAGCCGCCTGCCCGGTGACGTGGCGGTGCTTCTCGGCGAGACACTGGAGCGGTTGGACGGGCGCTTTGCTGCGGCCACCGAGGAGGGTGCGACGGGAATCCTCTTCAAGGAGCTGTCGGGCGAGGCTGCTCCCGGCCAGGTGCCGGACAGTTGGTGGTGGCACCGCCGCCCGGAACCCGCACCGTGGGAGCAGGCCTGAAACCCGGGCGGGCCTCGCCCCCCGGTGGGACCGGCGGTGACTCACGGCTCCTCGCAGTGGCTCACGACTCCTCGTGGTGGGCCTGCGTGATGAGGTCCGTGGCGACCTCCAGGGCGGCCAGGCGGGTCTCCTCCGGGTCGCCCTCGACGTGCTGGAGGAACATCATCCCGGCGTGCAGCGTGAACAGGGCGCTGACGCAGCGCACCTGGTCCGTCAGCGGGCCGTCGTCCGTGCGCAGCAGCTCCACCAGGCGGTAGAGCCGCTTCTTCACCGTGTCGCCGATGCTCAGCTCGCGCGTCGTCGCCTGGTTCTCCTGCATGAAGCGGTACAGCGCGGCGCCCGCCGCCATCGCCTCGCTGTAGCGGCGCAGTACCTCGCGCTTGGTCTCCAGGGTGTGCGGCTGCTGCTCCGCCCACTTGATCAGCTCGTCGATGGGGCGTGTGACGTCCTCGAAGAGGCTGATGATGATGTCTTCCTTGGTCTTGAAGTGGTAGTAGAGCGCCGCCTTCGTGACCTCCAGCCGCTCCGCGATCTCGCGCAGCGACGTCTTCTCGTACCCCTGCTCGACGAAGAGCTCCAGTGCGACGTCCTGGATGCGCTGGCGCGTGTCGCCACGACGGCGCTGCGGACTGCTGCTGGACATGACTCTCCTCGACTACTTACTTGACGCCCGGCAAGTTACGGGTCTACCGTCCCCAGTGTAGTGAACTAGCCGGTCGGCAAGTAAGTGCTGTTCCGGCAGGTAGTGCCCAGGGGAGTGGACCGGAAATGGTGGAGACAAGCAAGCCCGCGGCGGAGACCTCGCAGGAGGTGAAGCCACGCAGCGTGCGGGTCGTCCTCATGGCCCTCATGATCGCGATGTTGCTGGCGATGCTCGACAACATGATCATCGGTACGGCGATGCCCACCATCGTCGGCGAGCTCGGCGGGCTGGAGCACCTGTCCTGGGTGGTGACCGCGTACACCCTGGCCACCGCCGCCTCCACCCCCATCTGGGGCAAGATCGGCGACATGTACGGCCGGAAGGGCTCCTTCCTCACCTCGATCGTCATCTTCCTCATCGGCTCCGCGCTCAGCGGCATGGCCCAGGACATGGGTCAGCTCATCGGCTTCCGCGCGATCCAGGGCCTCGGCGCCGGCGGTCTGATGGTCGGCGTCATGGCGATCATCGGCGACCTGATCCCGCCCCGCGAGCGCGGCAAGTACCAGGGCATGATGGCCGGCGTGATGGCCCTCGCCATGATCGGCGGCCCCCTCGTCGGCGGCACCATCACCGACCACATGGGCTGGCGCTGGTCCTTCTACATCAACCTTCCCCTCGGCGCCGTGGCCCTGGCCATGGTCACCGCCGTACTGCACCTGCCCAAGCAGGCCGAACGGCAGCGGCCGAAGATCGACTACCTCGGTGCGACACTGCTCACCGTCGCGATCACCTCCACCGTGCTCGTCACCACCTGGGGCGGCACCGAGTACGCCTGGGGCTCCGCCGAGATCATCGGCCTGATCGCGATCGGCGTGCTGTCCACCGCCGGGTTCCTCTACGTCGAGACCAGGGCGGCCGAGCCTGTCATGCCGCTGCACATCTTCCGCAGCCGCAACTTCACCCTCATGTCGGTGATCGGCTTCCTGGTCGGCTTCGCGATGTTCGGCGGCGTGCTCTACCTCCCGCTGTTCCAGCAGTCGGTCCAGGGCGCCTCCGCCACCAACTCGGGACTGCTGCTCCTGCCCATGCTGCTCTCGATGATGGCCGTCTCGCTCGTCGCCGGACGCGTCACCACCAGCAGCGGCAAGTACAAGGTCTTCCCGATCGTCGGCGGCGGCCTCATGGTCGTCGGCATGTTCCTGCTCGCCACCATGGACACCGGCACCACCCGCCTCGTGTCCGGCGTCTACATGGCCGTCCTCGGCGCCGGCCTCGGCTTCCTGATGCAGATCACCATGCTCGTCGCGCAGAACAGCGTGGAGATGAAGGACATGGGCGTCGCGTCCTCCTCGGCCACCCTCTTCCGCACGCTCGGCGGCTCCTTCGGCGTGGCCCTGATGGGCTCCCTCTTCACCTCCCGGGTCACGGACACCATGTCCGGGCGACTGGGCCCGGAGGCCGCCGGAGCCGCGGGCTCCGCACAGTTGGACGCGGCGAGCCTCGCCAAGCTGCCGGAGGCCGTGCGCGAGGCCTACCAGCACGCGGTGGCCGCCGGTACGCACTCCGCCTTCCTGCTCGGCGCGGCCGTCGCCGTACTGGGCTTCCTGGCGGCCTGGTTCGTCAAGGAGGTCCCGCTCCGGGGCGCCGGTCCGGCGCCTGTCGACGCCAAGTCCGCCCCTGCCGACGCCAAGTCCGCTCCCGCGGCGCAGGAATCCCTCGCGCACTGACCCCCCCCGGTGCACGATGCCGGCCCCGGTGGAGCACGTGCCCACCGGGGCCGGATCGTTTTCCGCCCTCCCCGTCCGGGAAGGAAAGGCCGGCGATCAAGGACCAAAGTCCCATCGGCCCCATCAGTCCTGTCAGTCCTGTCAGTCCCATTACGGGGAATTTATGGCCGATTTGCCTGGAACTCCTCCGTGGCGACGAACGTCCTGATCCACAGAACGCTCGCACAGCGGATGGGGAGGGGACGGTTCATGGGTCTCTCGACGTACACGAACAGGAAAGGCGTCCGGGCCGGCGCGGCCGTCGTCGCGTCCGCCGTCGCCGTGGCGGCGGCCGCCTGGGGAGTCGCGACCTTCGTGGAACCGGGAAGCGCCGGCGCGGCCTCCCGCCAGAGCGTGTCCGGGCCGGACGGGGCCGACGCCTCGGGCGGCGGCCGGGCGGGGCGGCCGGGCCCCGGCCAGGGCATATCCGAGGGCATACCCGAGGGCATAGCCCATTCCTCGGAGAGCGGCGGCAACACCGTCAACATCACCATCGACGACGGCCCCGACCCCCGCTGGACCCCCCAAGTGCTCGACGTGCTGCACACGTACGACGTCAAGGCGACCTTCTGCATGGTCGGACCGCAGGCCAAGGCCCATCCCGACCTCGTCAAGAAGGTGGTCGCGGCCGGCCACCGGCTGTGCGACCACACCATGGACCACGACACGACCATGGACCAGAAGCCCGTCGACTACCAGGAGCGACAGATCCTGGACGCGAAGGAGCTCATAGAGGAGGCCGCGGGCAACGGCGCGAAGGTCGAGTACTACCGGGCCCCCGGCGGCGCGTTCACCCCCGACAGCCGCCGCATCGCCGCCGCGCACGGGATGCGCCCGCTCGGCTGGAACGTCGACACCAAGGACTTCCAGAAGCCGGGCACGGCCGCCATCGTCGACACCGTCAAACGCGAGATCGGCAACGGCCCCACGGTCCTCTTCCACGACGGCGGCGGCAACCGCGCGCAGACCGTCGAAGCCCTCGACCGGGTGCTGGCCTGGCTCCGGGACCAGGGCCGGCCGACCGGCTTCCCGGTCCGCACCGCCCCCGACGCCCCGTGAGCCGCGCCCCGCGCCCCACGCCCCGCCCGCTCCGGCGACAGGCCGGTCACCGCCCCTGACACGCCGTCCGGCGCGCGAACGGGTGAGGGTCGCCGAAGCGGACCCGCCCGCGTTGTTACCTGGTCCGGCACGGACGAACGTACGCCCGACCAGGAGGCTCCTGTGGCCATCGCCCCCGGCAAACTGTCCGACCCCGTGGTCGGCGCCCTCGTCGCCGCCGTCAACGCGCACGACAAGGACGCCTTCCTGAAACTGCTGACCGCCGACGCGACCATGTCCGACGACGGCTCGGACCGCGACCTCCACGAGTGGATCGACCGGGAGATCTTCGACTCCAGCGGCCACATGGACGTCCAGTCCGAGTCCGACGAGGGCCGCGCCCTCGTCGTCAACTACCGCAACGACACCTGGGGCGAGATGCGCACCGCCTGGCGCTTCACCATCGCCCCCGGCGGCGGCCGCATCAGCCGCTTCGAGACCGGCCAGGCCTGACCCGCCCCGGCCGGTCTACAGGCTCCGGGCCACCTCCAGCACCGCCGCCGTCAGACGCCCGTTCTCGGGGGCGATCCCGCCCGGGAAGCCGAAGCGGCGGCGCGTGTACCCGTACGCGACACCCGTGACCGGGTCGGCGAAGCCCTGCGCGCCCGCCGCCCCGCAGTGCCCGAAGGCCAGCGGACCGACCGCGGGCTGTCGCTCGAAGCCCAGCCCGAAGTGGTCCGTCTCCCCGGTCAGCAGCTCCTGCCCCGGCGTGTGCAGCCGCGCGAACTCCGCCGCGGTCTCCGGCTTCAGCAGCGCCGGCCGGGACCCCACCTCGCTGATCGCCGCCGCGTACAGGCCCGCCACGCCGCGGGCCGAGCCGATGCCCCCCGCGGAAGCCGGGCCCAGCTCCCGCGTGCGCGGGTGGTTGGCGTGCGTGACCAGGTCCATCGGCGGCTCCCGGTGCCAGTTGAAGGCCACCGCCAGCAGCTCGGGCACCGGCCCGGCCGCCGCCTGCGCCGCGTCCTGCTCCGGCGTCCGCAGCATCTCCAGGACCGGCTTCCAGCGGCCCTCCTGCGAAGCCGGGAGCCCCATGTAGAGGTCCAGTCCGTACAGGGCGCGCACGCGCTCCTCGTACAGCTCCCGCAGCGATCTGCCCGTCGCGCGCCGCACCACCTCGCCGGTCAGCGCGCCGATCACGAAGGCGTGGTAGCCGTACGCGGTCCCCGGCTCCCAGTACGGCTTCTGCCGGGCCAGCCGGGCGGCGATCAGCGCGTCGTCGGCGAGCTCTTCGTAGTCGAAACCCCCGTCCACGTTGATCAGCCCCGACTGGTGGCTGATCAGTCGGCGTACCGTCAGCCGCTCCTTGCCGTCCCCGGTGAACTCCGGCCAGTACGCCGACACCGGTCGGTCCAGATCCAGCGTGCCGTCCTGCACGAGCAGCGCCACCACCAGGTACACGGCGCCCTTGGTGATCGAGAAGACCCCGCTGAGGGTGTCCCCGTCCGTGTCCTCGCCGGCCCACAGGTCGACGACGAGCCGGCCGTGGTGGTGGACGGCGAGCTGGGCCTCGGGCGAATACGGCTCCGCCGCCGCGAAGGCCGCGAACTCCTCCCGCACCCGCTCCCACCCGGCCGCCACCGTGCCGTTCACACCGACGCCCGCGCCCCCACCCGCGCCCGCGCGCCCGCCCGCAACCCCGTCCGCGTTCCCGTTCCCGCTCTCGTTCGGGCTCTCGTTCCCGCCCATCTCATCCCCCTCGGATCGGATCGTCGTTCCGCTGCTCCCGAACCGGAGTCGATCATCGGATATTCCGGTGATCGAGGACTCCCGTACGGGTGAAAGGCCGGGCGACGTCGTTCCGGCCCGCGCCGGGGCCCCGTTGGGCGGGGCATGAAGCGCACCCGCACCGCCGCTCTCGCCCTCGCCACCGCCGCCGCGGCGCTCGCCCCCGCCCTGCTGCCGCAGGCCATCGCCGCGGAGGGGGCGTATCTCCAGGACCCGGCGGGCGGCGAGAAGACCATGAAGTCGATGTGGACCAAGGACGAAATGCACAAGGTGGAGGGGCAGTTCCGCTTCCACCCCGGGGTCCGCTACAAGACGGTCGCCCGCCCCGGCCACTCGGCCGCGCCGGACTACGAGCGGAAGGTCGGCGACCCGAAGACGCTGGCGTGGGAACCCTCGTACGAGTTCGCCTGGTCGGTGTCGGACTCGACGGTGGTGAAGAAGGCGCTGACGGTCAAGGAGGGCGAGCACCCGATCGTCGTGCACGCCGTGCTGCGCCGCGCGGACCGGTCCGAGGTGGCGCAGGTGCGCAGGGAGCTGACCGGGAAGCCGGCGACGGGGCGGGAGAAGATCGCGGGGAACAAGCGGATCGCCTGCGACACCGGTGAGTACACGGTGGAGTGGTCGGTGACGCGCTCGGGCTACGGGACGCTCCACGGCTCCCTGCGCTGGAACTCCAGCTGCGAGCAGTACCGGACGGCGTTCTCCCAGGACCACGGGAAGCAGCGCTGAGGCTGCCCGTCGGCACTGAGACTGCCCGTCCGCGCTGAGGCTGCCCGTCGGGGGCCGGCCGCCCCGCGCACCTCGTGAGTGCTCGGCGGGCGACTGGGCCGCGGCCTTGGATCAAGTGCCGTAGTGGCCATGGTGCCGCACGGGGTGGTCTGCGGCCCGGGTCGAAGGTCCCGTGTCGTGCGGGACTTCAGTGTTTCTTGGAGGCCGCGGAGGCCTGCGCGGCGATGTCCTCCAGGACGCCCTTGGGACTGCCGGTCGGTTCCACGGCACGTCCGATGTTGCGCTTGATGGTGTCGCTGACCGTCACCCAGGACGGGTCGTTGACCGGGTAGAGCTGGGCGCTGCGCAGCGCGTTCAGGAACTGCTGGTCGTTCTTGTCGAGTCCGCCGCCCGCCGGGGTGCGCGAGGCGGTCACGGTGGACGGCAGCAGGTGGTAGCGGCCCGCGAAGTCCGACAGGTTCTTGTCCTGGTAGACGAAGTCCAGGAACTTGCCGATCTCCGCGCGCTTGCCGTTCTGCTTGAAGGCCATCATCCAGTCGGCCACGCCGACGGTCGGCGGGGTCTCCCCGGGGCCGAGGTCGTCCGAGACGGGCATGGTGGTGGTGACGACGTTGATGCCCTTGGCGCGCGCCTCGTGCGCGAGTGCGGGGTAGCCGTTGAGCATGCCGACCTCGCCGCGCGTGAAGGCGGCGAAGGCGTCGGCGCGGTTCAGCCGGGACGGGGCCGTGGCGCCCGTGTACCCGGTCGCGACCATGTTCTCCTTGACCCATTCCCAGGTCTTGACGTTCTGGTCGGAGGCCAGGCTGTAGTTGCCGCTGCTGTCGGCGTAGCCGCCGCCGTTGCTCAGCTCCCAGATCAGCGCCTCGGCGTGCGCCTCCTCGGGCCCGAGCGGCAGCGCGTACGGGTACTTCACGCCCTTGTCCTTGAGGGCCTTGGCGGCGGCCTTGAGGTCGGACCAGGTCCTGGGGGCCTCCTTGACGCCGGCCTTGGCGAACAGTGCCTCGTTGTAGAAGAGCAGGCGGCTGCTCGCCACGAAGGGCAGGCCGTAGAGGGTGTTGCCCACCGAGCCCGCGTCGGCCAGTGGCTGGAGGAAATTCGCCTCGGTGGTGACCGGCAGGAGTTCGTCCGCGGGATAGAGCTCGCCCCGGGCGGCGAAGTCCGAGTAGGAGCCCATGAGCGCGATGTCGGGCGCCTTGCCGGACTTGACCATGCGGGATACCTCGCGGTCGATGTCGGCCCACGGCAGGAGCTTTACCTCGACCTTGATTCCCGGGTTCTCCTCGGTGAAATCGGCCGTCACCCTGTCCCAGAACGGCTTGGAACTGGTGGCCTGGCTGTCGCCGTATTCGGCGGCGACCAGCTGCAGCGTACCGTCGCCACCTGCGCTGTCTCCGGAACCGCCACATCCGGCCAGTGGTATCAGCAGGCCGAGCACGGACGCGGTCGCGGTCGTGCCGAAAATTCTCCGTCGCACGGGTGTATTCCCCTGAATTTCTTTTGTGTCTCGTTTTTGCTTATGGGTTGCTCCGGGCAGGGTGATCCCTCGATGGCCCGTTGGCCGGAATTCTCTCCCGAGGGGTGGGCGGTTGATTGCGCGGGGGCCTTGCTTGTGGTCAATGCTCCAAGCGGTGCTTTTCGGAATTGTGTTTTCCGATATGTGATCCGTGCAGTGGACGCGCGTAGACATGTCGAAAAGCCCGTTTCCGGTCGGGAAGCGGGCTTTTCGGTGCCGTGGCGGGCGAACGGTGGGGTCAGTCGGCGAATTCGCCCGCGTACGGGTCGGGCTCACCCGTCTCCGGGTTGCGGCCCTCCTGCCAGCGCCGCTGCGCCTTGCGCCAGTGCACGAAGCTCAGGTGGCCGCCGTCCCAGAACGTGATGCCGACCGGGCTCACGTCGAACTCGTCGGAGCACAGCCGGTAGAGGAACTCGGCCATGCCGTACGGGTACACGGCGAAGGAGTCGGCGGTGTGCCGGCCGCACACCAGGACCGGCCAGCGGTCCGGATCGGGGTCGGAGGTCAGCCAGCACAGGATGTCCGAGCCGCCCGTGACCCCCCAGGCGATGATCGACTCCGGGTCCACGTCGAAGGCCGAACGGCCTCCCTCCGCCTCCCACACCTGCCGGGCGTTGTCCGTCTCCTCGGCCATCCCGGCCGGATCCCACTGGAGTCCGGGCTTGGGCAGCGGCAGCAGGATGCTGGCCTCGCCGTTGATCGAGCCGGCGCCGAACCGGCCCATGAACGCGATGAAGTCCGCCGGGAACCGGGTCCCCCAGACCGCCTCGGCCGCGCGCCAGTCGATGTCCTCGTCGGCGCCGTGCGTCGCCGGCATGATCTGCTCCAGCGCCTTGATCCGCGCGTTCTCCGTCATGCCGCTCCCCTGCTGCCCCAGCTCAACCGCCCCAACCTACTGCCGGCGCCGGGCTCCTCCTAGACGGTGTCCACCTCCAGCGTGGTCCCGGCCGTCAGACCCCAGCCGGCCATGGCTCCGGCCGCCGCCTCCAGGACGTGCCGGGCGCGCATCCGGGGCCGCCCGAGCCGGCCGGGGGCCATGGTGACCACGTCGAGCACCCGCAGGTTCCGGTCCAGGTACGCCACATCGATCGCGAACCGCATCCGGAAGGTGTGCACGCTCGCCGCGGGGGTCAGCAGCATCGCCCCGTCGATCCCGTCGCGGCCGAGCAGCCCGCGCGTCCTCGCCCCGTAGGAGGCGGCGACCTCCAGCGGGATCCGCGTCGGGTCCGTGCCGACCCGCAACGCGGTGGGCCCGTCGTGCCAGTGCGCCATGGCGGCCACCTTAGGGGGTGTCCTGCCGGACGGGCCGGGCTCGCGGGTTCCGATGCCCCCTGATCCGGCCCGACCCACAAGACATCCCGCTGGGGGACCGCCTACCTTCGCCGCATGGGTGTGGTCGTGATCGTTGTCGCCGCCGGGTACGGAGTGGCCGCCGGACTGCTGCTGCCGCGCGCGGCCTACCGGCTGTCCGTCGAGCCGGGGGAGCCGTGGCGGGAACACTGCCCGCGGGGGCACCGGCTGCGCGGCTGGCTCGGTCCCGCCCGCTGCCGCCCGACCGCGCCGGGGGACGCCGCGCCGGGGGACGCCGCGCCGGGGGACGCCGCGCTGGGGGACGCCGCGCTGGAAGGCTCCGGGCAGGGGGGTTCCGGGCAGGGGGGTTCCGCGCCGGAGGGCTCCGGGGCGGCGCACGCGTACGGGCCGCGCGCGGTGCTCCCGGCCGTCCTGACCGCGGCGGTCTGCGCCCTGGTCGCGGCGGCCGTCGGGGTACGGCCCGAGGTGGCGGCCTTCGCGGGGCTCGCCCCGCTCCTCGTCCTGCTCACCCTGGTCGACCGGGCCGTGCACCGGCTGCCGGACGTACTGACCCTGCCGCTCGCGGCCGGGGCGGCCGCCCTGCTCGGGATGGCCGCCCTGCTGCCCGGCTCGGCCGGGTCCTGGCGGCTCGCCCTGCTCGGCGGGGGCGCGCTCGGGGCGGCGTACCTGGTGCTCCATCTGATCAACCCCGCCGGCATGGGCCTCGGCGACGTCAAGCTGGCGCTCTCACTGGGGGTCGCTCTTGGGTGGTACGGGTGGGGGGTATGGGCCACCGGGGCCTTCCTGGGCCTCCTCTACGGCTCGCTCTACGGCCTGAGCCTGCTCCTGCGCGGCTCCGCCACCCGTGACCAGGGCTTCGCCTTCGGCCCCTTCATGGCGGCCGGAGCGCTCACCGGAGTGCTGCTGGGTGGTTTCGGAGCGTAATCATGTCGCGCCGATGCACGCAGCATGCTTTACGAAGGGTTATGGTGGAACCCCCCCCTCGGGCCGGTCCGTATCCCCCCCACGGACCGGCCCGTTTTTCGTTCACCCGTCCCCCGCGCGGGCGTTGGGGTGAAATCGCAGGTCAGCCGCGCTGGGCCCAGATGTTGGTGCCGGGGGTCGACACCGCGAAGGAGTCGATCTCCTTCAGCTCCTCCTCGGACAGCGGCGCACCGGCCAGGGCCGCCACGTTCTGCTCCAGCTGCCGCACGCTCGACGCGCCGATCAGGGCCGAGGTCATCCGCTCGTCGCGCAGCACCCACGTGAGCGCGAGCTGGGCGAGGGACTGGCCGCGGCGGGACGCGATCTCGTCCAGTCCGGCCAGCCGGCGCAGCACGTCGTCCGAGAGCAGGTCGGGGCTCAGCGACTTGCCCTGGGCGGCGCGTGAGTCGGCCGGGATCCCCTTGAGGTACTTGTCGGTCAGCAGTCCCTGCGCGAGGGGCGCGAAGGAGATGCACCCCATGCCGGCGTCCTCCAGGGCGTCCAGCAGGCCGTCCTCCTCCGTCCAGCGGTTGATCATGGAGTAGGAGGGCTGGTGGATGAGCGGACGCACGCCCATGCCGCGCAGGATCCGTACGGCCTCCGCCGTCTGCTCGGCCGTGTAGGAGGAGACGCCGACGTAGAGCGCCTTGCCCTGCTGGACCGCGGACGCGAGGGCGCCCATGGTCTCCTCCAGCGGGGTCTGGGGGTCGAAGCGGTGCGAGTAGAAGATGTCGACGTAGTCCACGCCCATCCGCTTCAGCGAGGCGTCGAGCGAGCTGAGCAGGTACTTGCGGCTGCCCCACTCGCCGTACGGCCCGGGGTGCATCAGGTAGCCGGCCTTGGTCGACAGGATCAGTTCGTCGCGGTGGGACGAGAAGTCCTGCGCAAAGATCTTGCCGAAGTTCAGCTCGGCCGATCCGGGCGGCGGCCCGTAGTTGTTCGCGAGGTCGAAGTGGGTGACGCCGAGGTCGAAGGCGCGGCGCAGGATCGCCCGCTGGGACTCCAGGGACCGGTCGTCACCGAAGTTGTGCCAGAGGCCGAGGGAGATGGCGGGGAGCTTGAGGCCGCTGTGGCCGGTGCGCCGGTACTCCATGGAGTCGTAGCGCGAGGGCTCCGCCCGATAGGGATTGGTATCAGTCACGTTGTCCTCCCTATCACGGAGTTGTGACAGACCGAGTTGGGTACCCCATCCCGCCGCGCAGTAATGTGGCGCACTCGGGGGGACCGCAATTCGCACGGGGGCATCGCACGGAGGGGCTGGAAGATCGTGAAGCTGCGCGACCTGGTGTACAGGCTTTACGCACGCCGGGTGGAAGGCCGCCTCGACCATGACGCGGCGCCCAAGCACATCGGCGTCATCCTGGACGGGAACCGTCGCTGGGCGAAGGCGTCCGGTGGTACCACGGAGCAGGGTCACCAGGCCGGAGCGGACAAGATCTCCGAGATGCTCGGCTGGTGCACCGAGACGGACGTCGAGGTCGTCACCCTGTGGATGCTCTCCACGGACAACCTGGACCGGCCCGAGGTCGAGCTCCGCCCGCTGCTCAACATCATCGAGAACACCGTGCGGGGCCTCGCCGCCGACGGCCGCTGGCGCGTCCACCACGTCGGCAACCTGGACATCCTGCCCGCCGGGACGCAGACGGTCCTCAAGGAGGCCGAGCAGGCCACCCACGACGTCGACGGGATACTCGTCAACGTCGCCGTCGGCTACGGCGGTCGCCAGGAGATCGCCGACGCGGTGCGTTCCCTGCTGCTGGAACACGCGCGCAAGGGCACCTCCTTCGAGGAGCTCGCCGAGATCCTCGACATCGACCACATCGCCGAGCACCTCTACACGCGCGGCCAGCCCGACCCCGACCTCGTGATCCGCACCAGCGGCGAG
Organism: Streptomyces sp. NPDC090021; assembly: GCF_044748225.1. NCBI lineage: Bacteria > Bacillati > Actinomycetota > Actinomycetes > Kitasatosporales > Streptomycetaceae > Streptomyces > Streptomyces sp. NPDC090021. The sequence continues at coordinate 74,626 of NZ_JBIVFO010000007.1, read as the reverse complement.
CAGCGGCTGTCCGGGTTCATGCTGTGGCAGAGCGCGCACTCCGAGTACTACTTCTGCGAGGTCTTCTGGCCGGCCTTCCGCAAGGTCGACTTCCTGCGGGCCCTGCGCGACTACGCCGCCCGCCACCGCCGCTACGGCACCTGACGCCGGGTAGGGGGTGTCCTGCCGGTCGGACCGCGAGCCCGGTCCGACCGGCCGGGCACCCCCTTCGGGTTCCGGCCATCCGGTGCCCCTCCCACCCCTTCCTCCCCTCCCCTTGAACCCTTCACCAGGGATTCACCGAGCGTCCGTCATATGCCATGGCATGGCCTGGCCTGATCGGGGAATATCCCTTTCAGGTCGATGCCCGATCCACGGGTGTCGAATCTCAGCGGACGGCATGGGGTCGTCCGCCCGGGAGGCCCTTTGCACCAGGACGCACGTGCGGTTCGCACGGACGCAGTGGAGGGCCGGAAATCGGCCCTGGCATGGGTGCCGATGACCGGTCCGGTCTTCATGGCCCGACCTCTTCCGAGGGGGTACGTCCTTCCGTGGTGACCAGCACAAAGCGCCGCCTGCCCGACAGGCGGACCTACGTCCTCGACACCAGCGTCCTGCTGGCAGACCCCAACGCGATCTCCCGCTTCGACGAGCACGAGGTCGTGCTCCCGATCGTGGTGATCACCGAGCTGGAGGCGAAGAGGCACCATCCCGAACTCGGCTACTTCGCCCGCCAGGCCCTGCGCCTGCTCGACGACTTCCGGGTTCGCAACGGTCGCCTGGACGCACCCATCCCGCTGGGCGATCTGGGCGGCACCCTGCGCGTCGAACTCAACCACTCAGACCCCGGCGTCCTGCCCGCGGGCTTCCGGCTGGGGGACAACGACTCCCGGATCCTCGCGGTCGCACGCAATCTCCAGGCCGAGGGCTACGACGTCACGGTCGTCTCTAAGGACCTCCCCCTGCGGATCAAGGCCTCCTCCGTGGGCCTGATCGCGGAGGAGTACCGCGCCGAGCTCGCGATCACCGACGGCGGCTGGACCGGCATGAGCGAGGTCGGCCTCTCCGGGGAGCAGGTCGACCTCCTCTACTCGCAGGAGCGTCTCTACGTACCGGAGGCGGCGGAACTGCCCGTGCACACCGGGCTGGTCCTGCAGTCCGAGCGGGGCAAGGCCCTGGGCCGGGTCACCCCGGACGGCAACGTCAGGCTCGTACGGGGCGACCGCGACGCCTTCGGGCTGCACGGGCGCAGCGCCGAGCAGCGCATCGCGCTGGACCTCCTCCTCGACCCCGAGATCGGGATCATCTCGATGGGCGGCCGGGCCGGCACGGGCAAGTCCGCGCTGGCGCTCTGCGCCGGCCTGGAGGCGGTGCTGGAACGCAGGCAGCACCAGAAGGTGATGGTCTTCCGGCCGCTGTACGCCGTCGGAGGCCAGGACCTCGGCTACCTGCCGGGCGACGCCTCCGAGAAGATGAGCCCCTGGGCGCAGGCGGTCTTCGACACGCTCTCGTCGGTCGCCGGCCGTGAGGTCATCGAGGAGGTGCTGAACCGCGGGATGCTGGAGGTCCTGCCGCTCACGCACATCCGGGGGCGCTCGCTCCACGACGCCTTCGTGATCGTGGACGAGGCGCAGTCGCTGGAGCGGAACGTCCTGCTGACCGTTCTGTCCCGGATCGGGGCCAATTCCCGGGTCGTTCTGACCCACGACGTGGCCCAGCGGGACAACCTGCGGGTCGGCCGGTACGACGGAGTGGTCGCCGTGGTCGAGAAGCTGAAGGGGCATCCGCTCTTCGCGCACATCACGCTGACGCGATCCGAGCGGTCCCCGATCGCCGCCCTGGTCACCGAGATGCTGGAGACCCTCTGATCCGGCCGGGTCCGGCGACCGGGCCCAGCCGACCGGAGAAACGGTCAAAAACCCCATAGCGGGAAGGCGAGTTGGCGCCGCCCGGCAAAGGTCCCAGAGCCTAGCCGGGCGGCGTCGTGCTGCACAGCCCTTTGTCGAAACAGACGGCGACATGCCAGGTGTGACCTTTCCCACGCATCGGATAATTGCCTTGCGGTGTAGAGGTCCGGCAGAGTCTGGTTTCCGTCAGGCCCCGCATACGGCGCACCTGTATCTCCCGTGAGGTACGCGCAGCACCACAACTCCACAGCCGATGGCCGTATGCCGCCCGGAGTTTCACGCGGCAGCCCCCGCAGGGGAGTTGCCCACGGGCCCGCGCCTCCAGTGACCGTCGCACCACGGAGGCCAGAGTCGAGGGCACTTTTGCGCCCGCGCGGTCACTGCGGTCGCTGCTGGAAGGACACCGTGTGAGCGGGATCTCGGTCCGGGGGTTCGCAGTGGCTTCGGCCACCGCGGTCACCACCGTCGGCGCAGTCGTGGGCGTTGCCGCCGGCGACCCCACGAACGATCTCGAGACGACCGCGTCCGGGGCGACCCTCCTCGCGGACATCCCGGTCGGCGACCAGGCGGAGGTCCAGAGCGCGTCCCTGACGCAGCAGGCCGACACCATCGCGCACGCCGCCGATGCCGAGGCCAAGCGCTCCGCCGAGGAGGCCGCCCGTCTCCAGGCCGCCGAGGACGCCAAGTCCAAGAAGGCCGAGGCGCAGAAGGCGGCCGACGAGAAGGCGAAGAAGGAGCGCGAGGCGAAGGAGATCGCCAGCCGTTCCGCCGCCCGCGACGCCGGTGACTTCGCCGTCCAGAGCTCCTACACGGTCGCTCAGGTCAAGGCCATCGCCCAGCAGATGGTCCCGGCCGGCCAGTTCCAGTGCTTCTCGAACATCATCAACCAGGAATCCACCTGGAACTACCTGGCCGTGAACAAGTCCTCCGGGGCGTACGGTCTGGTCCAGGCGCTCCCCGGTTCGAAGATGGCCTCGGCCGGCGCGGACTGGCGCACCAACCCCGCCACTCAGATCAAGTGGGGCCTGAACTACATGGAGGACCGCTACGGCAGCCCGTGCGGCGCATGGAGCTTCCACCAGGCCAACGGCTGGTACTGACGGCCCCCGCCGCACCGAAGGCGGCACAGCTCCACCCCGGGCAGCCCCGCACCGTCGTACGGTGCGGGGCTCCTCGCGTGTACGGTCATCGGGGTGTGCCCGTGGACGGGGGGCGGGGGAAGGAAGCGACATGGCGAAGAGGGAAGGCTGGCTCGGCCGGCTGGGCAACAGGCTGACCGCGATGGAAGCGCGGCTCGACGAGCGGCGCGCCGAGGTCGAGGCCGAGAGCGGAGGCGCTGTGCCCGAGCCGTCGTGGCCGGACGCGGCGGCTTCGAAGGCTCCCGGAGGGGCCGACGCCCCGGAGCGGGCGCCCGCGGTCCGGGAGCCCGCCCCCGAGCGCTACCGCCGCCCCGAGCGGCCCGACCCGGCGAGCGTGGTCCCGTGGGGCATGCGCGTCGCCGCCGAGGCCAGCTGGCGGCTGCTGCTGCTCGCCGGGATGCTCTGGGTGCTGATGAAGGTGATCAGCGAAGTCCGCCTGGTCGTCCTCGCGTTCGCGGCCGCCATGCTCGTCACCGCGATGCTCCAGCCCTTCGTCGTCCGGCTGCGCAGACTGGGCATGCCGCGCGGCCTTGCCACCGCCGTCACCGCGGTCCTCGGCTTCGTCGTCATCGGGCTCGTCGGCTGGTTCGTGGTCTGGCAGGTCATGGAGAACCTCGACGACCTCTCCGACCGGGTCCGCGACGGCATCAACGAGCTCAAACTCTGGGCGCTGGACAGTCCGTTCCACGTGACCGAGAAGCAGATCAACGACATCGCGAAGAACCTCAGCGAGACCATCGGCACCAACACCGAGCAGATCACCTCCGCCGGCCTCCAGGGCGTGACGGTCCTCGTCGAGATCCTCACCGGCATGCTGCTCGCGATGTTCTCGACGCTCTTCCTGCTCTACGACGGCAAGCGCATCTGGAACTGGGCGCTCGGCCTGGTCCCGGCCGCCGCCCGTGCGGGAGTCGCCGGCGCCGGTCCGCGCGCCTGGCGCACGCTGACCGCGTACGTCCGCGGCACGGTCATCGTCGCCCTCATCGACGCCGTCTTCATCGGCCTCGGGCTGTACTTCCTGGACGTGCCGATGGCGGTGCCGCTGGCCGTCTTCATCTTCCTGTTCGCCTTCATCCCGCTGGTCGGCGCGGTCATCTCGGGCGCCCTCGCCGTCGTGGTGGCGCTCGTGACCCAGGGGGTGTTCACCGCCCTGATGGCATTGCTGGTGGTCCTGGCGGTGCAGCAGATCGAGGGCCACGTGCTCCAGCCCTTCATCCTCGGCCGGGCGGTACGGGTCCACCCGCTCGCGGTGGTGCTCGCGGTGGCCGCGGGCGGGATGATCGCGGGTATCGGCGGGGCGGTGGTCGCCGTCCCGCTGGTGGCCGTCACCAACACCGTGGTGGGCTACCTGAAGGCGTACTCGCGCGACCAGCACCACCTCGGGGCCGGGATGGTCGGTCCGGCGCCCCACGGCTCGACGGCGCTGGGCGTGGTACCCGACGACGAGGAGCACACCCGGCGGTAGGCGGTGCCTGGCCGAATCGCGCACCACCGGAGTCGAACGTTTTGACGATCGGGCTGCCATGATCGAGGCGTTCGGGGGCGGCAACGACCGGGGGGACACGAATGATCGGCGAACCTGAGTTCGACGGAGCGGGGGAGACCCGCCCCGCGCAGTCGGCGGAGCAGGCGGAGGAGCCGCCATCGCGCGGACGGGAGGCCGCCGGGGCGGGGGCGCCACGGCCGTGGCCGTGGGCCCTGGGCGGGGCCGTGCTCGCCTCGGCGGTGTGGGCGGGCGGGCTGTACGCCTTAGGGGACCGGCTCGCGGCGCCGGAGGTCTCGTACCGGGCGACGCGGAACCTGTGCCTGGACTTTGAGGCGCGGGCGCTGAGCAGGATCGCGGGGGACCTGCACCGCTACCGGCCGGTGCACCGGGAGAACGAACACCCCGCCGTGCGGGGGGCCGGCTGTGCGCTGCAGAACGGTGAGAGCGTGTCCACGCTCACCGTGCGGGCGCAGGTCGACCTGCACAGGAAGACGGATCCCGGGCCCGAGTTCGACGCGCCGTCGGCGGCCTGGACCTTTACCGAGACCGGTGGTGGACGCGTGGAGGAGGTCCGGGGACTCGGTGAGCGCGCCCTGCTTCTCGTGGGCCCCGCGGACATGTGGGTCGAGCTCAAAGTGCTGCACGGCGGTGCGGTGTTCACGGTCGTGGCCACCGGCACCGGCAGCGAGCGGAACACCCCGGCCGACACGGCCGCGCTCCGGTCTGCGATGGTCGAGGACACCCGCGAGCTGATGGCGGTACTGAAGAAGTAGGGGGCGGGATGATCAGCGAGCCCGAGCTCGACGGGGCATGGGAGTCGGCGCGTCCGGCGGAGGTGGCTCAGCACGACGGTCGGGACGAGGCCGCGCCCGCGCGGCGGCCGGACCGGCCGTGGTGGTGGGTCGCGGTGGCCGTCGTGGTCACGTCCGCGCTGTGGGCGGGCGGGCTGTACGCCTTCGGGGACCGGCTGCGGCCGGCGGAGCCCGAGGTGCGGTACGCGGTTACGGACAACCTGTGCGAGCAGTTCAAGGCGCCGGCCCTCGGGCGGGTGATGGGCGGCTTCGCGGACTCCACCCCGCACAGGACCGGCCGGCATCCGGCCATGGACTGGGCGTCGTGCAGCTTCGGCAGTGACGGGCCGGGTGGTTCGGGCGGGTTCTCCGCCGTGGTCCTGGTCGAGCTGCACAAGAAGAGCGACCCGGCGCCCGAGTTCGCCCTGGGTTCGTACTACGAACGGATCTTCGGTGGCGACGTCCCCTGGGAGGAGATGCCCGGCCTGGGGGAGCAGGCACTGGTCCGCGGGTCCGAGACCTTTGACGGTCTCCAGCTGCGCGTCCGTGACGGCGGCGCGGTGTTCACCGTCGAGCTGATGTTCTTCGGCTCGCCGGACGAGGAGGACGACCCGAGGGCGACCCCGTCGGCACGGCCCGACCAGGACACGCTGACGGCGGCGGCCGTCGAGGACGTGCGGGCGCTGATGGCGGCGCTGCGCAAGGGCTGACGACGCCGGTGGCCCGCGACCGGAAACGGGCGCGGGCCACCGGCGTCGTGCGGGATGCCGTTACTCGCCGACGATGGCGGCCTCGGCGTCGAGGGTGACCGCGACGGCCTGGATCACCGAGGCGATCTTGAAGGCCTCCTGGATCGTCTCGCGGTCGACGCCCGCCTTGCGCAGGACCTGCTCGTGCGAGTCCAGGCACTGGCCGCAGCCGTTGATCGCGGAGACCGCCAGGGACCACAGCTCGAAGTCGACCTTCTCCACGCCCGGGTTGCCGATGATGTTCATCCGCAGGCCCGCGCGCAGGTTGCCGTACTCCGGGTCGGAGAGCAGGTGGCGCGTGCGGTAGAAGACGTTGTTCATCGCCATGACCGCGGCGGCGGACTTGGCGGCGGTGTACGCCTCCGGCGAGAGGTTCGCCTTCGCCTCCGGCTCCAGCTCACGCAGGACGCGCGGGGAGCGGGCGGCGATCGCGCAGGACAGGACCGTGCCCCACAGCTGCTGCTGCGGGAGGTCGCTGTTGCCTATGACCGAACCGAGGTTCAGCTTCAGGTCCTTGGCGAAGTCCGGGACGGACGCCTTCAGGGAGTCGAGGGACATCCGTCACTCACCGGCCAGCAGCGCGCCGGCGTCGATCGTGGCGTCGCCCTTGTTCCAGTTGCAGGGGCACAGCTCGTCGGTCTGCAGGGCGTCGAGGACCCGCAGGACCTCCTTGGGGTTACGGCCCACGGAACCGGCGGTCACCATCGAGAACTGGATTTCGTTGTTCGGGTCGACGATGAAGACGGCGCGCATCGGCAGGCCGTCCTCGCCGAGGATGCCCAGCTCGGCGGAGAGCTCGCGCTTGATGTCCGACATCATCGGGAAGGGCAGGTCACGCAGGTCGGCGTGGTCCTTGCGCCAGGCGTGGTGCACGTACTCGGAGTCGAGGGAGAAGCCGAGGACCTGCGCGTCACGGTCGGCGAACTCGTCGTTCAGCTTGCCGAAGGCGGCGATCTCGGTCGGGCACACGAAGGTGAAGTCGAGGGGCCAGAAGAACACCACTGACCAACCCTTGTAGTCCTCCGAAGAGTACTCCTTGATCTCCAGCTTGTCTTCGGCCGGGCCTTCCACGCCCATGAGCTTCCAGGCCGGGAACTGGTCACCAACGGTGAGCACGCGATACCTCCGTGTGGGGGTTGGGTTGGACGGAGCTCAACCCTGTCACAAGGGTGATCGAGAGGAAAAATCGCAGATCTTCCTTTAATTGATAGGCGTGTCCGATAAGCGGGCAGATTTTCGCGGCAGGGGCGTTACCCCACGCACGTCGCCTCGGCGTCCAAACCCCTCGGGGAACGCTGGGAGAAGCTTCAGTGCGCCCTCCAGGGGCATACCCTGGCCGAGAAGGGTGGTGCACATATGTCGGATCAACTTGCAGACAACCTAAGGCGATACCGGCGAGCGAAGGGGCTGAACCAAGAGCAGCTTGCGCACCGCGCCGGTCTCTCAGTCGGACCGGTTCGGAGGATTGAACAGGGTCACGACGGGGTTCGGATGGAAACCCTTCATGCCCTCGCCCGAGTCCTCGGAGTGAAGACCTCGGACCTGATGGCGGCCGGGCCCCCGGAGCCGGTCAAGCACGACGACCCGAACAGCCAGAACCTACGCGAGCTGCGCATCGCGCTCACTCCCGCGTTCAGCCTCGGCCCGATCAGCGCCCCGACAGGCGACGAGCCGGACCTGCGCCGTTTGGAGCGCATGGCGTACGACAACTCCGTCCTCTACTTCGGGGACACCTACCGGAGTATCGCCGCCGACCTCCCTACGCTCATCAGGGCAGCGAACGACGCCGTGGCCTACTACGACTCCGGAGAAGAGCGCAGGAGTGCCCTGGTGGTCCGCTCGCGGGCCTTGAGCCTGACCGGCAGGTACCTGACGCAGATCAGGCAGTTCGATCTTGCCCACGTGGCGACCAGAGGCGCCATCGAGGATGCCAAGGAGGCCAGGAATAACCTCGTAGCGGCATCCGGGGTCGGCACGATGTGCTGGCTCTTCATGCGGACCGAACGGTTCGACGAGGCCGAGGACATCGCCATCGCCACGATGGATGTCGTCGAACCGAAGATCATGGGCGCCACCCCGGACGAATACTCGACGTGGGGCGGCCTGGCGATGGAAGCGGCGGCTGCGGCGGCGCGGAACAACCGACCGAAAGAAGCCCAGGCCCTACGTAAGGCGGCCGGCACTGCCGCGAAGGCGGTCGGCAGGACGCACAAGAACCTGCTGCGGCACTGGTCGATGTTCGGTCCCGTCACGGCCACGATGAAGGAGCTTGAGGACTACATGATCGCGGGCGACGCGCGGTCCGTGATCCGCAAGGCCAAAGAGGAGCCGAACCTCCAGGAGAAGCACTGGAAGCGGCTCGGCGGGCCCAGCACCAATGACGGCAACCGCTACCGCCTCGACCTGGCGCGCGCCTACGTCCGCACGGGTGACCCTACGGCTGCCATGGAGGAGCTGTCCCACCTCGACGAGATCGCACCCGAGTGGTTCCGGCACCAGTCCTCGGCCGCCGTCACCTTCGAGGAGATCACGAAGAAGCGCCGGACCCTGACGACCGAGATGCGCGAGGTAGGCGCTCACCTGGGCGTATTCGCGTAACTACACATCACCGATGCACTTCTGACGGGCCGTCGTCCGAAGTGCATCGGTACGACTCTGGATTGCCGTAGTCACCGCCCGTAACTTCACTGTCATGACGAGCGACCAGGAGACCAGGCCGGGAATCGGCGAGGTGGCCAAGGACTTGGGCACCGGGAAGATCGGCTTCGTGATGGGCGAGGAGGGCGGCAAGGTACAGCTCCGCCCCCTGAGCGGCGGCATCGAGTGGGACGCAGAGCCGGGCCACGTGGTCACCCCGCCGGCAGGGGAGAAGCTGAGCGCCCAGGTCGCCGTCGAGAACGACCGGTCGAGGTGGGGAGTGTGAGCCAGCCGCGCGCAGTCTTCGCCCACAGGATGTGGAAGATCACGCCTGACCGGGAGGAGGGCTCCGAGCCCGTCACCCACGCCATGCAGTGCACGCTTCCGGAGTGCCTGGAGAAGTCCGGCGGCTCCGGCGACTGGGAGGCCCCGCAGTCGTGGGCCCTGGAGCACTCCGGGCGGCACCCCTCCCACACGTCCTACCGCGAGATCATCACGCGCCCGTACCGGACCGAGATGCTGCCGTGAGCCGCGTCTTAGGCATCATCGGCCGGTACGCAGGACCCCTGTTCATCATCGCGATCAGCGCCTCGTGCGGACTGGTCATCGGTGTCGCCCTGGCGACCACCCCCTAAAGCTGCCCCGTCCCGAGCTGACCACCCCGTCTGGAGTGCTCCCCCGCCTCCATATCCGCTCGGGACGGGGCATCCCACCACCGCCCCGCCTACGGGCCGGGGCGGTTGCTCCACCCCTTGCACCCGCCCGCGGATTGGTCTTTCCGGAGACCGGTCCGCCCGAACCTTGAGGAGCACTGTGAGCACCGCTGTGGAATTGGCCCCGGCCCCCCCGTGGGGCGTCGGCCGACTCGCGCCGTACCCCAACACCGTCCACCTGCCGCACGCGAGGGTCTACGTCGACCCCACGACGCAGCTCGGCGTCTTCCTCGACCGTGACGGCGCGGTCGTCGAGATGGGCAAGCACGGCACCAGCTCGGGCACCGAGACCTCGACGAGCACCAGCCCCGACGGTCAGTCCGGCAACGACCAGGGCAGCGACCAGGACAGCAACCCGGACTAGTGGCTATGACCGAGAAGAGGCCCGTGCTCGTGGCCACCGAGGCGGATGACATCACCGCCGACATGGTGATCACGGAACTCAACAGGCTCGATGTGCCGGTCGTTCGCTTCAACCCGGCCGACATCGGGACGGACCTGACGGTCTCGGCTCGGTTCGGTACGTGCCCGGCCCCCGTGGCCGGGCACGTGCGTACCCCGTCGAGAAACGCCAGCCTCACCGACGTGCGCGCGGTCTACTGGCGCCGCCCCGTCTGGCCCACCTTCCCCGCCCTCGGGGAGCACGATGCCGCCTTCGCGGCGGCGCAAGTGCGTTACGGCCTGGGTGGCTCCCTGTACGCCATGGAGGGCCCCGTATGGGTGAATCACCCCCTCCGCGTGGCGGCTGCTGACTACAAGCCCGCGCAACTGGCCCTCGCGCAGCGGCTCGGCCTCACAGTGCCGCCGACCCTGGTGACCAACGAGCCGGACGAAGCCAAGGAGTTCATCTCTTCGCACGACCAGGTGATCTATAAGTCGCTGCGCTGGACGCCCTACAAGCGGGACGGCGTTCCGATGGCGGCGTGGACTGACCTGGTTACCGCCAAGGAGATCGACGACAGCCTGAAGGTGGCGCCCCACCTGTTCCAGGTCGTAGTGGACAAGACGGCCGACCTCCGAGTCCTGGTCGTCGGCCGGCAGGCGTTCGCCGTTCGGATCACGTCCGGCCTTCTGGACTGGCGCAAGGACTACTCGGCCCTGTCCTACGACGTGGTAGACCTGCCCGCCACGGTTGAGAAGGCGCTCCTGGCCTACCTCGATCACTACGGGCTGGTCTCCGGCAGTTTCGACTTCGCCGAGGACCAGAAGGGTGACCTGTGGTGGCTGGAGCTGAACCCCAATGGTCAGTGGGGGTGGCTGGAGCCGCATACCGGTTTGCAGATGGCCGCCACGTTCGCGGCCCTACTGGCAGGAGAAATCGTATGACCGACACCGCGCACGAACGGCGAAAGCTCGCCGCCCTGCTTGTGCAGGAGGGTGCCCTCAAGACGCCGACATGGCGGGCGGCCGTCGAGGCGGTCCCCCGTGAGCTGTTCCTGAACCCGGGCGTCTTCCTGCCCGAGGGCGGTCGGTGGCGGCCGGTGACGGCCCTCGGCTCCGATCCGGCGAAGTGGATTCAGACCGCCTACTCCCCGGACACGCTGACCACCCAGCTCGACGGACACCTGACCGCCGACCAGGTGAACGAGCCCGTGGCGGGGCTGCCTACCTCGTCCTCGACGATGCCGGCGCTCGTGGTCAGCATGATCGAGAGCCTGGACGTGGAAGACGGTCATCAGGTCCTGGAGATCGGCACCGGCACCGGGTACTCGGCCGCCCTGATGTGCCATCGCCTCGGTGAGGACAACGTCACCACCGTCGAGGTGGACCCGGAGGTCGCCGAACGCGCGGATGCGGCGCTGGAGGCGGCCGGTTACTCCACGTGGACAGTGACCGGCGACGGGCTCCTCGGGCACCCCCGGCGAGCGCCGTACGACCGGGTCATCGCCACCTGTCTGGTCAGGCGCATCCCCCACGCGTGGGTGCGGCAGACCAAGCCGGGTGGAATCATCCTGGCTACGGTCGGCTCGTGGGCGAACGGCTGCGGCCTGGCGAAGGTGACCGTCAACGAGGACGGCACGGCCGAGGGGCGGATCATCGGGAAGGCCAGTTTCATGCAGGCCCGATCGCAGGCCACCGTGCCGGTGGATGGCGACCTCTCGGCACGCGCGGCCTACGCCGACAGCGAGCGACAGGTGAAGGTGTCTCCGCTCCTGATGGACGAGTGGATGCCGTCCTTCCTCACCCAGCTCACGGCGCCCGGCGCGCAGCTCGTTCGCGCCAGGACGAGCGAGGGGAAGCAGCTCCTCTACCTCTTCGACCCGGAGCGCGAGTCGTTCGCGGAGTTCATCGAGGACGGGGAGGGGTGGCGAGTCCGACAGGGTGGCCCTGTGGCGCTGTGGGACGACGTGGAGGAGTCCCTCACGGCCTGGCAGGGGGCGGGCAGCCCGGACATCACTTCCGTGCGGCTTCACGTCACCGACCGGTGTCACACGTACTGGATCGGGGGTCAGCAGATCACAACCCGCACGTCATCGCACTGGATCGGGGAGGGGTCCGCGCTCCGGTGGCAACACCGGCTGACCGACCGCCCGTAGTCGGCCGGACACAACGGCGACGCCCCCAACCTGATCATGGCTGGGGGCGCGCGTGTTCATGGATGGTCAGGCAGCGGGGGTAAGGACGACGAGGAGGGGCCCCGCGGCCTTGCTCCACTCACGACCGGCACCGACCGCTTCCCGACCTTCCATGGAGATGCCCTCGCGGACGGGGGAGAGGAAGGCGTCGCGGAAGTGGGCCTGCGCCTCGGGGTTCATCCCGCTTCCCGCGACGGCCGCGCCGACTTTCTCGTCCAGGACCATGGCCGCCTCCCCGAAATGCGCCCCGGTCCACTCGTCTGCGTGCTCGGCGACCAGCGCCCACGTCATCTTGAACATGGTCACATCTTAACTTCGCCGGCATGTGGAAGGGACTCCTTTTTGGGAGTCTCAACTTTACATTCGTGTGCGGGAGTTAGCGGACCGGACAGGCGCCGGTCGAGCACTCCTCGTCGGTCGAGTCCTCGATCCGGAAGGACTCGTACTTGTCGAACTCCGCGCGGGTGATCCGCGCGTACGGCGCCTGCGGCCGAGTCCCGTCGACCATGACCGTGGTCCCCTTCAGCAGAGGGAGCCACGCCTCGATCACGTCCGCCGTCTCGTCGAGGTCCAGGCCCTCGGGCACGTTCGCCGTGAAGCTCACGGCGTTGTCGGCGTACTCGGCCTGGTACATCGCCTGGAAGGCGAGCATTTGGTTCAGGGACAGCTCGTCGGCCGACTCCACCAGGTCCGCCCGATAGCCGCGCGCCTCGACCTCGGCAACGAGCTTGTCCAGCGTGGGGAACTCGACAACCATCGTGTTCCCGCTCGGGTCGTAGACGCAGGGCTCGACCTTGTACCCCTCGAACTCGAAGGCAGCGACCCTGGCAGCCTGGTCCGGGTCGGCCATCGAGAAGCGGACGCGCCGCAGGAACGTCCTGGCATAGACGGGGTGGATTCCTTCGGTGACGCCGGGCAGCTTCGCGATCGTGCCCGTGGGGGCGACCGTGGTCACCTTGACCGGCTCCGGGATGCGCAGCTCGAAGGCGTAGTCGCGGGCGGCCTGGCGGACGGCCCTCTTCAGTCGGCCGAGGAGAAGCCGGAAGCGCGTGTGTGCCGGCGCCTCGCTGTAGCGGATGCCCTGCTTGGCGAGGAAGCCCTGCACGCCCAGGTGACCGACGCCGATCCGGCGCTGTGCGGCCAGGCGCTCGGCCTGCTCGGCGTCGTTCACGTCACCGTACGTTGCCCGTACCAAGAAGCGCGCCATCAGCTCGTGCGCCCGCTTCAGGCCGGTCTCGTCGTACGCCTCGTGCCCGTCGATCACGAACGCGTCGAGGTTGACGTGCCCGAGGTTGCAGTTCTCCCAGGGCATCAGTGCGATCTCGCCGCACGGGTTCGTGGCCACGACCTCACCGGGCTCGCCCAGGTTCGAGGCGCCGGAGTTCCAATAGCCGGGCTCCCCGTTCTTGAGCATCCCCTCGACGACCCTGGTGTGCACCATGTAGGCCAGCTCGTTTCCGCCGGGCCCGAAGTCGTCGTGCCGCTCGCCGGACAGGTAGTCGATGAAGTCCTGGTCGATCTCGACGCTGATGTTCGTCGTCCAGTGCTGCGACGGGTCCTCCTTGCACGCGAGGAACTCGTCGATGTACGGGTCGTCCCAGCGGCAGATGGCCATGCGGGCGGACCGGCGGTTGCCGCCGGAGACCACGCACTCGGCGATGGCGTGGTCGATCTCCATCGCATCGACGGGGGTCAGTTGCTCGGGGCAGTTCTCGCAGGGGAAGGAGGACTCGCAGCAGTCACAGCCCCGGTAGTCCTCGACCACTCCCGTGTCGCCGCAGTCCTGGCAGCACGCGGCCTGCCTGAGCACGCGGGCGATCTCCTGCATCATGCGGCCGAATGGCGCCGGGCCCGAAGCGACACCACCGAAGGTCTTTAGGCGGGCGCCCTTCCCGCGCACGCGCGACACGTCGTATACGCGGTCGGCGTGCTTCACCTCGTCGTCGGTCATGAAGGTGTCGATCAGGTCGACGAGCGCGGCGGCCCAGCCGTCGCGGGAGTCCTCGACCTCGAAGGCCCCGGCCCAGTCGGAGTCGTAATCCGCGGAGAGGACGCCGGCAGACTTCATGTCCTCGTAGTCGGGGTGAGCGGGGTCGCACACGATGTGCACGGCCAGGGCCCGGCGGGGCAGGCCGTACGGCTTGAGGAAGCGTGTCGAGTAGTTGGCGCCGACGCCGCCTCCCTCCATGAGGCGCATGAAGGCGAACTCGTAGTGACGGCTGAGCTGTTCGCCCCAGCCCGCGACGTGGCAGTTGAAGAGGTACTGCCTGCCCTTCACGCCGGACGCCCACAGGTGGCGGCCAGCGGGCAGGACGGCGAAGCGGTCCATCAGCTCGACCAGCTCGTCATGCTCGGCCCGCACGTCGGCACTCCACTCCTCGGCCGGGCCGTAGACGAGTGCGAGGTTCCCGGCCGCGACGCGGCGGACCGTCTCGGGCCACGTCTCGCGGGAGCCGTCCGCCTTCGTGCGGCTGTAGGTGCGCTCGTAGACGGTCTGACCGGTGGGGCCGAACGGAACTGCGGTGGTGATGGGGTTCTCCTTCTGGTGGGTGGTGTGCGGCTTGGGCAAGGTCAGAACGGCTTGTTCAGCATCACGGCCAGCACCTTGATCAGCCGCTTGAGGGTGCCGGCACTGTACGCCGCGAGGTCGGCCAGCACCTTGATCTGTGCTGCCGTCTCCTCGCCGGTCGGGGCAGGGAGGGTGAGGTAGGCGAGGCACAGGTCGATCCGCTCGTCGAGGTACTCGATCGCGGACGCGGCCTCGGCGTGCAGGCTGTCGAGCGCCAACTCGTCCTGGTAGTCGGTGACTTCCCGCTCCGTGAAGGGGCGGGAGGTGACCGCGCCGTCCGCCTGGCGCTCGTAGTAGGTCAGGGTCGAGTTGTCCCAGAACTCGAACACCTCCGGGCCCATGTCGGCGGGCGGTTCCACGGAGGGCTGGGGCTGCTCGACCGGCGGCTCCTCGGGCAGGGGATCGCTCACGCGGTGGTCTCCAATTCGTCGTAACTGTCCACGTAGTCAGTGCCGTTGAGGTGGGCGGCGAGCTTGCCGACCCCGCGCTCAAGGCGGTAGCGGATGGCCCGGTCGGTGACGGCTTCACGGGCTGCGATCCGCCGGTCGTCCCAGTCGAGGGCGAAGCGCATGAACAGCGCCCGCTTCTCGACCAGGGAGAGGGGGGCCGTCTTCCAGCCGCGCCGGATGTCCGCGAGGTGTGCGAACAAGGTCCCTGCGGCCTTCTTGTCGACGGTCCCCTTCGGCATGTCGGCGTCGGGTGCCTGCGGGTTCCGGATGCCGTATGCGGCCTCGATGTCCCACACCGCCGGGAGGAGGTGCTCGACGAGGCGTCGCTCGTACCCGCTCACACACGCCCCTTCTCGGCCGCGTCGCAGGCCGCCTCGTAGGAGGTGTGCCGGACGCGGTACCGGGCCTCGGTCTTCACGCGGTCGACGAGATCGAGGACCAGGCGGTGATAGAGGACGCCGAGTCCGAGGTTCGGGTCGGACAGGCACTCGCTGACCATGGAGGGCTTCGTCGCGAGGATGATCAGGGCCTCTTGCCGGGCGTCCTCGTACTCCATGGTCAGCGTGTCCTCGTAGCCGTCAGCGATGCGGCGGGCAGCCCTGCCGGCGAGGGCGACGACCTCGGGGAGGCAGAGGAACCGCCAGTCGGGAGCGTCGGTCACCGGACCACTTCCTTGACCGGCACGGCCCCGTCCTTCGTGATCAGGACCATCAGGCCGGGCGCCCCGCGCGTGCCCTTCAGGTGCCGCCACCATGTCGACTCGGACTCCATGGCCGGGATCTGGATGAACGTCCTCGGCCCGTCCGTGTCCACGAACTCGTGGTGCAGGTGGGCGGCAAGGAGGAGATCGGCGGTGTGCATGGCGGAGGTCTTGTCGAACGCCTGGCCGCGCCACCAGTCGAAGTGGCGGCCGGGCTTCCACTGGTGGCCGTGCGCGTGGGCGACGACCGTGCCCGAGCACTCGACTACGACGGTCAGCTCGTCCGTGTCGGGGACGTACACCTCGACGTGCGCGAACTCCTCGCCCGCCAGGGTCAGGGCCTCGCTGACGGAGATCAGGGCGTCGGTGTCGTGCGAGTCGTCGTACCGGGTGACGCCGCGCCCGTTGGGGCGTACGGCCTCGCCGTGGTTTCCGGGGACGGCGACGACGGTCAGGCGGGACGCCTGGGGTGCGAACTTGATGATGGCGTAGGCCATCAGGCGCCGGGTGAGACGTATCTGCTCGGTGAGCGTGAGCTGCGTGCGCCACACGTTCGCGCCGCCCTGGGAGACGAAGCCCTCGATGTGATCACCGAGCCAGCAGAGGTGGACGTGCTCGATGTCGAACCGCTTCCTGTACTCGGTCAGGAGAGCGGCGGCCTTGTCGATACACTGGATCGCCCGCGTGAGCGTGCCTTCGTAGCCGTCACCGTCGATCTTGCCGAACTGCATGTCACCCAGGGCGACCACGAACGTGAACTCGCCCTCCTCGTCGTCCTGGACGAAGCCGGGGGCCTCGTCGAAGACCTTCAGCAGCTCGCCGATGCTCGGGCGTTCGACTTCCGCCGGCACCTTGCGGCGGCCGAAGGAGAAGCGGGCGGAGACGCCCGGCTCGCCGTTCGCCATAGTCCATTCGCTCGACCGGAAGCCTGTGATCTCCCACTCGGCGGGGTCGAGGTGGTGGGCGCGGAGCACGTCGGCGGCCGTGGACTCCGGGTCGATGCCCTCGGGGCCCCGGACGGTCACCTCGGCCGCGTCGCCCGATACCTCGATCTGGCGCGTGAAGTCCTTGTCGGGGTCGGCCTGACGGCCCGTGGTGGCCGGGGCGGTCGGCGTGCGGAGAAGGTCGGTCAACAGCTCAGAGCGGTCCAAATTTTACACCTCATCACGAAGAGAACGGCGGTACGTACGGATGGTGGAAGCGGACACGGTGTGTCCGTGCTTGCGGAGGACGAGGGCGAGGCGCTCGGCCGACGAGCCGGTGTCGAGGAGGCGGAGCACGACGGTCTCCCGTGCGTCCGGCTCCAGCTCCTCGTAGATGCGCTTCAGGGTCGGCCCGGGGTTGCCGGGCAGGGGCTCACTCACCGGCCCCTCCGCGCGAGGTGCTTGCGGCGGGCCTCCTCGACCTGACGGGCGAGGGTCTCCAGCGGGCGGGGCCGGACGTGGCCCACGCTGCGGCGGACCTCGGCCTCCTCCCAGACCACGCCACCGTGCAGACCGCGAAGGTGGTTGCGCAGGCGCTCGCGCGCGGCGCCCTCGTCACCGTTTACGGGCTCGTAGTGGCCGCAGCCTCGGCCGTCCCAGAACTGGGGGCAGGGAAGGCCGGTGGTCACTCAGCCTCCCGATCAATCTGCCCGATGGCCGCGATCGTGAGCGAAGCCAGGCGAACGAGCCCCTTGCGGATCTCCTCCGGCGTGCGCCCGCCGAAGGCGGCGAAGGCAACCTGGATGGCCAGGCCGTCAACGCCGAGGTGGCCCGTGTCCTGACGCGTTTCGTTGATCACCTCCCACTCGTCGGCCCGCCTGCGGTACACGTCCGATCCGCGCGCGGGGACGAGGCCGCCGACCAGAGTCGGGGGGAGGTCGCCGACCTGACTGGCCGCTGCGCCCAGCTCGGCGAGCACGGTCGCGAGGGGGTCGGCCTTGCGTGCCGGCGCCTTGCGGGGGGCGGTCTTCCGGGCGGGGGCGGTGGTCACTACTTCGTCTCCTTGATCAGTTCGAGAAGGGGCTGCGCGCCCCCCTGCATGTAGGTGTCAGACACGTCCGCGTCCCGCAGGCGCATCCCCTTGGCGGATCGAAGGGCCCGGCAGATACGGGCGGTGAACTCCGACCCCGCGTCGTCGGGGTCGCCCCAGACGCGGACGCGGTTGAAGCCCGCGAGCATTCGGCGGTGCCGGGGCTGCCAGAGAGCGGCGCCGGGGAGGCCGACCGCGTGGAGGCCGATCTTCTTGAGGACGATCCGGTCGAGTTCGCCCTCGGTCACGTCGATGGTGTCCCCGGCCTGGTGCACGTCGGCGACGCCGTACATCCTCGGCGGATCGTCCTTGATGGTGTTGTACTTCCCGTGGAAGGCGGCCCTGTGGTCGTGCTCTTCCAGGCAGCGGAAGCGGATGGTCAGCGGCTTACCGAGGCGGTCGAGGTAGGGGATCGCGAGCATCCCGCGGAATCGCTCGTGACCGGGGAAGGGGTGGTCACCGACGACGCCAAGCCGGTGTGTAACCGCCTCCTCGCGGCCGATTCCCCGGTCGAGGAGATACCGCGCGGCGTCCGGCGTAAGAGCTGCCTGATACGCGCTCGTCGCCTCCTCCAGCATCTCGCGTTGCGAAGGCGAGAGAGGCTGCAAGGGCTCGTGCTCCGACAAAGTCAGTGCCTTCCTTTTCCATGATCAGAGTGAATGCGTCGCCGCCCTTCCCGCAGGAGTGGCACTTCCAGAGCTGCCGGTCGGTGTTCCATGAGAAGGACGGGGTGTTGTCCTCGTGCAGAGGGCAGGCCGTCATGCCCGTTACGCGGTGCGAGTTGAACTCGATGTCGTAGTGCTCGAAGACGGCTTCGAGCGTGGGCTTCTCGTGCTCCTGGTCCTCGTGGTCGGTGTCGACGCGGCGGAACCTCACGGCACTCGCCTCCCGACGAACCAGCCCTTGTCGTCGTCGTAGCCGAGGGACTCGAACCCGGCGCTGCCGGCGGACGCGAGGTCGAAGCGGCCCAGCTCCTCGACCAGGCGCTCGTACTCGGCGGCCTCTTCGTAGGTGATGGCGTTCACTCGGCGTCGTCCAGACCGAAAAAGTCCTCGACCGTAGTCAGGACGAACGCCTTGCGCCAGCCCTTTCCCCGGCGCTTGACGACGACGACCGACTCCACCCGGCCGGGGTCGATGCCCCGGTGCTTGGCGAAGTTCAGGCGCTCGCGGTGGGCCTCGTCGAGGAAGGGGCCGGGCTCGAACTTCGCGTTCTTCGCCTCGATGACGGTGAAGAGGCCGCCGTCCTCGCGGATGGCGAGGTCGCCCTCATCCTCCGCTCCGGTCAGCCGCAGCCGCTCAACGTCCTCACCCACGGATCGCAGACCCGTCATGAGGTCGATCTCCCACTCGGCTCCTCGGCGCTTGTTGGCCTTGTTGCGCTTGGCGATCGGGTCCAAAGTTTACACCTACCTTCTACTTGAGCAGGGCGTCCGTGGGAGACCAGGGCTTCGCGGGGGTTGCCGCCGGCACCAGGCGTTCGAGCTTGGAGAAGCGCGTCACCTCGGGGTGACAGCGCATCGACGCGTACCGCCGGGCCGTGGGGTCGCAGGGGCCCATGCGCTGTTTGATCACGGCGACCCGGTACTCGTGGCTGTTCGGGTCGAGCGCCACGGAGAGGCTCAGCTCCGGCTTCTCGCTCAGCCCGCCCTTGACTTGATCGCGGGAGGGCGGGGCCCACGGGTCGGACTTCGCCTCCCAGCTCTTGTCGCTGGCGTGGTGCAGGACGATCACGGTCGCGCCGGTCGCGCGGGCCAGCTCGGTCAGCCCGCTCATCACGGACATCTGTTCCGTGTAGTCCGACTCGGCGCCGTCGAAGTCCATCAGGTTGTCGAACACCATCACGGCCGGATAGGCGTCCCACAGCTCGACGTAGGCTTCCAGCTCCTCGTCGACCGCCTTCCAGGTGATCGGGCTGCCGAAGCTGAAGGTGATGTTCAGGTGGGCCAGCGCGGCAAGGTACTCCTCGCGGTGACGGCCTCCGGCCGCCATGCCCGCTTCGACCATTTCCGTGGTGTCCCCGGTCTGCATGGACGCGAGCCGCGACGAGGCGGTGAAAGCGCTCATGTCCGCCGAGAAGTACAAGGTCGGAAGGTTCATGGACGCGACCCAGAACAGGGCGAGGCCGCTCTTCTGTGTGCCGCTTCGCCCCGCGATCATGATGACCTCGCCGTGACGCGGTCGGCACCCCATGCCGTACAGGGCGTCGAACGCCTCGATCCTCGGCAGCTCCTTGCCGGATTCGGCGTGCTTCGCGAGAGACCTAGCGGGGGTCAGCACTGGCGGGCTCCTCTCTGTGGACGACGCGGCGGACTCCCGCCGAGCGGATCAGGGTCATGCAAGCCGGGCACGGCTTGCGGGTGACGTAGAGGGTCGAGCCGCGAAGCTCGGCCGGGCTGGCGTGGTGGATGGCGTTGGCCTCGGCGTGGACCGCCGCGCAGTTCGAGTAGTCCGAGTCGCGGGCGCACTCCTCTGTGGTGAGCCGCCCGCGTGGGCAGTTCGCGGCCGTCGAGCAGCCGGGCAGTCCCGCCGGCAGGCCGTTGTATCCGACGCTCAGCACACGGTTCGTTCGGGACAGGAGCACGGCACCGACCTGTGCCCGCGTGCAGTCGGCACGGGTCGCGACGGTCTCGGCGATGCTCATTGCCCAGCAGTCCCAGTCGGGACGGGACACGGGTCCTCCAGACCCGCGAGGCGGGGGCCAGCCGGACGACCGGCCCCCAGCTCCTCGCGTACGTCAGTCGAAGTCGGGGGCGTCGGCGACGGCCGCGTTCACGGCGGCCTCACGCGCCTGCGCGTACTCGATGACGGCCTGGCGGACTGTGGCGTCGTTGACCGGGCGCCAGACCCAGGCGGGGTGGGCTCCCGGCCGCTTCGGCGGGACCTGGTCCAGCTTGACGATCGTGGCGTTGCCGACGACCTTCTCCAGGTCGCGGGCGAGGAGGGTCTGCTCGATCCGCATACCCTTGTTGACCTCGGGGGTGCGGGACGCCAGCGACTCCGGGGTCTTGAAGACCGTCACGTCGCAGAGCGCCGAGTCCTTCGGGCCGTTCGGGGTGGGCCGCTGGGGCTCGTAGGAGTTGACCTCGATCAGGAGCGCGACCGCATCCTTGATTTCGGCAGGCTTGAGCCAGCCGCCGCCAGCGGTCGGGATCTCGACGAAGTTCAGGGTCACTCGGTTTCTCCTTCGGTGGGGAATTCGTGGCTGTAGTAGGGGGTCGGCTCGGAGTAGCGCGGGGCGATGACGGAGCCCAGCGCAGAGACGACCAGGACGAGGGCGAGGCTCACGGCGGGCACGGGGTCACCCGTTCTTGAGGGCCGAGCCGCGGGCCTTGTAGGCGGCCATGACGGCGGGGTCGGCGAACATTGCCTGGTTCGCCGCCCAGAGCTTCTTCAGCTCGTCGATGCTGGGCGCCTTCTCGATCTCGCCGAGAATCCAGGCGGACTTGTTGTCCGTGGTCTCGGACTTCGCGGCCGAGGCAGCCGCCCAGGGGTCGTTTGCCGGGGCCTCGGAGGGGGGCTCGGGGATGATCCGGGCGTCGAGGATGGAGGCGATGTTCCCCTTGCCGTGGGCGAGGCTCGTCGCGTTCACGACGAGGTCGCTCAGCGACAGTCCGGTCACATCTTTACACTCGAAGCCGAAGTAGTCGCAGATCAGCTCGCGGACCTGCACCACGGTGCCACGGAACACAGCCCAGGTGTCTTCGTATGATTTGCCGTATTTGATGGTGACGCCGATCGTGCCGTCCGCATAGGACGTTACGAGTTCCGCCTGATCTGCCTTCACTTCAACTCCCTGTCTCTTGGTACAAACTTAACACCCGTGCCGCAGTTATGCAGCCTTCGTATCTGTGACGCCGCTCACCCACGGGCGGAGTGCGCCCTTCACGCTGCGGGTCGCGCGTACGTCGAGGGCCAGGCGCGCGGCGGCCCACCCGATCTCCAGGTCGGCCCAGTGGAGCGTGCACTCACCCGATCCGGCCGGAAGGCTGATGACGATGCCCCACTTTCGGGACACCCCCTCAAGGGGCGTGTACGCCTGCGCGGCCTCAGCCGCCGGCACCTCGCGCTTCTTCCAGGCGGTGAACGCCTTCCTGTCCGCCGGGTCGACGGGGAAGCGGCTGTAGTCGTAGAACTCGCCGCGCGAGTACACGGCGAGCTGCATCGCCATCTTCAGCGCGTTGTACTCGATGCTGCCCGTCTTCAGGTCGCCGATGAACAGGCCCGAGACGTGGTTGCCGTCAGGGTCCGGGCCCTCGTATTCGAGGAGCCGGTCGAAGGTCCCGCCGGTCCGCAGCTCGGGCACGGCGACGAACCTCTCGACGGCCCTCACCGTGAAGTCGGCCGTCTCCATCAGGTAGGCGCTCATGTCGCGCTGGTCCACCGCGGATGTGCCGGCGGGAAGCGGGCATCCGGCATCGACGTACTCGGAGAGCTTGTGCAGGTGAGTGCCCTTCTCCCTCTTCACATTGGCGCCCGCGATCTCGGCGGCCTGCGCGGCGAGCTGGTTCAGCCGCCTGATGTCCTCCCGCTCGTTCGGATCGAGCTGCCTGACCGCGTCAAGGAGGTCGGGGCGCTTCGCGGCCCCGGCCAGGGTCATGCGGGACTTCCAGTCGGACAGGGCCGTCTTGTCTTCGAGGCAGTCGATGAACGTCGTGGTGCGGGTCAGGGCGACCGGCTTGCCGCCCTGCTTCGGGATGACAAGAGGCCGGTCCCAGCCGTCGCGCGGAACGGTGGGCTCGTGGGTCAAGTCGATGATCTTCAAGCGATGGGCTCCATGTTGTCGTTGTATTCGAACGGATCGCTGGGTGCTGTCGGGACTAGCCAGATACGGACCGACCCGTCATCGAGCAGATCAGGCTCGCACTCCTCCTCGCCAAGCGGTTCCAGGCCGAGGTGATGAACGAGCGCCAGTCCCTTGCGCATGTCCGCCGAGGAGGTGTCAGCTCGAACGACTAGCGCTTGGTCCCAGGTGGCCGCGTCGCCAACCAGCCACATGCCGTCTGGGAGTCCGGCGGAACTGTCAGTGGCGACGAGGGGCGCAGCGCCTTCGATTCGCAGTTCACCGTTCAACGCGCTGGGCCCCCTGTTGCATGTAAAGATTGGACTATCTGATTCCAGTTCTACGTGGGGCCCTGCATGGTTGTCAATCGAACAACCTTCACAACTCCGCCCCCCGGCAGGCATCGAACATACACTCGGATCGCTTGAAGTTCACCCCCTTAGCCGCAGGTCAGGGCCTTGCGCCGCCTCAGGCAAGAGGAAACCCCCCGCCTGTCAGTGGCGGGGGGTAAGGTCGAACGCGGACCGGTTGGGAGGGGGCTAGTCACGTGCCTGGTTGCCGGTCTTCAGCATGGGTTCGCGGATGAGGTCGGTATCGCGCTCCTCGCGCGGGATGTAGAAGAAGCCGTCTTCGGTCTCGGGGTCGTAGTGCACGACGAGGCTGTCCTCTTCGAGGGACTGCTTCCAGCTCGCCAGCTTCTTCATGATCGCCTCGGAGACCGGCTTGCCAGCCCGGAGGCGCCCCTCGGCTCGCAGCATCATGACTGGGTATAGGTGTCTGTGATCCTTCCTGATCTTCCAGGGGATCAGGTCGTCAGCGCGGGTATTCCGCCTGTCGAGGCCGTTCCGCCGGCGGAACGCTGCCCACATGGGGACCGTGGTCGTGATCTCGTACTTCTCCTCGTATGCCTGAACCATCCACTCGTAGGTGCGGCCTTCCTCGAACCAGCGCAGCACCTCTGCCTTGTCCTGGATCTTCGTGGCGGGCATGTCTCCCCTTGTGTGTGGTGGTCATCTCAATCAACCGGGTCAGTACAACCTTCTGCGTTCAAGGTAAAGATTGACCTAACCCGGATGATCATGTCAAGCTGTGACCAGACAACCGGGCGAGACTGCCCAAAATAAACAGGTGACCCCGGCAGCGCGCCAACGCTCCGGGGTCCGGCATCGAGAGTGGTAGCTCCCAATGCGTATCCATCGTACTCGGCATGACCGTGACTTCACGGTGGTGCCTAACAGCATCGCCCAGAACAAGGGGCTGTCGTTCACAGCCCGTGGCCTGCTCGGTTACCTGATCAGCCTGCCCAGCGGCACCAAGGAGAACGTGCGCAAGCTCGCGGACGAGAACCCCAAGGTCGGCCGCAAGGGCATCGAGCACGCGATCGACGAGTTGATCGAGCACAGGTACTACTTCCGCGTCACGACCCGTGACGACGAGGGCCTCATCCGGACGCAGGTCTACGTGTTCGACGAGCCCCAGGACAGCTTCTCTCCGCTTCCCGCCCTGCCGGGAACCGGTGAGCCGGGCGGCGAGGAAGCGGGAACGTCCCCTTCGGGGAAAAGGAACTCCTCAAAGGACGGTGGGAAACTCCCTCCCTTCCCTCCCGCTGACGAGCACCACCCGGCCGCGTCTGCGGCGAGGGAGGGCTCCAGCAAGAAGCAGGACACCCAGGCCCCCCAGCTCACCGAGGCGGCCCGCATCGTGCGCCGCTTCGCCGCGATCGACAGCCGCCTGAACCTCTCCGAGCGGCAGGTCGCCAAGCTCGCCCCCTCGGTCGCCGACTGGCTCGGCCGTGGCGCCACCATCGGCGAGATCACCGACGCCGTGACCCAGGGCCTCCCCTCGAAGGTCTACTCCGCCGCGCGCCTGATCGCCGATCGCCTCGACCGCAAGCGCCCCGAGCCCAAGCGCCAGTGGAAGCAGTACGCCGACTGCCCCGAGGGCTGCGGCAACCTGCTGCCCGCAGGCCAGGAGTCCGGCATCTGCGCCGAGTGCGCCCTCGGCGCCACCACGTACTTCGAGATCGACTGCACCTCCGGCGAGATCAGCGAGGCCCCGGCCGAGTCTGCGCCCGCGCCTGTGATCGACGGCCCTAACGCCGCCTGGCGTGCCGCCCGCGCGGCCATGCGCACCGCCTGACACACCCCTCACCTCCCTCCGCACCACCCTGAAAGGCACACCCATGTCTCAGCCTGCCCGTATGCCCCGGTACGCCTACGTCGTCGGCGGCCTGGTGCTCGCCGTCGCCCTGGCCATGTCCGCCCCGGGCGAGTACCAGCTCGCCCGCACCGCCGGATGGAACGAGTGGGTCGCCGCCGGTATGCCGGTCTGCATGAGCGTCTACGCCGTCGTCGCGGTCTGGTTCACCGAGAGCCGCGCCAAGGGCGAGAAGGGCCGAGGAAGCGCCATCGCGGGAGCCATCGGCGCCCTGGGCATGACCCTCGCCGGTCAGGTCGTCGCGCACTGGATCTCCGCTGGATACATGGCCTCGTCGAAGGAGCTGGTCGCCGCCGTCTCCGCCGTCCCCGCGATCGTCGCCGGACACGTCGCTCACATGGTGATCCGAGCCGTCAAGCAGGTGCCGGCGGAAGCCGCGCTGGTCGCCGATGACCAGGAGCGCGACGAGCCCCAGGGCCAGGATGCCGAGCCCGTTCAGACGACCCTCGACGGCGAGGAGCTGCCGGTCGACGAGGTGGCCAAGGCCCGCAACCGGCGCCGTCCCGGCCGCCCGGCCCCCAGCCTCGAAGAGATCAAGGAAGCCGCGAAGTCTCTGGTCGAGAAGGGGGAGGAGATCACCGGCCCGAACCTGGCAAAGGCCATGGGCCGTGAGCGCCGCACCGGCAGCCGCTATCTCGCCCGCCTCAACGCTTCCTGACCCGATCACGAGCCGCAGCCCCCAGGAGTGAGGGACAATACGACCAGACGTGCCTCACTCCTGGGAAGCGGAGGAATGGACCTAACGATCACCGTGCGTGTCTGCGACAAGTGCAAGCGGCAGGACCGGCCTGCCAAGAGGTACACCCTGACCCCGGATGAGGGCAGGCCGATACAGCGCGACTTGTGCGACGAGGACGCCGCTCCCGTACTCGACCTCTTCGACCTGGAGGCCGAGAAGCCCCAGCCTGCCTCCGAGGCCAAGCCGCCGGCACAGCGGAAGGCCACCGGCAAGAAGGCAACCGCGAAGAAGGCGACGACCAGGCGGGGCCGGACGCCGGTCAAGACCCTCGCGGAGATCGAGGCAGAGAAGGCGGCCAGGGCCAAGGAATCCTGAGACGACGAAAGGCGCCCCCCTGCCGACCCGAGAGGGCCAGGAGGGGGGCGCAGTGCTACTCGGCGTCGGGTCCGTCGACCAGACCCAGGGAAGTCGCGATCTGGACGATGAGAGCGACCTCGGGCTTGTCGGCGTAGACGATGGCGGCGACGCTCACCAGCACGCCGAGGGCCGCGAAGACGGCCCCGAAGCGCGAGCGGTAGCGGACGGGGAGGGCGGACAGGAAGGCCGTGACGGGCTTGCGGTGCTTACTCATCGGCGGCCCGCCTGCTTCTGGAGCGCGACGAAGCCCTTGGGCCCGATCCGCGGATCGTGCAGGCCGCTGCGGTACGCCGGGTTGCGGTCGTGGAACCTCGCGACCGCTCGCTGAGTCTCCGGACCGTAGAAGTCGGTGACCGCGCCCGCGATCGGGCCGTACCCGGCCTTGATGAGGAGCTGCTGAAGTTCGCGCACCTGCTTGTGCTTGGCGCCCGGCTTGACCGCCGCGTTCAGAGCGACGATCGTCGAGGCGGGCTTCGGGGCAGGCTTGGGTGCCGGCGGCTTCGGCTTCTCGACCGCAGGCTTCGGCGCCTTCCCCTTCCACGCCGGGTCGGCTGACTTGATCCCCTCGGCGAAGGCCGGGTAGCCGTACCCGTACACGTAGGAATCCTTGCGGCGGTGCTTCTTCAGGTAGACGCCATCGCCCTCGGGACTTCCGCCCGCGTTGGTGTTGCCTTCGACCGTGTAGACGTACCCGTCCGGGTCGTCGTCGTAGTCGTAGACGAGGCCAGTGTGCGTCCCGCCGTTCGCGCCGAAGAAGACCTGGGCACCGATTGCGGGATAGGCGCTGAACTGTCCCCGCTGCTTGAACCAGGACACCGCCGTCAGGCACCCGGCCGTCTTCGGGTAGAGGCCCGCGAGTCCCGCCTCGGCCGCGCACCAGGCCACGAACGCCGCGCACCACGGCCAGCCGTAGCCGCTCTCGCCGTAGCCGGGGATCTTCCCGAACCAGCGGTTGTACTTGGAGTCGTTGACCCAGTGGCCACCCGACCGCTTCTCCTGGGTGCCGACCTCGGCCTTTGCGATGCCGACGATCTTGCTTACCTGACTGGTCACGTGAGCCCCTCCTTCGGGACATGCGAAAGGCCCCGTCCGCTCGGGACAGGGCCTTCAGGGGGTGGATGTCTCAGGTGGAGACAGAAGAGATGTGGGAGTCGAGACGCTCGGAGACGGCCAAGCGCTCGGCGCGCTCGTGGGACAGCTCGGAGCGCAGTTCGCGGATGTCCCGGCTGTGCTCGGCCTGTCCTTCGAGGACGAGGTCAAGTCCCGAGATCACGCGGTCGAGGTCGTCTCGAAGGTTGCTGGTGTGATCGTTGGAGACTTGATCGCGGGCCTCCTGCGCGTGCTCGCGCACTTCGGCGAGGGCTGTCCCCTGGCGGCGAACCAGCTCGACGAGGACGCCCATGAAGGCCGCGGTGACCACTCCGCCGGCGGAGACGAGTGCGACCTGCACATTGGGGTCGAGGGTCATCGGGACATGTCCCTTACGAGCTGCTCCAGGCGCTCGATGCGCTCGGCCTGGTCCTGCACGACGCTCAGAAGGGCCACGCCCAGGAGGTCATAGCGGAGGGCGTCGATGCGTCCCTCCTCGTCGTAGGTGACGATCTCGGGGAGTGTCTCGGCGACCTCCTCGGCGATCAGGCCGAACTCGTCCCGGAGGTAGTCGCTGCCCTCCTCCTTCGGGCGCCGGTCGTAGACGCGGGGACGCAGGGACAGAACTGCGTCGGGGTCGATGTCGATGTCCCGGATGTTCTGCTTGAAGCGGCGCGAGCTGGTGTTGCGGGCGAAAGTGCCGTCGCCCTGCACCCACACCGCGTAGTACGTCCCGGAGCCACTGACGCTGTCCGCATGGACACGCTTCGTGCCGTTCGACCAGGCGATCGTGTCCCCGGGCTCAAGGTACTGGGAGTGGTAGTGCGTGCTGGGCGGGAACGTCGTCGGCTTCGAGGTGATGCTCGACCACGCGTGGGAGTGAGTTGAGGGCGGGTAGGAGGAAGGTGTCCCCGTGATGCTGGACCAGGCGTGTCCGTGCGTGCTGGGCGGGTAGCTCGTGGGCTTGCCCGTGACCTGTCCCCAGTCGTGCGTGTGTGAGGCCGGAGGCAGGGACGAGGGGGCGTCGGTGATGTCCGCCCACTTGTGGCTGTGCGTGGACGGCGGGAAGGTGGCGGGCTTGCCGGACAGGTTTGCCCAGTCCACATTCGAGATGAGCGGGACGTAGGCCGTCTCGTTCCAGTACTCCCATCGGTTGCTGTCGGCGTTGTAGCCGAGGAGGCCGAAGCGGGGATTCGTCGGGCGGGTGTTGGTGTTCCACACGCCGACGCGGTGGCCGGTGAAGGTGCGGATGCGGGCGATGTCCCCGGACGTGATCGAGGTGGCGTTTGCGCCAACTGTGACGGACGCGAGGGCGATCTCGAAGATGCCGGTGTCCGTCTGGGTCAGGTTCGGCGGAGTCGTCGAGCCCGCCGTGCCCTGCTTCACCGCCAGGACGATGCTGTTCAGGGACGGGTCGAGGCGCAAAACGACCCGGTCGACGCGGACGGAGGTGTTCGCGGCCGGGATCGTCACGGCCTCGGTCGCGGTGGACTGCACCATGAAGCCCCGCAGGAAGGCCAGGCCCGACGAGACGTTGACGCTCATGCCGGTGCCGGCGGTGACGTAGAAGCCCGACGACGAGCCGAAGCTCGCCACGATGCCCGAGTCCTGGAACTCGCGGAACATCTGGCTGTACTGGGTCTCCGTGACGACCTGGGCATCGAAGGGGTAGGAGGTGATTGCCAAGAGAGGGGACTCCTTAAAGGGCCGCGCCCGCGTCCTCGATCGCCAGTTGCGACATCCCGCTCGGCAGGTAGCGCACCATGCCGTACGTCGCGGCGGCCCTGCGGGTGTTGAGCGTGACGCCGACCGTGATCGGTCCGGCCGGGGGGTTGTTGATGAAGCAGTCGATGTTCAGACCGGTCGACGTGCTTGAGTCGTCGTCGTAGACCGTGCTGTAGAAGTCGGCGGCAAGCGTGCTCGACGGGGTCACGGTGGTGCCGGTGGCCCACCGAATGCAGGTGAAGGCGCTCTGCTTCGCGTAACGGATACTCGCGTTGGCATTGTCGCCCGCGCCGTCCGTGTCCACGGAGGCGACCCGGAGCGTGACCTTGTAGCACCGGCCCGCCTCAGCCGTGAACTGCTGTGTGTAGACCATCGTCGCCGTATCGCCGACGTACGCGCTCGTGCCGAGGGTCTGGAGGGCCTTGACCCCCCGTGCGGTCTCATTGGCGTACGAGAGCTGACGCCAGGCGGACCAACCCGACTCCGGGCTTCCGTGCCTCTGCCACTCCTGATGGGCTTCGGAGCTGGCACCGAGTCGGGTCCACCGCTGCGTAACGTAGCCGGTGCTCGTCGCCGTGGTCAGGATGTAGCCCCACATGGGCGCGAATCCCCAACCGCCGTTGACTGAAGCGGCGGAGTTGACGTAGAGGCGTGACTCGCCATACGGGTAGGCCGTGGGGGCTGTGGACTGCGTGAAGTCCGCTGAGTCGATGATCTGTACGTAGCCGAGGTGCCGCCAGGGTGCCCAACCTGTGCTGCGGTTGCCGCCGCGAACCCAGTCCTCACGGTTGGTGCTCGCGGCGTGGACGCGGCTCCACGTCTGGAAGGCGTCGCCGTTCTCGTGCCTACGGGTCATAAGGAAGCCGTACTTGCCGCCGAAGTCCCAGCCACCGGCCGTAGCCTCGGCCGCGGTGAGGTACGAGATGGACGCGCCCTCCGGGTAGGCGTCCGTGGGGCTGGCCTGGGTGATGGTGATCGCCGGCAGTTCGCGAGGGCCTGCGGGCATCGCTTCGGCCGTGCGCTCCAGCGAGGAGACCCGGGATTCCAGACCCTTCACGGCTTTCGCCTCGGCCGCCGCAGCGTCGAGCGGGGTCGGGTCACCCAGGATGGCGCCAAGCCGGTAGCCGTCCGAGTCGACCTTCAGGACCATGCCGGTGACCACGGCCGCCATCTCGGCGTTGCCCACGATCACGGAGACCCTGTCTCCGAGGAACCAGTCGCGGCCGAAGTCGAGGGCGCTGTCCTCCATGGGGACGGCCTGCGCCGCCCTGACCGTAGTGCCGCCGTCCGCGAGAGCCTCCGTGCCCTTCTGCGTCAGCTCGGCCGTGTCGGTCGAAGAGCGCTCGTCGATGAAGTTCTCGATCCGCCGGCCCCAGTCGGCCTCGGCCGCGAGCGAGTCGGCGTTGTCGACACCGACGAACAGCCGGTTCGAACCGTCCCCGTCGCCGCCCACGATGACCCGCGTCTTCTGTGGGGTGGACACTGCCACCCGCTGACCGGCGAGCGTGTTGTTCACGACGCCGAGCCGGGCCTCCTTCGTCCGGTCGGCGACCGCGTACGTCTCGAAGACCAGGTTCGCCCCCCGCTGCACGACGCGGAAGCCGAGCCCGGCAGGATCAGCCAGCTCCTTGCACAGCTCTCCGAGCTGCTGGAAGCGCGCGGCCTTCGAGACGCTCGCGCCCCGCGCGCCGTTGGTACCCATGATGAGCCCGGCCCGGCGACGGTTGGCCGGGGCGCTCGGGCCGCAGTTCGCGTTGACGTACGCGTGCATGAGCGTCTCGGCCGCGCCGGTGCGCTCGTCGTAGGCGAAGTTCTGCGAGTTGGCGTTGCCGTTGGCCGGGTCGGGCCAGGCGAGCATGTCCGACAAGATGATCGTGTCGTCCACGCCCTCGACGGTTAGCGTGCCAAGGGGATCGGTCGCCGTGACGGCCGTCTCCGTCTTCGTCACCGGCCCGGAGAACAGCACGTCGCTTGGGCCGGTCACGATGATGCCCGCGCCGGGCGTCGACAGGACGGCGGCGAGCGGGTGCTCGGCGTTGATCTGGAGCTTCCACGTGCCGACGTTGTTGTGGATGTCCTCGGCATCCATGGTCAAGAGATCCGCGGGGATGGCCCCGACGCGAGTCAGCGTCTTGTCGCGCACCTCGACGAGGAGATCGTCTTGCCTCACTAGATCACCACCCACTTGCGAGGACGCCACGAGACGACGATCTTCGAGGCGGCCGTCGTGTTCAGGAGCGAGACGGAGACCGTCGAAGTGCCGGGCGGGACGGCCCAAAAGCTCGGGGCCGGGGCGAGGTAGCGGTACACGTTCGTCTGCGCGCCGTCGCGCACGACGCCAGTCCCCATGTCCACGTTGATGCTGCCCATGGACGTGATCGCCCCTGTGTAGTGCAACGTCTGTCCCTTCGGGCCGATCGCCTTGAAGTTGTCGCCCGGCCCGAACACCTGGAAGGTGGGGTAGGCGGGCACGTCGCCCTCGTTGGAGAGCTGCACGGAGCCGATCGCCTGGGACGAGGCGAGCGGCATGGACGACATGGACGACAGGAAGGCGCCGGCTGTGGCCCCGCCGATCGTGACCGTCTGCGGTGACTCGGCGAGGAAGTAGGGGGACGGCGCCCGCAGGGTGATGACGGTCTGCACGTCCCGCGTTCCGGCGCCTGCGTCCATCTCCCCGCCACCGATCCATGCGACCGGCGTCGACCAGCGTCCGCCCTCGCTGTCGATGTACGTCAGGGTCAGGCCGCTCTCATCTGCCAGCACCCGCGCGAGACGAGTCACCAGTTCAGACAGGTGCGCCCTGTCCCTCCCCACGATGTCGAGGGGGATGTCGATGTCGCGGGGCAGAACGCGCCGCCCGCGATAGGCGGCGCCGTCCCCCGCTCCTTCGAGCCACTGAACGGAGAGCTGGGGGAGGCCCAGGCCGGTAGCCCCGGCAAGGGCCTGGAACCCCACCCCTTCCATCTCGAACCCGTCCAGGCTGAGCCTGTCCGAGGCGCTGCTCAGTTCGAGCTTCACCAGCCGACCATCCTTGCCCGCGAGGCAGCCGCGAACAGCTCCTCCTCGGACGAGAGGGAGCTTCCGGAACCCGCGTAGTAGTTGAGAACCTTCGTCACGGCCTGGCCGGACCCGGCAGCCGTCAGGCCGCCAGAGACAGCGGCCGTGACCTCGCGGGACGCCCCCGAGGTGGCGCTCGATGCGAGCGCGTTCGCCGCGCGCTCGACCCGCCCGCGCTCGTCCTCGACACCGAGGCCGAAGCCCTCGCCGACGAACGAGCCGAGCTTGCGGAACAGCCTCGAAGGGCTGTGGATGTCCAGCGCCTTCTTGATCGCCTTCACCATGGCGTCGGCGATCTTGAGCATCTGCTTCTCGATGCTGGACTGCTGCGCCTCCAGGCCCTTGACGAGGCCCTCGGCCGCCCGGACCCCCGCGTCGTACATGTAGTGCGAAGCGGTCGATCCGGCCTGCGTGGCGTACTTCTGCAACTCCTTCTGCAAGTCGTTGATCTCGGACACACCGGATGCGCCCGCGTTGGCGATGGCCTCGGCTGCGGCGAGCCCGGCCTCCGGTCCGGCCATGGCGATCTGGTCGAACGAGGTCTGGTTGAGCCCGAGCTTCTTGAGCTTCGCGAGGACGGCCGCAAAACGCTTAGCCTGTTCGACCGCGTTCTTGAGGGAGTCCGTGACCGTCTCGAAGGTCGCGTCCTTGACCTTGGTCACGTCGCCCGTGTCGAGCACCCGGTCCGCGACCCGCGCGGCGTAGTCGGACATCTGCTCGCGGAGCTTGTCGAGCTTGGCCTGAGCGGCTTCGAGCTTCTTCGCCCCGGCCTCCCAGGCGGAGGCCAGCTTGAGGAGCTGGGCCCGGTCCCGGTTGATCCGGTCCTTGAGGCCCTTCGAAGCGTTCTTCGGAATCCGCGCCGTCAGCTCGTTGAGCGACTTCTTGACGGCGTCGTACTGGGACTCCAGGCCCTTGATGAGGCCCTGGATGATCAGTCGACCGGCGTCGTAGAGGAGGATCGCGTCCTTGGGCGCCGGGCCCTTCCAGTCGGCGATCTTGCTCGTCAGGTCGCCGAGCGTGCTCTTGACGGACCCGATCATCGACTTCAGTCCGTCGATCAGACCGGTGATGATCTTCCTGCCGGCGTCGAGGAGCAGGCTCTTCGCGTCGGAGAAGATCTCCTTGACGTTCTTCGGGATGTCCCTGACGAACTTGACGCAGTCGTCGATCTTCTCGGAGAAGACCTTCTTGACCGCTTCCCAGGCGGTACCCGCCTCGGACCTGATCGTCCTCCAGCAATCACCGAAGAACTTGATGATCTCCCGAAGTGCGGCGCCCGGAGCGTTCCGCAGGTTCGTCATGAACGTCGAGAAGTTCGCCTTCAGCGAGTTCCAGAGCCCGATCGCGAACGTCTTGATACTGTTCCAGGAGTTGTCCCAGAGGCTCTTGATTCCGGTCAGGATCTTCTTTCCGACGCCGAGAATTCCGACATTCAGGAAGATCATGAAGGCGCCCTTGATGACGTCCCACAGACCGGACAGGAACGTCTTGATGCCGTTCCAGATCTGCTTGAGGCCGTCCTCGAACATGCTCCAGTCACCCGTGAGGGTGCCGACGAAGATGCCGACGACCATCTTGAAATAGCCGACGATCATGTCCCAGACGCCCTTGAAGACGTTCCAGAGACCGGTGAACACATCGGCCACGCCGTTGATGGCGGCGACTAGGGAATCAAGCAGGAGCCCGGCTATGAACTCGATCGCTGGCGCCAGGATCGGCATCAGGAAGTTCACGACCTGAAGCAGGGCGTTCAAGAACGGCTGGACCGCCGTCATGACTGCGGAAAACGCTTCCGAAATCTTGGGCAGGTATTCGGCGGCGAGCGACTGGACTACCGGGATGAGCGGCAGAATCGCGGCCGTCAAGATCTGCATCAGGATTTCGATAATCGGCTGAAGTGCAGCCGACATCGCGGACAGCGTCTCGACGATGAGCGGAATGATCGGCTGGAGGCCAGCGACCAGGGCCTCGATCAGCGGAACGAGCGCCGTGACGACGGCCATGATCAGCGGGGCCAGCGCGGCTACGACGCCGCCCAGGGCCTCGCCGAGGAGGGCGATCAGCGGCTCGATCGCCGGCACCAGCATGACGAACGCCTCGGACAGAGGCGTCAGAACGGCGGCGACCAGCGGGCCGAGCATCGTCAGGAACGAGCTGACCAGCGTGAGGATCGCGCCGAACGCCGTGCCGAGCGGGGCCAGGGCGGGAACCAGGGCGGTCACCGCAGCCTGTATGCCGTCGAAGAGGGCGTAGACGCCCGCGAACACCTCGGGCTGGTTAAGGGCCGCAGCGATGCCGCCCAGCGCCGTGCCGATGATCGTGCCGACCTGCGGCATGACTTGCGTGATGAGCCCGACGAACTGACCGAAGAACGCCTGGACTTCGGCGCCACCTGCGGACGCCATGTTGGACATCGCGTCGTGCGCGGCGGTGAACAGTCCGACGAGCTTGGCCTGTACGCCACTGCTGTCGACGGCTTCGTGGACTCCGGCGAGGGTGTCCCGGATCATCCCGAGCGTGGAGCCGCCAGCCTCGGTGGCCGCGCGGGAGATGCCGGCGAAGATTCCGCCGGTCTCCATGAGGATGCCGCCGAGATCCTTCAGGGCCGTGATGCCGTCGTTGATCTCCTTGCGGAGGCCAGACTCGCCCTTCTTCTCCAGCCAGGCGTTCGCCTTCTCGGAGACGTTGACGAACCACTGGGCGAGCTGGGGGAGGTATCCGGCGCCGACCTCACCGAGGATCTTGATCATGTTCGCCCAGGTGGACGTGCCGCCCGTGGCGATCTCGATCGACTTCGAGAGGTCGTCGAACATGCCGCCCAGCGCGGGGGCGACTGTGCTCTTGATGGCGGTGGCGAAGCCGCCGAAGAACCCGCCGAGCTGCGTCGCGGTCTTCCCGAAACCGGCCGTCAGCTCGGGTATCAAGCTGTCGATCAGCTTCCGGATCGGCGTCTCGGCCTTGGCCCAGAAGTTCTCGCTGATCAGGTTTTGCAGCTCAGACAGCTTGCCCTTGACCTCGGGAAGGACCTTGTTGAAGTCCTTGAAGGCGGCGACCGTGACGCCGAGGCCGATCGCCATTCCGCCGAGAATTCCCGGCAGCGCAAGGGAGGTTGCGCCGATCTGGGCCAGCGATGCCGATAGCGTGAACAGGTTGGAGGCCGCCGAGATACCCCATGCCGACAGGCCCGCAATCGCGGTCGCCAGGGTGCCGATGATCGGCGCCGACCGGTCGAGGTTCTTGATCGAGTTGCCGAGGCGCTCGAACATGTCGCCCAGGACGCGGGCGCCCGACAGGGCTTGCAGCATGGCCGTGGCCGTCGCGGCGGCCGAGAGCTTGACGCGGGGGATCAACTCGACGACCCGGTCCCGAGAGAGGGCCGCGAGGTGGGCGATCGAGGCCATGATGCCGGCGCGGGAGACTTCGGGCTCGATCGTCGACCGCAGCTTCTCGATCTTGTCCTGAAGCTCTTCGACCTCGCGCTCGACCTTGCGCTTCTCCATGGCGTCCAGCTCGGGCGTGATCTTCGCCTTCAGCTCCCGCATCTGCTCGAAGGAGGCTTCGAGCTGCCGCTTCGTCTGGGCGACCATCTCCTTGTCGAGCTTCGGCCGGACCTTGATCCCGTCCATCTGAGCCTGGATCTCGTCGCGCGCCTTCTGGGCGGCCTCGCGATCCGCGGTGACCTTGGCCTGTATCTCGGCGTCGAGGATGGCCTTCATCTGGGCCTGGGCAGTCACGAGGGACCGGCGGTCCATCTTGACCTTGATCTCTTCCCGGCCGAGATCGGCGAGCTGGTCCTCGATCTGCTTCAGTGCGCTCTCGACCGACGACATGGACTTCTTGTCGACCGTCAGGTCAAGGGTCAGGTGCTTTTCGAGGCGCTTCCGGGCCTTCAGGAGAGACGCCTCGTCCATCTTGACCGAGAGGTCGATCTCCTTGAACTTCTCCAGCTCGGCGTCGATCTTCGCGATGGCGGCCTTGACGGAGTTCGTCGAGCGGGGGTTGAAGCCGATCTCCAGGCGGAGGAGCTTTTCGAGCCGCTCCTTCTCTGCTTCGAGCGATGCCTCGTCGAGCTTGACCTTGACGTTCACGGCCCGGAGGTCGGACAGCTCGCGGTCGATCTGGGCGATGGCCGACTTCACGGAGGACTGGGAGTCCTTGTCGACGCGCAGGTTGATGTGCGCGATCTCGCCGAGCCGCTCTTCGAACATGTCCACGGCCGCGTTCAGCGAGTCCGTGTTGATGTCGATGTCGATGTCGGTCTGGGCGAGTTCGTCGAGCGCTGCGCGAACCTTGCCGATCGCCTTGGAGACCGACGCCTGTGAGTCGAGGTTGACCCCGAGGCTAAGGTCCGACAGCTCCTCGTCGGCGCCCTGGCGGACGCGACGGGCCTCCTGGATCATCTGCTGACCGGAGGCCCGGAAGGTGATGCGCTGCTGGTTCGCCCGCTGCTGGTACGCCTGGGCGGCCTTCTTGACCTCCGACGACATGCCGGTCAGGTCGAGCTTGGTGAAGAAACGTATCTTCCGGGAGTCGGTCGACTTGTTGTCCCGGTTGATGTCGCGTACGGCTTCGAGGACATCCTTGCGGGCGCCGGCAGCGTCGGCCTTCGTCCGGACCGTGATCGCGAGGTCGTTCTCGATCTTTTCGAGCTTCGTCTTCAGGTCTTGCTTGAAACCGGCGGTGTCCGGCATGACCTTGACTGCGATACGACCGACGATATTCGGTTCGGACGCCACGGGCTTACCTCCGCTGGAAGTGCTTGTAAATCTCCGCGACGGTCCGCGGCTTCTTGGCCTTGTCCTTCTTCTTTTCGGCCTTGGTCGCCTTCGGCCTCGGGTAGGCAGGGATCTTCGGAGCCTTGCCCTTGCCCCACTGGCCGGTCGCTCTAGTGTTCTGGTTCACGGCGTCGTACAGGTCGGCAGACAAATGCCGATCCTGACCCCAGCCGAAATGCTCACGTCCGCCCGATGCCAATGCGACCGTGAGGGAGGTATCGGGAAGCCTCTGCACAAGCAGAAGGACGAGTGCAGGGGAGGGCCCCCGGCCCTCGATTACCTCGACGAGATCGACGCCGAAGTGAAAGAGGAGATCCGGATAGAGGCCCTCCGCGTATTCGTCGATCAGCCCTGCGAGGCCGAGGCTTCCCCCACCTGAGTGCTCTCGCCGTAGTGGCCGAAGATCTCCGCGAGGATCGCGAGGTCCTCACTCACCTCGTCAAGGAGCTTCTCGGCGGCCTTCTCCGACTCGGCGACGGTGCGGATGGCCTGGGCGAGAAGGTCGGCCTGGTCGTTGTCCTCGTTGCCCATCTCCTCCTGGAGCGCGAGGAGCGCCTTGCGGCGGGCGGCCGACAGGCGCAGGGGGTTGAGGAGACGGACAACGTCCTCGCCGAAGGTGATGTCGGTCGAGCCGTACTTGCGCTCAGCGGCGGCGCGGATGGAGTCGAGGGAGAAAGAAGCCATGGGGTTGCGGACCTCCAGAGAGAAGAACAGGGAAGGGGCTGCGGACCGAAGAGGGGGAGATCCGGCGCGGGTGGGTCCGCACACACCCGCGCCGGAAGTGATCAGGTCGTGGCGACCCAGGCCGAGCCGTCCCACTTGGCCTTCGAGCCGTCGCCGAGCACGACGTGCTGACCGGTGGTCCACGCGCTCGTCGGGGTGGCGATGACACCTGCCAGACCGGCGAGGTTCGCCGGGGCGGCGGCGCCCTCGGGGCTGAAGGCGCCGGGAGTGCCGGCGGATGCGCCGGTCGCGAGGGTGCCGCCGAGCGGTGTGATCGCGTACGTCCAGACGTTCGAGCCGTAGGCCATCGGCTTCACGCCGAGCGGCAGGCCCGCGAGGGACTCCGTGTCCGAGATCGCCATGTCGTCCGCACGGTAGATTTCGGCGCGGGGGGCGTAGAAAGCGAAGTGGTTGTCCCCGTCGATGAATACCGCGAGGAAGGCCGCCTGCGTCGGCTCAGGCTCGGTGGGAACACCGACCGAACCGTCCGGCAGAATCGGCGCGTTGGCGCCGAAGTACAGCTTCAGGGCGGCCGTGTCGAACTGCTGGAGCGTGAAAGTCATGGTCTCGGTCCTCGCGCTGTACTTCGTGCGCAGGGACTTGTTCTGAAGCGATCCGATGGTGGTCGCCTCGCCACCCTCGGACGTAATGCCGAAGATGTCTTCCAGGCTGGTGTGGCCGACGTTCTGCCACGGACTGACCGGGGTCAGGAGATCCGCCGGCATCGCCGTTCCGGTGGGCGCCGTCAGGTAGTTACCGGACCCAACGACAAGGGTTGCGTCGTCATTGATCGCCAAGGGGCTGCATCCTTACTCGCGCACGCAAAAGGCCCGCACCCCCGAAGGGGCCGGGCCTGCGTGAAAGGGAACTGGTTAGGGGGTGTAGGGGCGAGTCCGTGGCTTACGGATCTGCACGTCGTAAATCGACTCGTAGCGCCAGATCCCCGTAGGGAGGTCGGCGTATTGCACGGGCCCGGTCGCCGTCGCCCAGTCCGTTGCGCGTCGCGGCGCGGAATTCAGGTCCACGCGGATGATGTGACCGAGCCGGGGATAGACCTTCTGGTTCAGCCAGGCGTTCCGCATGACGACGCGGACGGCCTCGCTGAGAACCGCCGCGTCTTCGTCTCCGTTGGGGTCGGGCGCGAAGGCGTTGATGACGATGCGGGCCGCGTCGGTGAAGCGGGTGTCGCCCTGCCACTCGCCCCAGGTGGGGTCGCGGCGGACCAGGACGAGCGGGAAGGTCTCGTGCGCGTCGACGAGGGACTTCACGCGAATTCCGGGGAGGCCCTCGCGCAGCACCGCGAGGAGGAGATCCTCGACGGGGGACAGCTCTGCCATGGCCTTGATGTGGTCGGGGAGTCCTGCCATCAGTCGAGGTGCACCTTGCCCTTCCGCTTCTTCGGGAGGTTCGCGGCGCGGGCCAGGATGAACAGGCCCTCGGCGGCCGGGATCACGTCGAGGTACGTCGTGCCGTCCTTGCGCTTCTTGACGACGACGGATTCCGCGCGGCCGTACTCGATCGACAGGGCGGCGTCCTTGCCCCGCTCGTCGTCGAGGATCACGTACTTGTCGATCCGGCCGTCTTCCACGTCGATGTGGGCGTGGCCTTCCTGGCGGTGCTGGAGGAGGAGGGCCTCGGCTCGCGCGGCGACTTCGAAGCGGGCCTCGTCGAGAGACCGCTGCACGCCGGGCATACGGGCGAGGTACTCCTCCAGCTTCTTGCCGGCCACGCTGTCGTAGATCTCTGCCATCAGGGCCGCTCCCGAATGTCGATCGACCAGTGCCGGGTGCGGCGGTCGCCGTGGTGGTAGGCGGGCGGCGTCACGATGTCCCACATGCGGCCCTGGTACTCGATGCGGGACCAGAGGGTGACGCCCTCGACATGGGCGTCCACGATCATCCGCGTCACGTTGATCTGCTGCTGGCCGGGCACCTCCGCTTTGCCGGACCGCTGCGGGATGAAGGCGGCCCGCACGGTAACCGGGTGGTCTTCGTCCACGGTGATCACGGTGTTGCCTCGGCGGTCGGTGACTTCCTTCGTCCGCCATACGCGGGCCGTCTGACCGCGCCTTCGCTGCACGCTCACCAGGGGCTCACCCCGTCACTGAACAGGGGGAAAGGGTCGCCGCTGTAGTCGACGGGGACGTGCCCGGCCGCGTCGCACAGGGGGAGCTTCGTGCCCCAGGCGGAGACGGGTGCGCTGTAGATGCCGCGCTTGCGCCCGGCGAGTTCCTCCAGGAGGCGGATCTCCTCGCGCGAGAAGTACACGGTGCCGGCGTCCCGGCCGATGTCTGACCAGGCCAGCGTCTCGTCTCCCGCCCTGGACTGCGTGTAGCCGTTCGGGTTGCGCATGTACCGGGCGGCCGACTTCAGCACCAGCGTCTTGACCAGCCGGGGCGCGGTGTCCTCGGGCCAGTCGCGGCCGTAGGTGGCCGCGAGGTCCGAGGCGTCGTCCAGCGCGCCCGCCGCGATGCGCAGCTCGTCTTCGTCCAGCTCCCAGTCGAGACGGCCCTTCAGCTCGTCGAGTGTGGCGTACGCCAAGCTGACTCCTTTCGCCGGGACCGGCGGCCATGCAGGTCCAATGTTTACACGGCCGCCGAGCGGGATCAGGCGTTGGCCGGGTCGGTCTCGGCCTTCATGCCGGCGGGGGTCCACACCTTCGCGTCGGAGACGCCGGTGATCTTGGCCAGCTCGGACGAGGCGGCCGGGTAGTTGGACGCGCCGTCGAGGGTGAGCTTGATGCCGCGCACGAAGTGCTCGCCGGTCGAGACGATCTCCTTCTCGTTCGCCGCGTCCCAGCCGACCAGGACATCGGTCACCGAGCGGAAACCGGCGTAGGTGTTCACGACGGAACGGTCCTGCATGTAGAGCGGGTCGTAGTCGCGGACCCAGCGGAGCGCGATGTTCTCGAAGGAGGTGGTCGCGCCGTACGGGACGGACTGCGGGACGCTCGGGGCGCCGGACAGGAAGATGAACGCCGAGGAGGCGAAGGCGTACGCGGCGTCGGCCGGGATGGTCTGGTCGACCACGATGCGGAAGCCGAAGCGGTCACCGATGCTTGCGGTCCGCAGCGCGGTCTCGGCCTCGGAGTCGCCGACGTTCTGCGCGAGGTTGAGCTTGTCGTCGTTCAGGAGGGCCGACTCGAACTCGGTGCCAACCAGGAGGTAGCGGCCCTCCTTCGGGGCGTGGAACGCGTTCAGAACCCTACGGGCCTCGATCAGCGCGCCGCGAAGGTTCTGACCGGCGTTGCCGATGACGGCGTTGTAGGTCTGGCCGGTCAGGAGGTTGACCGCCCGGCGCTGGAGGCCGCGAGCGACCGCCTTGGACTGCGGGCGCAGGAGCTTCGACCAGTTGTCGATGTCGAAGTCGTTCTGCTCATCGGTCAGCTTGACGGCCGAGTACACGTTGCCGCCGAAGGTCACGGCGATGGTCCGCTCCGCGTACTCGTCGAAGACGATCGGGGAGCTTCGGTCGTTGCGCCACGCGTAGTCGTGGAACGGCAGGATGCCTTCCACCTTCATGGAGATGGTGTCGTTCTCGGCGCCCTTGAACTGGTCGACGCCCTGCTTCTGGAACAGGTTCGGGATGATCAGCTCCTGTTCGAGCATCCCGACTGCGGCGTTCACGAGCTTCTGGGGCTTGACTACCTGGTGCTGAGGGGTGGGCAAGGGAGCTACCTCCGGGGGCATGAGGAAACCCCCGGCCGAGTCAGCACGGGGGTTGAGTAAGGGGGGTCATCGGGGGCGCTAGAAGCGCCGGGTGCGCCGCGCGAGCTTGCGCGGGTCCATCTCGCCGTCGTCCTCGTCGTCGGACGGCGTGAGGCCGCCTCCCAGTGCGGGAGGGGTGGCAGGGGTGACGAATGCCTGAAGGGCCTTCGCGTCGGCTTCCAGCTCCTCGGGAGTGGCGCCGCGCAGGCGTCCGGCCAGCGCTT
Organism: Streptomyces sp. NPDC090021; assembly: GCF_044748225.1. Classification (NCBI taxonomy): domain Bacteria; kingdom Bacillati; phylum Actinomycetota; class Actinomycetes; order Kitasatosporales; family Streptomycetaceae; genus Streptomyces; species Streptomyces sp. NPDC090021. Next base: position 33,524 of record NZ_JBIVFO010000007.1, on the reverse strand, counting down.
CGGGAAGGTCGTACTTCCGGGCCACGGACGCGACAACGAGCGAGTGCTCCAGCTCCGCGTTCTTCTGCCGCACCTCGGTCAGGGCCGCCTCGAACTCCTCGGGCGACTTGGCCGAGGAGAGCTTCGTCTCGGCGTCCCGCAGGCGGGTGCGGTAACCGGCCGCTTCGCCGCGAACCTTGGCCAGCTCCTTGCGGGCCCAGTCGGGCAGTTCGTCTTCCGCCGCGCCGCCGGCACCGGCCTTGTCGTCCGGCTTCTGCTCGTCGTCCGGCTTCTGCTCGGGCGGAGTTTCGCCGGTCGGCTTCTCGTCAGGCTTCTCTTCGGGCACTTCACGCCTCCGGGGCTGTGTCAGTGGACTGCCGCGCCTCCTGGGCTGCGGCTCGTTGCTTGCTGCGGATGAAGCGGCGCCAGACGGTCACCGCGGCCTTTCCGCTGTGGCCCTTCGTGACCTTCGGCCAGAGGGCCTCGTACTGCCGCGAGAGCGCGGTCAGCTCGCTCGACTGGTACTGATCCCGGCTCCAGACCGGCATCGCGTAGCAGTTGCAGTTGTTGTGGTACTTGTCGCCGTCGTTGAACAGCGCGGACTCGCGGCTCTTGTAGACCGGGCCCCGGCTGATCAACATCGCGCACCAGCCGCACGGCGTACCCGTACGGGACAGACGCACGTACCCGAGCGCCCGCCGGTCGCGGCGCATGTGGTTCCAGTTCGTTGACCGGGCGCCGTTCATCGCGACCCGGCTCGCGGCTGCGGCCTGCTGCGCGCCCGCCTGGCGGTGGGCCTCATCGGGGTCGGCGTCCTCGACGGTCAGGCGCCGGTCGAGGTTCGAGGTGCCGAGCGCTTCCAGTGCGATCCGAAGCTCGGCTTCGGCCTGGCGCTCGATGCGCTCCTCTTCCTCGCGAAGCCCTTCGAGATCCTCGACAAGAACTCGCTCCCAGTCGGGCTCGTCCTCTTCCACAGGCTGTGGGTCTGGGGGGCGGGCTTCCCCGTCATCGACGGTCGCGGCCTCGCCCCCCGGCTCGGTCGGCGGCTCGTAGTCGCCTGCCAGTTCCGCGAACTCCCGGCGCAGGTCTGCCAGGGTCACGTACGACGGTTCGGGGTGGTAGGGGTCGGCAACGGTCCGGCCCGTCTGAAGTGCTCGGGCAAGCCGGTAGTAGGCCCGCGCGAGGTCCCGACTCTGCCGGCGCCTGCTCATGACGAGCGTGATGGCCTTGCGCAGCCAGGCCCCAGCGGTCGCCGCCCGCCGCTCGACCGGAACGTCCTGCCACAGGGCCAGGGCCTCGGCTGTGGTCCTGGCCCCGATCTCCGTCAGGGCGGTATGGAAGGCGGCTGCAACCTCGTCGGTCTCGGCCATGCGGGACAGGGCCACTACGCGGCCACCGCCACCGAATCCGCGGTGACCGGCTCAGGGTCCGAGGTCGCCCGTGTCAGCGCGGAAGCGAGCTGGCCCACGGAGTCTTCCTCGTCCGCGAGGTCGTCCCACTCGTCCAGCTCGGTTTGCGTGACGTTCGGGACTCGCTTCCACAGTCCCTTCGCGGGGATGCCGAGCTGCTCGCGCAGCTTGCCCAGCGCGTCAGCGGACTGGGCGAGCGAGCGCTGTTCCATGTCGCGCCAGATGACCTCGCCCGTGAAGTCGTCGACACCGGCCGCGCTCCCCAGCTCGGCCGCCAGGCGGAAGACCCTTTCCCAGGCTTCGCCGAATCCGGTACGGAACTCCTGGATCATGCGGCTGAGCGAGATCTCGGCGGCCTGGAGAGCCTCCGCCGACAGATTGGCGATCTGCCCCAGCATCGCGTGCGGAGGCACCTGCGCGATGGCGCTCAGGTGCCGGATGCTCATGTCGATGGACTCGATGAACCCGGCGAGCGGAGTCTCGTCCAGCGATCCAAACTTTACATCTGGATCTTCCGCGAAGAGGAACCGTTTCGCGTTGTGATTGATCGGCAGGGGGATCGGGTTGCCCTGCTCGTCGTAGACGACCTCGCCCGTCTCCGGATCGCGCTGGACCGGCGGGGCCATGCCCGTCACGGTCCTGACCTTCGTCGAGCCGTACGACTGGGCGAGCAACAGGTCGAAAATGGTCTGATTGATTCTGTTTTGCAACGGGATCATCGGCTCGATCACGCCGACCGTCCGGCCTTCGAGGTCGACCGACGCCGCGAAACGGGTGACCGGGCACTCCGAGGCCCCGTGGCGCTTGCCCCTGACGACCTTCACGCCGTTGGCGTCGTCAAGCGACTTGAAGCGGACCGCGTACTCGAAGCGGCCGTCCCACATGCGGGCGGTGCCGGCGACTTCAGCGACCGGCCAGGCCGTCACGGTCAGGGCCGCGTGCGGGGTGTCGTCGTTCGCGGGGTCCTCGTACAGGGCGGCCGTCCGCAGCGCGGACAGGCCCTTCGTCAGGACCACGCCCTTGACGCGCTCCGTCAGGGTGAAGCTGTGCCCGTACGTCAGCGCGCCCTTGTAGACGGCCGACTGCCGGGCGTCGAGGCGGGACCGCTGCCAGTGCTCCCACTGCGGAGAGGTGAGGTCGGTCGCTGAGCCCTTGCCCTTGTCGTCACCCGCGCGGTAGCCATCGACGTAGAGGGCCTGCGCTGGGGTGTTGACCAGGAGTGGCGTCCAGTTCGAGATGGCGCGCTTCGCGAGGAGCCGGTACTCGTCGTCCGCCATGGCGGGCATGTACGGGTCGTCATGCTTGCCGTGGAGGTAGTTGTCGATCCGGGTCAGCCGGTCGTTGTCCCGGCCAAGGATGGCGAGGAGCTGCACCGCCAGGGCGGTGGGCGTGGGGTCGGCCATGGTTCACCACCCTTGGTCCAAAGTTTACATTGCTACAGGAAGAAGCCCCGGCCGGTCCGCTTGCGGACCCGCTTACCTCGGGCTCGAAGATCGAAGAGGGCCTCGTGCGCGAGCATCAGCGCGGCGTAGGCGTCGACCTTCTTGGGCGACTCCCTGCTTTCCTTGCCGAACGAGACGCCGTAGTTGTTCACCCGGCGCCGCGCGTTGAGGACGTGCCGGCGCAGCTTCAGGTCGCCGTCGTGGCGGAGCTTCCTGTCGAGAATGGAGCGCATGAGACGCTCGTGCGCGAGGGTCGAGGACTTCAGGCTCGACCGCATGTCCCAGCCGATCGCGTCCTTGCCGGGCGCCTTCACGGCCAGGCCCTCGCCGTACGTCTCCGACCACTCGGAGATGTACGACTCCCAGAGGGCAACGTCGGCGTACATGCCTTGCACCGAGAAGACCCGGAAGGCGTCGTGCACGGCCGAGTCGACCTCGGCCTTCGGGACCTCCCAGTTCTTACCGGCCGGGCCGTCCGGCTTCTCCCACAGGCCGATCAGGAAGGCGGCCATGTCGGAGACGCGAACGGCAACCAGTGCGGTCGCGTCGTCCCGGAGGCCGCCGTCGAAGCCGACCGTGATCTCGTCGCCGGGCTTCAACGAGAGCGAGGTGTCCCGCAGGACATCCCACTCGGCCGGGCCGTGCACCGCGTCCTCTTCGGCGACGATCTGATTCAGGTACATGCGCCGCGAGCGCGCGGCCGAGATCGTCAGGTTGAGGACGGACTTGATGATCGACTCGACCTTGAGCCACACCGCGTCACCCCTGATCTTCGGGATGACGACGCGCAGGGCCTCGGCCGTCAGGGGCGTCGCGGGGTGCGCCTCGATCGAGTCGTACAGCGCGCCGACATCGGCCGCCAGGCCCGCCCGGACCTTCTCGTACGCCTCGCGCATCCGCTCGGCCACGCTGTCTTCGCCCGGCATGAAGGCGTTGGTGATCGACAGGTAACGGCTGTCCATCTTCGTGGCGTTGCCGTCGATGGTCTCGTACATCTTGACGCCACCGTTGCCCAAGACCCAGTGATGGGTTTCGTTGAGCAACGTGAAGGTGGTCCGCTTGCCCTCGATCGCGCGGTACGAGCTGGTCACGGCCTGAAGGCGCTTGCGCCCCCGGTCCGCCCGGATCAGCTCGGCACCGAGCTTGATGCCGTACGTCGAGATCAGCTTCTCGGACATCAGGACCGGCAGGTAGCCCATGGTGTTTACCGTCTGCTCCTGGCTGACGGCGGTCACCTGCACCCACGCCTGCGGGTGCGGCTTGGCCACGGGCTCGCCGCTCTCGTCCCAGTGGGAGAAGCGGCTCGGCCCGACGAACTCCACGAGCGAGATCACGGCGAGCAAGGGGTCCTTGCCCCAGCCCTTGAGCCTCTGCAAGACGCCGGTCCGATAGACGAACTCGCCGTCCTCGTCGATGGCGTACCACCACAGGAGGAAACGAAGCTGCTCGCGGGTGAACTTCCAGGGGACGCGCTTCTCGTCGGTCGAGCCCTCGCCGTCGAGGTACTCCGCGCACCATCCGGCGATCTGCCAGCCGAGCGTGCGCGCCGGCAGCTTCCACTGCCCGAAGGCGTCCTTCTGCCAAGTCGGCCCGTGGAACTCGGGCTCCAGGGCCTCGATCTCTTCGAGGGTGAGTTCCGCCTTTACGGCCATGGCTCACCCCCCGAGATCAGGCTTCGAGGCCGAGATCCTTCTTGTAGTCAGCGATAGCGAGGACCGCCGCGGATTGCTCCTCGGGCACAGGCTCGTGCAGCTCGATGCGCACACGGCGCCGGTCGCCCTCGGCGACGAGGAGCCGCTCGAAGGCGCTGTAGATGGTCTGGAGCATCTGCCCCGACCTCTTCCCTGACTTCTTGTAGAAGGAGAGGTCTTCACACAGCGAGTAGGCGAGGGCCCAGTCGCTCGCCTGGTAGAAGTCGGCCTGGCCGGACTCCTTCAGGGAGTCCCATAGGCGCTTCGCGATCGGGTGCCAGGTGCGGTCGCCGTTCGGGACCTTCGTAGGCCGGGCGACTCCGCGCGACACCGGCTGGACATCGCCGCCCTTGCGTTCGCGGGGGCGGGCGAGGTCGTCCTCGCGGTTGGGTACGGGGCCGGGCATCAGAACACCCCGCCCGTCAGGAAGTGGGCGGAGAGCCAGGCCATGAACGCGACCAGGACGAAGCGGCGCAGTCGGGTGGTCCGGTCCGGCACGGTGCCCTTCGCGGTGTGGAACCAGCGCCAGACGTGCTCGGACAGGGTGTCGCCCGGCTGCTTCCGGTAGAGGGCGATGCCCTCGATCACACAGAAGGCGGCGATCCATGCGGCCCATGCGGCAGTGAACATGTCCACCCCCTACATCAGGCCCGGGTGGGCCTCCGTCCGCCTGAAGCGCTTATTGATCTGGCGCCGCCGCGCGGCGAGTGCGAGGGCTCCCTCGCGAGAGGACTTGGCCTGGTGATGAAACCCGCAGAGCGCTCGTAGGTTGGTCTCTCGATGGTCATCACCAGGCACGATGTGGTCCACGTCCGTGGCCAGCTCCTCGCAGCGCTCCCCGTACTGATCGCGGTGAGTGCAGCGGTGGCCGTCGCGGCGCAGGATGCGTATCCGGATGCGCGGCCAGTCCGCCGGCAGACGCTCGCGCCTGTCGGACGAGGACCAGTTCGGCATCTACACCTCCAGGTCGAGGAGCGCGGTGAACGCGAGCGCGGCCTGCTGGGGCACGACGCCGTTGCCGAGGATCTGGAGTTGCTGTCCGCGCGTGAGGCCGGGGACGGCCGTGACGTGACCGAGGGGGAGGCCCATGAGCCACTCGACCCACTCGGCAGTCACGCGGGGACCGCCCTTGCGCCCGGCCTCCGTGGGAGGTGGCGCTGCTCGGCCGGTCACGTCCTCCCACTGTCGGATGGTCGGGAGGTACTCGCCCCACCAGTGCGCGGGGGAGCGGGTGCCGGCCACCGCGGCTTCGGGGGTGCGGCCTTCGCGGATCGCCTCCGAGTACGGGAGCGAGTAGCACGCCTCGTCGTCGAGGGTCGGCCCGTGGCCACCAGCTCGACGTTCGGCCGGCGGGCGTGCGCCGCCGTTAGAGCCCAGGTTCGAGGTCGGCGTCTTCAGGGGTCGCGACACAGAACCACCGGTCACGGAGGTGAGGGGCTTGAGCTGCGGTAGCTCGTACGCACACCCACCGCGCGCTGTACCCGATCTCGGCCAGGTCACCGAGGACGACGCCGAGGCCCCGCGTCCGGATGTTTGAGACGTTCTCCAGGAAGGCGGCCTTGGGTCGAATGATGCGAACTGCGTCAACGACGTGGGTCCAAATTCCAGAGCGAGAGCCTCGTATGCCAATCCGGTTCCCCGCAATGCTGATGTCCTGGCAGGGGAACCCTGCGGTGATTACGTCGACTTCGCCGACGAGCTGAGACCAGTCGATCTCGCGGATATCGCCGAGATTCGGGGCGTCCGGGTATCTCTCGGCGAGGACTGCACTCGGGCCTGGAGCTGTCTCGGCGACGTACGCCACACGGCCACTGACCAGGGGAGCTACAGCCATACCCAGCCCGCCGTACCCGGCGCAGAGTTCGAGGATCTTCAAGTAGACCCCCTTGAGCGGAGTACGTATGTACGTACTCCGTCTTCACCAGGTGGCCCCTTCGGGGCCAAGCCTGCAATTCGCTTAGGAGCAAGGCGTCTTCATGCTGGCGAGCCCCGCTAGGGGCTCAAGCCTCGCGGGTCTTGCGACTTACGTACTTACACTTATAAGTCGCTAGTTGATCTTGCTTTCGGAAAGGCGACGACCAGTGACCTGCGTCACATCTCGGCGGCGCCCGAAGGGCGACGGCGAAGAAGTACAGCGGCGAAGGAGCAGTGCCGCCCGGAGGGCGGACAGCGTAAAGACGGCAAGCCGCTGTGGCGGCCGTGAGGCCGCCCTTCATGAAGACGCCCTACGTGGAGTCGAGCGCCGCTAGCCTGAAGTCATGACGAACGATGACCGGCCCACGCTGAGGGCCGCCATGGACCCCCTCGACGACTTAGTCCTTGCCGTGCGGGGTGACGAGAACAGCGGCACACCGGACTACGAGCTGCCGCCGGCGGTCACCCTCGACAAGGCGTCAGAGGTGCTCGGGCTGAACCCGGCCGAGGGCCTGAGCCTGGCCAAGAGTGGCGCGTACCCCGTGCCCGTGATCAACGTCGGCCCGGAGGGCTTCCGAGTCGGAACCGCACACCTCATCCGCGCCGTAGGACTGGACACGGTGCGCCGAGCCCTGCGCGTCGAGGGGTAGCGGTGCGCAGCGCAGACGACCACCTCGCCCAGGCTCACGCCGAGGTGATGACCGAGATCGCCCGCACAGACAGCAAGGCATCGGCACTGCTCACGGCGCTCGGGATTCCGCTGGCCGTGCTGGTGGCGGTGCTGCCCGGACGCGGGCTCCCGGTCGCCGGCACTGTGCTCGCCGGGATCGCGGTGGCGGGCATGGTGGCCGCGATGTTGTCCACCCTGTTCGTCCTGCGACCTCACATCAGCCATGCGACCGAGGGGTCCTTCCTGCGCTGGGCCGAGTGCAGCGCGGACGAGGTGCTCGCCGACCTGGCCGTGGACCGTCGTACCGCGCAGCTTGTCGTCCGTTCGCAGATCGCCCGCCGCAAGTTCGCGGCCCTGCGGACGGCCATCCACATCACCGCGGCCTCGGTCTCCGTTCTCGCGCTCGCGCTCCTCGTCGGCCTCGTCGCGTAGCCCTCATTCCTGTGCAGTGCCGGCAGCCTGGTGACGGGGTGGGCACACCGGTGCTGACCTGCGGAAACTTGCGGTGCAGGGGTGCGCGCGCTAGCGATCTCGTCGACCCAGGAACCGTGGCAGAATCCGAGCTGCTAAGACGTGGCGGCCGGAAAAGCCTCCGGCTCGGGGTCATCCCCCCACCCCTCCGCCCACAGCCGCGCGAAGCGGTCGCACAGCGCGCAGGTCGGTCGCTTGCGGGTGAATCGGACATCGAGGCGCCATGCCGGCCGTTCGCGGGCATAAACGGGCATGTAGGCGCATGAGTGATCATCCATCCCACAGTTACACGCAAGCTCACGCAAGCGTCACAGCGCCATCGATGGGCGCAGAGTGTATGAGTGCAGACAGGGCAGGGCAGACAGGCCAGGCCGGGACGGAGCGCACAGCGTCACAGGTACGCGCGCGTAGAGGCTGAGGACTACGGCACCCAGCGGGCAGGGTTGCAGTGCGGCCGGACGGACGTGTTAAGGTGTGACCACACCACGACGAACGGCCCGGCAACGGGGCGCACGGATGGCACGCAGAACCGGGAAACCGCAGCTCACGCAAGGGAGTTGCGGTACGGACCGGAGAATGTGTTAAGGTGTGACCACGCCGAACGGGCCGCAAGGTCCGGGAGGGGTAGCGCTAGCGGCCACACGGTCCGGGCGGTGGGACAATGGGAGTGCCTACCGCTGACCAGGCAAAACGCGAAACTCCGAACGGCAAGCGTGATAAGGTGAGACCACGCCGAACCAGCCCGGTTCGGCAAAAAAATACCGGCTGGTGTAAACTTTGGACCAGCCCCACACGGAAGACCAGGTCACATGACCGAGTACGTGTTCAGCGACGCCGACCGCCAGTACGGCAAGCGCGTCGGAGTCAAGAAGTTCGACACCGATTTCAGGTGCTACCAGTGCATCGACTTCTCCTTCTACGAGCGGGAGGTTACCGAGGCGGACGCGGAAGAGCGGTGCTCCTACTGCGGAGGGTTCGTCTTCATCACCCCCCAGGTGATCGTTCAGCTCGAAGCCCCGAAGCCGGTCGGTTCGGTCAACCTCGTCAAGCGTGAGGTTCAGCGGTTCGACCTGCTGACCATCTCGTACAACCTGTCGCGCCGCCTCGAAGAGGTCTCGTACGCCTACGACAAGGCCCGGCAGCGGATCGCGGAGCTGGAGGCCCAGCTCGCCGAGCGCGAGACCGCCGGTTTCGTCGAGACCGTCGACTTCTAAGCCCCAGGTGTAAACATTGTACCGGCTGCCCCTACCCACACAGGGAGAGGGCGGGGGCAGCCCCTCTCGAAACGAGGAAACATGATCAGCTACCAGTGCGACGACGACACCCTGAGCGAGTATGCGTGTCGGCTCCTGGAGCGCCCCACGAACTTCGGCGGTGACGATCGGTACTACCGGACGCACGCCCCGGTCCTGGCCAAGGCCGACTACTCCGACGACATCTTGGCCGAGTCCAACTACAAGACCGCGCTCGACCTCCTCCGAGCCGCTGCCGATGACGGCCGCGACGACACCGAGGTCTCGGACGAGCACGTCATCGACGCCGGCATACGCCATTGGGCTATGGGCTACTGCTCCGAGATCTTCGTGCAGGTCTACGAGGGCGGCTGTGACGAGGACTGCACGGGACCGTGCGCCACGGAGTGCGGATACCCGAAGTCGTGCGGCTGCGAGGGCAACCGCGACGAGTGCATGACCGCCTGCCCGTCCGACTGCGACGGTGAAGCCTGGGTCCACCAGGGCGAGTGCACGGGCAACTGCGACGGCACCCGCACGTTCACCGCCGCATGGCGTGAAGCGTGCTCGATCCTCTCCGCACTGGAGGGCTATCCGATCCTCGACGAGTCGGACTACTCCGAGCGCGAGTACGAGCGCTGGCAGTCCAACGTGAACGAGGCCCTGGAGCGGGCCCAGCGCGAGTACGAATACGACACCGAGGCGCAGACGGCCGACATCGCCGACTCCTGCCACGAGTCCCTGTCGGACCTGTACGGCTACGAGCCGGACGGCGGAATCGACTGGGAGAAGGTCGAAGACATCTACCGCGAGGCCCGGGATGCCTACTTCTCCCGCCTGGCGAACGAGCACCTGAACGCCCCTCTCGCGGGACAGCTCTCGCTCGCCTGACCCCCCCGACCGCCGTCCCTCCCTGACTCCCCTCTCGGGGAGGGGCGGCCCCAGCTCCGACAGGACAGCCATGCTCAAGCCCGGTTACACCAGCCTCGACCCTGAGTGGCTCGCCCCACTGCGGGACCGCATAGCCACCGAAGCTCCGGGGGTCGACGTGTGGATCTCGTTCGACTCCGCCGGCCACCTGGCCCTGCACAAGCTCGTCGTGCCGCGAACCCTGCGCAACCAGGGCATCGGAACCCGGGTCATGCGCCTCCTCACCGCCGAGGCCGACCGCCAGGGCGTGACCGCGACCCTCTCCCCGTCGAGCGAGTTCGGCGCCACCAGCGTGCACCGCCTCCGTCGCTTCTACCGCCGCTTCGGCTTCAGCGTCAACGGGGGGCGAGTCAAGGACTACACGACCGCCCACTCCATGATTCGGCGCCCCTCCGCCTGACCTCACCAGCTCACCTACCGCGAAAGCGAGCCAACACATGATCACCATCGACGACCAGATCGCCTTCATCGACCCCGAGTGCGGCGCCGTTTCCCTCCTCATCCGCATCGGTGACCTGGTGATCGCCGCCTTCTACGACCCCTTCGAGGTCGACCCCCGCGCCCAGATGCTCATGGAGTTCGATCTCCCGACCCGCGACCAGCGGGAGGACGCCGCCAAGGCGTACATGGACGACAAGGCGATCGGTCACATCCTCCAGGGCTGGGACCTGATCTCCGCCTGACCTCACCGGATGCAAAGGCGAAACCTCCGAAAGGAGGTCGGCGGTAGGTGGTGCCTACCCCCTGACGATGCCAGCCCGCATCGAACCCTCGAAAGGTTCCAACATGGCTACCTCCATGCCTGAAAACGGCAAGCTCGCCCGAGTCCGCGCCATCCTCGCGAAGGCCGAGGACCCGGCCGCCAGCCCCGAGGAAGCGCAGGCGTACTTCGCGAAGGCCGCCGAACTCATGGCGAAGTACGGCATCGAGCGGGCCATGCTCGCGGAGACCCGCCCTGAGAGCGACGCGCTCACGTCCCGGACTGTCGACGTAAAGGGCTCGTACATCCTCGACAACGCGAACCTCTTGATGGCGATAGTCGAGGCGATCGGCGGTCAGTCCGTCCGGTGGCGTCTGTACGACCGTACGGCCGGACGCTACTACCAGCACGTCAAGATCTACGGCCACGAGTCGACCCTCGACCGCGCCGAGATGCTCTACACCTCGCTTCTGCTTCAGGCCCACAACGGCATGAAGCACGGCCGCCCCGAGTGGGGCGAGTCGACGACGGCCTACCGCAAGTCGTGGCTGTCCGGGTTCCGCTCCGTAGTCGTCAAGCGCCTGGAAATGGCCGAGGGGCAGGCAGCCGCCGAGACCGCCAGCCTGCCGAGCGGACGTTCCGCCGAGCTGGTCCTCGTCGACCGCGCCGAGGCCGTCCTCGCCCTCTTCAAGCGCGAGCACCCCAAGATCCGCACGGCTCCCGCCCGACGCCTGACCGGCTCCGGATGGCACGAAGGGGCCGAAGCCGGAAAGCGAGCCGACCTGGGCCAGACCCGTATCGCCCCTCGCAGGGCAGCGCTGTCCGCCTGACCCCCCTCGGCCGCCCCTTCCCACACAGGGAGAGGGCAGGGGCGGCCACCTCTACCGCGAAAGCGAGGAAACATGATCACGGTCACCAAAGTCGACCCGCAAGTCTGGATCGGCTGCCTGGCCTGCTACAACGCCGGTCACCTGGTAGGCGATTGGTACTCCGCCGACACGGCAGACCTTGTCACCCCGGCCGACCTGCACAAGCGGGAGACCTCCCACGAAGAACTCTGGGTCATGGATCACGAGGGCTTCGCCGGAGCCCTCGACGGTGAGTGCTCGCCGTCCGAAGCGGCCGAGATCGCAGAGGCCCTGTCGGAGCTGAACGAGTACGAAGCGGACGCCTTCGCGGCCTGGTTCACGCTCTACGCCCAACGCAGCAACCGGCATCACTGGGTCGAGAAGTTCCGCGAGGACTACCGCGGATTCCACGACAGCGAGGCTGACTTCGCCCGCGAGTGGTTCGAGGACACCTCTGACGAGGAGGACAAGGCCCGCCTCACCACGTGGCCCTACTACGACATCGACTGGGAGCGCGCTTCGGTCGAGCTGTTCACGGGCGGATTCCACGCCGAAGACGCCCCCGGCGGAGTCCACGTCTTCCACGTCGGCTGACCGCCCATCCATCCCGGCCGCCCTCCGCACACAGGGAGAGCAGGGGGCGGCCCCCATCGAACACAGGAAGAGACGTACATGATGCCGTCCATCAAGAACGCCGAGTCGATCGCGTTCAACCGGATCAAGCTCCTCGTCGCCGACGTGCTGAAGGCCGCGCGAGAGGTCACCCGGCGCGACGAGCCCCTCGACACCCAGGAGGCGTACGCGCTCCTGAACCTCGCCCAGACCGCCGAGAGCCTGGCCCTCTCGCTTCCGGTCGAGATGCTTCCAGAAGAGGAGTGGCGCTGGGTCAGCCCCGCCGAGTACGCGGCCGTCGACGAAATCCTCGCGCTGATCGAAGGGACCGAGAGCAAGTGAAGTCCCTCCGCGCCACGGTCGCCGGACTCGCCGCCACCATCTTCGTCCTCCTCGCCGCCTACGCGGGCGCCGATCACCCCCCGGCACCCACCGAGCCGAAGCCCGCCCCCACGTTCACCGGGCGCATGAAGGCCGAGGGCCGCGTCCCGTGGGGCGAGTACGACGGGCACCGCGACTGCTGGGCCCTGATCGGCGACACCTCGTACATCACCTGCCGCGACGGCTACAAGACCACGTCCTGACGCAAGCGGCCCCCTCCCACAGGGAGAGGGAGGGGGCCACCCAGAAAGGCTACCTGTGATCACCATCATCTGCGCCGAGTGCAGCAAGAGCCCCTTCGGGGTGACGGTCCACGGCTTCTTCCGCTGCGACCACTGCGGCTCCGAGATCACCGTCCGCGATCTCGTTCTCGATCCCGGCGAGGTCTGGGCCGTCGACTCCGCCGGCACCCTCGGCTACCTCCCCGCCCTCGACCACTCCTGACGCTCAACTCACCGAAAGGCAAGGCAACATGACCGCCGGACCGTCTCTCTCCTCCTTCCTGCCCGACAACAAGCGCAACCGCGATTCCCTCGCCGCCGTCTGGCCGCGCGTGCTCGAACTCGGCTACGCCCTCCGAACCGTCCCGGTCGACGAGCCGGAAGGCTGCACCCGCACCCGATGCGCGGGCGTCCACCAGGGCTACCCCGGCAGCGAACACCGCTGGGCCCTGTACTGCCTCCTGTGCGCCGTCGACATCGAGCCCTACCCCAGCCACATGCGAGAGCGCACGGGCAAGAACCCCGCCCCGCCCCGCCGACACAAGGGGTGCAAGTTCTCCGGGCCCAGCCGCGCCCAGACCCGCGCCGCTCGCTACATCGCGCTCGGCCTTCCCCTCCCCGACTGGGACAAGGACGCCCGCGCCGCCGTCGCCGCCCTCGCGGCCTGACCACCCCGCACACCTGAAGGAGACCACCATGTCCGACGACGTTCTGACCACCACCGATGACGGCCGCTTCCGTGTGCGTCTGGTCCGCGACGAGTACGCCGAGAACCCCCGCAACGACCGCGAGACGCTCGTACACGTCATCACGATCGACACCCACCTCGGGCACTACCACCCCGTCGACAAGGACGGCGGCCCGTTCGCCGAGGCGTGGGAGCGCCTGAAGTGGAACCGCTGGACCGGCGTGGACCTGTTCACCCGGTACGTCTCGATCATGCACGGCGGGCTCGTGCTGGAGTCCAGCCCCGAACGAGGCCCGCGCTCCCTCTGGTACGTGACCGGCGAAGAGGCCCGCGCCATCGACGGCGGCCTCCTCACCGAGGGCTACGTCGAGGCCGAGATGCAGGAGTACGAGGCGTGGGCCAACGGCGACGTGTGGACCTTCATCGTCGAGGAGCGCGTCCTCTGGACCCGCGATGGCGACTCCGACGTGTCCATGGAGACCTGGGAGGAAGTCGACTCCTGCTCGGGCCTCTACGGCAAGCCGTACGCCCGGAGCCAAGCCCGCGAAGCCCTCACCTTCTACGCCGCCCGCGACGCCGCCCTGTGCGGCTGACCCCCGACCCCTCGGAAGGACCGACATGAAGCCCTACACCGACCGCATGACCCTCTCGGACGGCGCCACCATCCGAGTCCGCATCGAGCGCGGCCTCACCGGAGACGCGGTGCTGCACGAACTGAACTCGAACAACTGGCGCGGCGGAGGCCGGATCTACTGGAGCGGAGGAGCGCTCTACCTGATGTTCGGCGACGAGCTGCTCCAGATGCAGAACTCCCGCTACGAAACCGCCGGCACCACGGCCGAGGCCGCCGAGAAGGCCCTCGCCTTCTTCACCGAGTGCGCCGAGAACTGCATCCGGCACGCCCAGGCCGAGGGCATCCCCGTCCGCGACTGCTACGGCGACTAACCCACCCCAGCACGGCCACCCCGTCCACACAGGGAGAGGGCAGGGCGGCCCCCTCACAGAGAGCAGAAGAACCATGAGCGAGACCGAGACCTTCGAGTACGCCGGACACGTCGGCCTGTCCTTCGGAACCGTCTACTTCGAGCGCCTGGCCGAAGAGCCCAACGGCAAGCCGTGGACCACGTTCCCCGACCCGTGGGTGACTGCGTACCGCGTGACCGGCCCCCGAATCCGCGGAACGATCCGCATCGCCCCGAAGTACGACGAGCCGCTCGTCACCTGGCACACCAACGGCTCCAACGAGACCGCTTGGGAGTTCCTCCCGTCCGGCTTCTACGTCGGCTACGGCCGGGCCCACTACGTCGACTGCGAGGGCGACCTCGAAGTTTGGGGCTCCAAGCTGGCCGAAGGGGTGCACGTCTACACGAAGCGCGACATGGACTGGAAGTTCACGGTGCGCCGCAGGGAAACCGGCATCGGTGACTACGCGGCACCCAAGGGGACACGCGACAAGACGCGCGAGCTGATCAAGGCCCTGGTCGAGCTGCACCAGGAGGACGCCGCACTCGTCCACGCGAAGGCCGTCGCCCTGGCTCGCGAGAAGCGCGCCAAGCGCACCGCCGACCTGGCCGAGGAGTACCGGGAGGTCGACCGGATGCTCCGCGAACTCCAGGGGCGTCACGCCGAGTTGCAGATGCGCCGCAGCCTCATGGAAGGCCAGTGGTCCTTCGAGACCGCCATCGACGAGGCGGCCCCCGAGACCGAGCACAAGGTCGCCGGCACGTGGACGCTCGGCGAGCCCCGCCCCGCCTTCATCGCCCCGACCGGGTGAGACACCAGCTCCGCAGGCGCCCGGAAGGCCGCTACCAGTGCACTCGGTGCCGGGCAGCCTTCCGGGACCGCGAGGCAGGGGCCAGCGCCCGATTTGCCTGCCCGGGCGAGAAACTCGTCCACGGCCTGACCCGTGAGCACATCGTCTACCCGACGTGGGGTCGGAACCGGAGCTGCGAGTCGTGGGGATGCCCCGACCCTGACCCGGCCCACGACTTCCACGGGCCCGGCCTGTACTGCGATGAGACCACCTGCGCTACCTGTATGCACGACTGCGACTGTCACGTCTGCCTTGGCCTGGTGAAAGCGCCGGGCCTGACCCGGCTCGTCGACAGCCGCGAAATCTGACAAAGGAAGGACCACGATGTTCCGCCTGCACATGCCTATGGAGTTCGAGACGAAGGCCGACGCCCTCGACTGGTTCGACGGCCTCCGTCGCTCGGGAGCCATCCCGGCCGAGGCCGAGCTGTACGAGCCGGACGCGCTCGACAAGGACCGCCTCGGGATTACCTCGCGAGACCTGATTGTGCGGCGGTCCGGAGACCGTTCCGAGACGACCGCCGTACGCAACCAGCTTCCGCGCCAGCACTGACCACTTACGTAGGAGACAAGCAGATGAACGCTCCCCTGATCGGCCTTGCCGGCGCCGCGCGCTCGGGCAAGGACGCAGCCGCCCGCTTCTTGGTCGACGAGTGCGGATGGCAGCGGAAGGCTTTCGCCGACAAGGTGAAGGATTTCCTGTACACGCTCAACCCCTGGATCGACGCCGTAGAAACCGCCGAGGGAGCACCCTTGGTGGATGAAGTCGACCGTCACGGATGGGAGGAGGCGAAGGAGGAGTCCGAGGTGGTGAGGCGGCTGCTTCAGCGATGCGGCACCGAGGCCGGGCGCGGAATCCTGGGTGATCACGTCTGGGTTGACGCTCTCTTCCGTGACTTCGAGTCGTGGGGGCCGACCGTCGTTTCTGACGTGCGGTTCCCCAACGAAGCAGACGCGATTCGAGAACGCGGCGGCCTTGTCGTGCGGATCGAGCGGCCCGGCCAGAGGCCGATCACCGCAGCGGGCCACAGCAGCGAGAACGCTCTCGGTGGATACCTGTACGACGATGTGATCCTGAACGACGGGAGCCTGCACCAGCTCCGCGACCGTGTGATGCAGCTCATCCCGCTCGCCATGTAAACATGAGACCGCGATGTTAAGGTTGGTCCATGCGACTGACCCCCCGGAAGGAAGAGGTCGAGGCGATCAAGGAGCTCCTGGAGGACCCCACCTTCGAGAGCGCCGACCAGATGGCCAAGGCGGTCTTCAAGGAGGCCGCCGACCTCATCCAGATGCGCAACACCCTGGCCCTCGTGCACACGTGGGCGGACGGCCATCGCGGCCTGAATTTCGGACCCTTCGCGTCCGAGGCGGAGATCAAGACCTTCGCTTCGAAGATGGCGTTCGGAGGTACAGGCCGCCTCGTCCAACTCCACAGCCCCGGAGTGATGTTGGCCAACGTGGACGGCAAGAAGGGGTGGAAGGGCTACTGCTTCCACCCCGACTGCGGACACGCCCCCTTCACCCACTCCGCAGCCGGCGCCGCACGAGGCGCCTGCCAGATACCCACCTGCCCGTGCGACAAGTTCCGCGCGAAATGACCCAGAAACGGAAACCACCATGACCGACGCCCTCCTCGCCCCGCAGATGACCGACGCCGAGATCGACGAGCTGCGCGCCCTCAACCGTGGACCGCGTGTTACCCACGCCTTCCTTACCCGCCTCGCCGCCCACTACATCCAGGCCGAGATCGACGGCGTGATCAACCCGGCCCGCCACCTCGCCGAGTACCTCGGCGTCCAGCGTCAGACCGTCCTCACCTACATGCGCATGGCCCGGCGCAACGGCCTGATCATCCAGAAGCGCCCCTGACCCCGGAAGGAACCCACCATGAAGACCGTCTGTTTCCACATCTGCGAGTGCTCGGACAAGCGGGCCTTCCCCGACAAGCGCTCCGCCGAGAAGGCTCTCGGCCGGGCCCAAGCCAAGCGCGACCGCCAGGCCCAGGGCATCCGAGGGCGCGGCCCCATCAACCGCGAGAACAGGATCTACGAGTGCGACTTCGGCTCGTGGCACCTGACGAAGCAGTCCCGCCGCTCCTACGAGGACTACGCCGCCAACTACGCGGCCTGACTGTAAACTTTGTACCGAAGGAATCGATCGTGACCCGCATCAACTTCCGCAGCTCCATGAAGGTGCAGCTCGTCGACCACAACCTGTCGGACAGCGCCGTCGTACGCGCCGCCCGAGTCTCGACAGTCGGCGGAACTCACCGCCTCCTCCCCGAGCCGCCCACGGCCGAGAGCACCGAACGGGACGCGGGCCTGATCGGCTACCTCATGCGCGAACGCCACGGCAGCCCCTTCGAACACGGCTCCCTGACCCTGTACGTCGAAGCCCCGATCTTCGTCTTCCGCGAGTGGCAGCGCCACCGCATCGCCTCGTACAACGAAGAGTCCGCGCGTTACCGCGAGCTGAAGCCCGACTTCTACCTCCCGCCCGTCGACCGCGATCTCGTCCAGGTTGGCAAGCCCGGCGCCTACACCTTCGAGCCAGGCACGATCGAGCAGCTCGCCACTGTCGACACCGAACTCAGCACTGCCTACCGAGCCGCCTACGAGGCGTACGAGCGAATGCTCGCCGCCGGCATCGCCCGCGAGATCGCCCGAGCCGCCCTGCCGGTCGGCACCTACAGCTCGATGTACGTCACCATGAATCCGCGGGGCCTGATGAACTTCCTCAGCCTCCGTACCCACCGCCAGGACGCGACCTTCGTCTCCCACCCCCAGCGCGAGATCGAGGTGTGCGCCGAGAAGGCCGAGGCGATCTTCCGCGCCCTCATGCCGATCACGCACGCGGCCTTCGAGAAGAACGGCCGGGTCGCCCCGTGATGACGAAGGAGGAGTGGCTCAAGCGCGAACTGGCCAAGGCGCCGGTGCGCGACGAGGCCCACCGCCGCTACGTCATGAAGCTCTGGGGCCTGAAGCCCGCCGAGAGAAAAGCCCCTCTCCCCGCATAGGGAGAGGGGCTTCCCCCGTCAGGCCACCTGGTTCTTCTGCCAGACGATCTCGATCAGCTCCGGATCAAACCGCTTTCCCCTGCCGGCGGGATGCACGATCACGGCCCGCACAGCCGCCTTTAGCCGCGTGCGCTTCTCCGCCATCGTCAGCCCCTTCCAGTCTGCAAGGGCATCCGGCGTCAGTATCGCGCGCTTTCGCTTCTGAAGGGCGAGCTGCCCTCGCTTCGAGGTGAGCTGTTCACGCTCGGCCTCCAGCTCCTCGATCATGTCCAGCGCCGCAGACATCGTGATCCGCTTCTCTCGGCGCCGGGCATTCACGTCCTCCAGCTCTGCCGCGATCTCGCCGAGCCGCTTGTCGTGAACGGTCACGTCGATCTCGTCCGCCTTCGCCACGTCCTCACCCAGAGTCGATCGTGTCTCCAGGAGGAAGGCCGTCTCGACCAGATCGTCTATCGGCGGCCCCACTCTCGACACGCCTCCGCATCCGCCCTGGTTCGACTGGCACTGGTACCGGAAGCCGTACTTCTCGTAGGCGCTGGTCCCCTTCGTGTACGGGTTCGACCACATCGGAGACGAGCACTTTCCGCACCGCACGATGCCGGAACAGAGGTAGGCGGCCGTGGTGTCGTGCTTGCCGCTCTTGAGGCCCTCCTTGTTCGCCTCCTTGCGCCGCTTGATCTCGTGCACGGCGGCCCACCACTCGTTCGGCGAGCACGGCGCCTCCCAGTCGCCCCGTACCGGCTTGCCCTCCTTGTCGAGGACGATGAAGTCCGGCAACCACAGGCGACCCTCGGCCGCCCGTCGAGCCTGCTCGGGTACGTGGAACCGAAAGCCCGCGACGCGCGGACTCATGAGGATCTGCTCAGCGGCCGTGTGCTGTATGACGCGGACGCCGTCTCCGGACCGCTTCGTCTGCTTCGGCACGTAGCCGTACTCGGTGAGTGCCCGCTTGAAGTCGGCGATCGTGTACCCGCCAGGAATGGCGAGGATCGCCTTGCGGATCATCTCGCTCTCGACGTCATCCAGGGTGCGCCGATCCTCGCCCCAGCCAAATGGGCGGGGCGCCCCGTGCATCACGCCCTTCTCGGCGACACGGCGGTTCGTGCGGACGACACGGCGGCGTGTGTTGCCGATCTCCATGTTGCCTACGGTGGCCTGCATGACGAACATGCCCCGACCCTCGACAGTCGCGAGGTTCACGCCGCCCTCGACGCTCAGGCCGATGTAGTGGGGGTTCATCTCGAAGATCCGGCACACGCGGGCGGCGTCGTAGACGAGGCGGGCGAGGCGGTCGGAGTGCAGGAAGAGGATGCCGCGAATGATCCCGGCTTCGAGATCCTTCAGCATGTCCTCGAAGTACTGCCGGACGATGTAGGGGTCTGAGGCGGGCGTGTTGTTGTCGCAGTAGTCGCGAACAATCGTCACGTCATCAGGGAGGTCGGAGGCCAGGGCGCGAATCGCATCGTCCTGTTCTTTGACCTGCTCCTCGATCTCACGCCATGTCGAGGCGAGGCCCTTCATGGCCTTGTCCTCGGACACGCGCCGGTACATGCCGACGGGTATCAAGTGGTGCTCCCTTGCTTACTCGCTGCGCGCTGACGCAGGCGTCCAACCCGGTCGGTCAGCGGCTTCGAGCTGAATCAAGGAGCGATTATCACATGTGGAACCATCGATTCCCCAGGAGGGCTAAACGCTGTCCTTGGGCCACGCGAAGACGACCTTCCACTTGCCCTCGTAGGTCTTGTGGTCGATCTGCGCGAACTCGGATCCGGCCTCGAGCGAGACGCAGGCGGTCAGGTCGAAGGCGGGGAACTTGTCACCAACAGTGAGCACGCGCTCTCCTTGATCAATGGAAAGAGACCCCTTTTGGGGGCTTTCCGATGGGGTTGGACGTGTCTCACATGCTGGCACAGCCTGCATTGATTATGGAAATAGCTAGTCTTGCTGTGGGTGATCGGAGGTACCTATCAGTGGCTGTGGGTAATAGGGGAGCGAAGCAACCGACTCTCGCTCAGTTGCGCGCCTTCGCGGCGGTCGCCGAGCACTTGCACTTCCGTGACGCCGCCGCGGCCATCGGCATGAGCCAGCCGGCGCTCTCCGGCGCCGTCTCCGCGCTGGAGGAGGCCCTCGGCGTGCAGCTGCTGGAGCGCACCACCCGCAAGGTGCTGCTCTCCCCGGCGGGCGAGCGGATCGCCGTCCGGGCGCAGGTGGTGCTCGACGCCGTCGGCGGGCTGCTGGAGGAGGCGGAGGCGGTACGGGCCCCCTTCACCGGGGTCCTGCGGCTCGGGGTGATCCCCACCGTGGCGCCCTACCTGCTGCCGACCGTGCTCGGGCTGTTCCACCGGCGCTACCCGCGGGTGGACCTGCAGGTGCACGAGGAGCAGACCGGTTCGCTGCTGGAGGGGCTGGCCGCCGGCCGCCTGGACCTGCTCCTGCTGGCGGTGCCGCTCGGCGTTCCCGGCGTCAGCGAACTGCCCCTCTTCGACGAGGACTTCGTCCTGCTCGCGCCCCGGGACCACCCGCTGGCCGGACGCCGGGACATCCCGCTCGACGAACTGCGTGACCTGCAGCTGCTGTTGCTGGACGAGGGGCACTGCCTGCGGGACCAGGCCCTGGACATCTGCCGGGAGGCCGGGCGGACCACCGGGGCCGACGTCACCACGACCGCCGCCGGACTGTCCACGCTCGTACAACTGGTCGCCGGGGGACTGGGGGTGACGCTGCTGCCGCGGACCGCGCTACGGCTGGAGACCGCCCGCAACGAGTACCTGTCCACCGGATGCTTCGCCGAGCCGGCCCCCTCGCGGCGGATCGCCCTGGCCATGCGCACGGGGACCGCCCGCCAGGAGGAGTTCGCCGCGATCGCCGCCGCCCTGCGCGAAGCCGTACGCCCGCTCCCGGTCTGGCCCACCGACTAGGGGGTGTCGCCGGGGCCGCGGGGAGCGGGCGTACGGGTTCAGGGGCGTACGGGTCACTCCGTGCGCAGGCCGTCCGGGCGCATCAGCCGCAGCAGCGGCGGCAGGCTGAGCAGCGTCACGGCGGCGACCACGCCCGCGCCGACCCCGGTCATCCCGAGCACCGAGGGCCAGTCGATCCGGACCGGCTGGGCGGCCATGCCCATCAGGACGGCGCCCAGGGCGGTGCCCACCGCGGCCGCCAGCACCAGGCCCAGCACGATCGGCACGGCCGTCTGCCACAGCACCGACAAGCTCAGCGTGGAGCGCCTGGTGCCGAAGGCGACCAGCGAGGACAGCAGCCGACGCCGTTCGCGCAGCTGCTCCAGCTGCGAGACGAACAGACTGGCGCCGATCAGGACCAGTACCGCGGCGGCGCCGAAGAACAGCCCCGTGCGGATCGAGGAGAAGCCCACCGCCTGCTCGGTGTGGTGCAGCGTCATCGCCGTGACGAACGGATCCGCCTTGAAGACGGCGTTGCGCGCCCGGTCCAGGGCGTCCGGACCGGACTCGTCGACCTGTACGAAGATCCGCGTGTCCGGGAAGTCGCCCAGCTCCCGCGGCGCGACCGACGGAGTCACCAGCAGGCCGGTGCGCAGCTGCCCGGCGGGGTCCTCCCGGGCGGGGACCGTACGGGTGCCCGCCGGGACCTGCCACTTCACCGGACCGGGCCGGTCGTCCGGCTCGGACTCGTAGCGATGGACGTTGCCGACGAACAGTTCGTCGCCGGGCTTCGCCGTGTCCCCGTAGATCCCGTCGGAGGCGGGGCCGGTCAGGATGAAGGCGTCGCCCTCCTTGCAGGAGTCGAGCGTGGCGACCTCCCCGAGCGCCTCGCACGTGCCGACGGTCACCTGGATGGTGTCGTCCTCCGCGGGCATCCGATGGGCGGCCTGCGCCGAGGTCAGCGGGACCGCGCGGGTGACGCCCGGAACGGAGCCGATCCGCTGCGCGAGGTCGCCGATCGGCGCGTCCGTCGCACGGTTGACCATGACGGCGACGGCGGCCCGGGAGGGGTCCTGGCCGGTCGACCTGATGTAGTTGCCTTCGACGCCCGCGAAGAGCATCTGGAGGGCGATGGCGCCGGCGACGGCCACCGCGATGCCGTTGACCAGGCGGGCGGCGCTGCCGCTGTCGACCTGGAGCCGGCGTACGGCCAGCTGCCAGGAGACCGGCCCCCCGGACATCCTCCCGACGAAACGCTCCAGCAGCCAGGGCAGCAGCACCGTGATCCCGGTCAGCAGGAGCACCACACCACCGCTGACCTGCCACTGGTTGAACCTGCCGTGGTCGTTGCCGCGGCCGCCCAGGGGCACCAGCAGACCGAGCCCGACCAGCGGCAGCAGCAGCCGCCACCAGATGCGGCGCCGGGAGGGCCCGGCCGTACGGACGACGCCGAGCGGCTCGATGACGACACCGCGCAGCGCGAACAGGGTCACGGCCACGGCCGCAGCGGGCACCGCGACGGCGACCAGGGCGGCCAGCCAGGGCGCCGGGTCGAGGTCGGCGGGGAAGACACTGCGCTGCCGGAGGCTGACGCTGCCGACCAGGGAGCGGCCGACGGCGAAGAAGCCGGTGCCCAGCACCAGTCCGACCAGTGAGCCGGCCAGTGCCTCGCCGGCCGCGATGCGGCGCACCATCCTGCTGTCCGCGCCGACCAGCCGCAGCGCGGCGAGCCTGCGGTCGCGCCGATCCCCGCCGAAGCGGACGGCGGTCGCGATGAACACGGCGACGGGCATCAGCAGGGCCACGAACGTCAGGACGACCATCAGCATGAGGACGGGGTCGAGGGTGTCGCGGTCCGCCTCGTAGCCGAAGCTGGTGATGCGCTCGACGCGGTGGTCGTCGGGGCCGTTCTTGGTGAGGGTGCCGCTGCCCAGGTAGAAGAGCAGTTCGCCGGGGCCGACCAGGCCCTGGTCCCCGACGATCTCGCTGACCGGCCCGTCGAGCCGTTCGCGCAGCAGGGCGCCCTCGGAGGACTTCAGCAGCCGGTCCAGGGCGGGGGAGAGGGCCAGCTCGCCCGGGCCCGGGATCTTCTTCAGGCCCGGCGGCAGCGGGGCGTGGGGGCCTTCCGCCCGCAAGACGTGCCCCTCGATGTCCTTGCGCTGGTACGTCTGCCCGATCCGGGCGTACAGGAGCGTGTCGGGCCCGGGGGCGTCGGCCGTGTCCGAGTGCATCGTCGACCGCGCGTCACCCCGCTCGTACCGGGCGGTGAGGGCCCCGGGGATGGCCGTGCTGATCAGCAGCAGGGCTACGCCGAGGCCGACGCCGACCCCGGTGAGCAGGGTGCGGATCCACCCCTCGCGGCCGCCGCCGAAGGCGAAGCGGGCGCCCATGCCGAGGTCGCGGGTCCATACCTGCAGCCGGCTCATACGATCCGCTCCATGTCGCGGGACCTGCCGTCGCGCACGACGATCTCGCGGTCGGAGTAGGCGGCCACCCGCGTCTCGTGCGTGACCAGCACGACGGCGGCGTTCGCGGACCGGGCGGCCTCGGTGAGCAGTTGCATGACGAGTTCGCCGTTGAGGGAGTCGAGGGCCCCGGTGGGCTCGTCGGCGAAGATCACCCGGGGTCCGGTGACGAGGGCGCGGGCGACGGCCACGCGCTGACCCTGGCCGCCGGATATCTCGCCCGGCCGCTTGACGCCGAGGTCCTCCACCTGGAGCTGCTCCATCCAGTGCAGCGCGGTGCGTTCGGCCTCCTTGCGCTTCACGCCGGTCAGGCGCAGCGGGAGGGCGACGTTCTCCACGCAGGTCAGTTCCGGCACGAGTTGACCGAACTGGAAGACGAAGCCGAACTCGGTGCGGCGCAGCTCGCTGCGCTCGGCGTCGTTCATGGAGGTGAGCTCGCGGCCGGCGTAGACGATGGAGCCGGAGTCGGGCGGGACGATCCCGGCGAGGCAGTGCAGCAGGGTGGACTTGCCGGAGCCGGAGGGGCCCATGACGGCGACGACCTCGCCGGGGTGGATGGAGAAGTCGGCGCCGTCGAGGGCGTCGGTGCTCCCGTACGCCTTGCGCAGGCCGGTGGCGGCGAGTAGGGAGCCCGCCGGGGCGGCCGTCATCGGCGTACCTCCTCGGCGAGCCGGCCGAGGCGGGCGGCGGTGAGCTCCAGCCACCGCAGGTCCGCTTCGAGGTGGAACAGGGCGTGGTCGCAGACCAGCTGGTCGGCGAGGTCCCCCTTGCGCTTGCGGGTCGTCAGCACGCGCATCAGGCGCAGGTGCTCGGCCCGCTGGGTGTCCAGCAGTTCGTCGGCGCGGCGGCCGGTGAGCAGCGCGAGGACGACCTTCGTGTAGAGCGTCGAATGGAGGTACGGATCCGGCTTCTCGGGCTGGGACAGCCAGGCCTCGACGTCGGTGATGCCGGCGTCGGTGATGGCGTACCGCTTGCGGTCGGGGCCTCCACCGCTCTCTATGCCGTCGACCTCGACGAGGCCGTTCTTCAGCAGCCGGGACATGGTCGAGTAGACCTGCCCGTAGGCGAGGGGGCGGTCGTGGCCGAACTTCTCGTCGAAGGCCCGCTTCAGGTCGTAGCCGTGGCGCGGGCCGGCCTCAAGGAGGCCCAGGAGGGTGTGACCGATGGACATGGCGCCGACTATACACCGCGTGTATACGTCGAGTGTATAGACGCTGTATCGGCGCCTGACCTGCGGAAACGCGAAAGCCGCTCCCGTGTACGGCACGGGAGCGGCTTTCGGGTGAGGTCAGTTCGTGGGCTTCGGCGGCCGGCCCCGGCGCGGGATGGGACCCGGAGCGGAGGGGAGCCGGCCGGCCTCGGTGAGGGCCCGGCGGAGCAGGAACTCGATCTGCGCGTTGGCGCTGCGCAGCTCCTCGCCCGCCCAGCGCGCCAGCGCGTCGTACACCTGCGGGTCGAGTCGCAGGAGCACCTGCTTGCGCGGCTGCCGACCCGCGGGCTTCTCCTCGCCGGAGGGGGTCACTGGTAGAGGGTGCCGGTGTTGAGCACCGGCTGTGCGGCGCGGTCGCCGCACAGGACGACCATCAGGTTCGAGACCATGGCCGCCTTGCGCTCCGAGTCGAGGTCCACGATCTCCTCCTCCGCCAGCCGGGTCAGGGCCAGCTCGACCATGCCCACCGCGCCCTCCACGATCTGCTTGCGGGCCGCCACGACGGCGCCCGCCTGCTGACGCTGGAGCATCGCGGAGGCGATCTCAGGAGCGTACGCGAGATGCGTGAACCGCGACTCGATGATCTGCACACCGGCGGCCTCCACCCGGGCGTGCAGTTCGGCCGCGAGCTTCTCGGTGATCTCCTCGGCGTTCCCGCGCAGCGACAGGCCGCCCTCCTCGTGGGCGTCGTACGGGTACTCGATCGCGATGTGCCGGACCGCGGCCTCCGTCTGCGTCTCGACGAACTCGGTGAAGTCCTCCACCTCGAAGACGGCCCGCGCGGTGTCCTCGACCCGCCACACCACGACCGCCGCCAGCTCGATCGGGTTGCCGTAGGCGTCGTTGACCTTCAGGACGGCCGTCTCGTGGTTGCGCACCCGGGTGGAGATCTTCTCGCGCGAGGTCAGCGGATTGACCCAGCGCAGTCCGTCGGTGCGGATGGTGCCGCGGTAGCGGCCGAACAGCTGGACGACCCGGGCCTCGCCCGGCGCCACCGTGTTGAGGCCGCTCATCGCCATCACGGAGGCGAGGCCCAGGAGCACGCCGGCCACGATCAGGGCCACCTTGACCCCGGTCGCCGACGACACCGCTCCGGCCACGACCAGACCCGCGCCCGCGAGCAGGCCGGCCAGTCCGAGCAGCAGCGCGAGTGCGCCACCGACGCTGCGCGCGGTGAACTCCCGTACTCCGCCAGCGTTGACTATTTGATTCGTCACGGTTCGCCCCGTTTCTCTGCGCGCGGCCGATCGAGCCGCTTAGCAAAGTGATATCACTTTTTTGCGCAATGGCAACCCATCCGCTTATCTGAGCGTCGGTTCCTGTGATGTGGGTGCTGATTCTCACGTCCGAAATAGCCGGAATTGGCCAGGATTGGCCAAACTTTGTCACAGCCTGCGGTGTTAGCTTTCTGAGTTGACGTCGGGGGGTAATCGAGCGGAGCGGGAGCGATGGGCCGAGCAGAAGCGCGTAAGGCGCAGCAGCAGCGCGGTGCGCGGCGGGCGCCGAGCGGACGCGCGAAGGGCGCCAAGGGAGGCGGAGGCGCCGGGAAACGCACGGGCATACGCCGCTTTTTCACCTGGAAGAAGATCCTGGGCGCGTTCTTCGGGTCGGTCCTGCTCCTCATGGCCGCCGCGGTCGCCCTGTACTTCTCGGTGAACGAACCCACCGACCCCAACAAGCAGGCGGTGCTCCAGAGCAACACCTACCGGTGGTCCGACGGCTCGATCATGGCCCGTACCGGTGAGATGAACCGCGAGAACGTCACCCTCGACAAGATCCCGGTCGAGGTCCGCACCGCCTTCATCGCCATCGAGAACAAGTCCTTCTACCAGGACCGCGGCATTGACGTGATGGGCGTGGCCCGAGGCCTGTTCAACACGGTCCGCGGCAAGGGCACGGCCGGCGGCTCCACGATCACCCAGCAGTACGTCAAGAACTACTACCTGACGCAGGACCAGTCGGCCGTCCGCAAGCTCAGGGAGCTGGTGATCGCCCTCAAGGTCGACGAGCGCATGGAGAAGGACGACATCCTCGCCGGGTACCTGAACACCAACTTCTACGGCCGCAACGCCTACGGCATCCAGGCGGCGGCCCAGGCCTTCT
Source organism: Streptomyces sp. NPDC090021 (assembly GCF_044748225.1). Lineage (NCBI taxonomy): Bacteria > Bacillati > Actinomycetota > Actinomycetes > Kitasatosporales > Streptomycetaceae > Streptomyces > Streptomyces sp. NPDC090021. The sequence goes on along the minus strand of NZ_JBIVFO010000007.1, from coordinate 6,830 downwards.
ACGGCGTCGACGCGGACAAGCTGACGCTGGAACAGGGCGCCTACCTCGCCGCCGTCATCCAGGCGCCCAGCCAGTACGACCTGGCGACCGCCGGACCGAACGGCACCCGGCTCGTCAAAATCCGCTTCGAGGCCGTCCTCGACAACATGGTCGAGATGGGCGAGCTCGACCCGGCCAAGCGCAAGACGATGACCCTCCCGCCGCCCATCAAGCCCAAGCCCCGCCCGGGCATGGAGGGGCAGAAGGGCTACCTGGTCCAGGCCGCCAACGACGAGCTGAACAAGCAGAACATCACCGACGCCATGATCACGGCGGGCGGCTGGAACATCACGCTCAACGTCGACAAGAACAAGCAGGGCGCGCTGGAGAAGGCGGTCCACGACGAGCTGGAGTCCAAGCTCGACCGCAAGGACCCCAAGAACCGCCCGCAGGACCAGAGCGTCCAGGCCGGCGCCACCTCCGTGGACCCCAAGACCGGTGCCATCGTCGCCATGTACGGCGGCGTGGGCCTGGAGGAGAAGTCCGCGAGCAACGCCCTGCGCACCGACTACCAGCCGGGCTCGACCTTCAAGCCGATCGTGCTCGCCTCCGCCCTGGAGAACGGCTCCAACACCCAGGACGGCAAGCCGATCACCCCGAACGCGCTCTACGACGGCACGAGCAGGCGCCAGGTCGTCGGCAGCAAGATCCCGTTCAACCCGCAGAACCAGGACAACACCAACTACGGCAACCCGATGATGACGGTCCAGGAGGCGACCAACTTCTCGGTGAACTCCGTCTACGCGCAGATGATCGTGGACGTCAAGCCGCAGAACGCCAAGAAGACGGCCCTGGAACTGGGCATGCGGGACCGCGAGGGCTGGCCCGAGGACAAGCCGGCCATGGCCCTGGGCACCATGAGCGCGAACACCGTCGAAATGGCAGGCGTCTACGCCACCTTCGACAACCACGGCAAGAAGGTCACGCCGACCATCATCAAGAAGGCCGAGCACAAGGACCTGGAGTTCACCCCCCAGGAGGGGGTGGGCAGCCAGGCCATCAGCCGCAAGACCGCCGACACCGTCACCAAGGTGCTCCAGGGCGTCGTGGAGGACGAGGGCGGTTCCGGCAACAAGGTCCGCAGCAGCGCCTACGAGGCGGGCGGCAAGACCGGCACCACCGAGTCCAACGTCGCCGCCTGGTTCACCGGCTACACGCCGGAACTGGTCACCGTCGTCGCCATGTTCGGCGAGGACCCCAACAACCACAACCAGGTCACCCTGACCGGTACCGCCGGCCTGGGGCGCGCGGGCGGCTCCAGCTTCCCCGCCTCGATCTGGAGGGCGTACACCCTCGCCGCCCTGAAGGGCACCAGCACGGGCAAGTTCCAGCTGACCGAGGCCGAGATGGGCGCCGTGCAGACGCCGTCCCGCAGCACCTCGCCGACGGCCTCGACGAGCCCGTCCACCAGCACGCCGTCCGCCACCACCAGCCCGACGCAGTCCCCGACGCAGACGTCGCCGACCCCCACCGCGACCAAGACGGGAGCGACGCCCACCGGGACGACGTCCCCGACGGCCACGGCCACCAAGACAGGCGGTCCCAAGCCGCCGGACCCGCCGGTCCTGGGTGAGCAGCAGACCAGCGGCAACTGACACAGCGCCGCCCCGCAGCCGAGCAGGCTGCGGGGCGGCGCTGTTCTCGTTCACCCGCGCACGGTCAGCGCCGCTCGCCCGCGGCCGGCAGCGGCAGCGGCAGCTCGAACCAGACGACCTTTCCGCTGCTGAGCCGGGTCGCACCCCAGCGGCGGGCCAGCCGGTTGACCAGGAACAGACCGCGGCCGCCCTCGTCGGTCTCCCGCGCCCGGCGCTGGCGCGGCAGCTGCGGGGAGTCGTCGCCGACCTCGCAGCGCAGCACGTCCGTCCGCAGCAGACGCAGCGTCACGGGCCGCTCGGCGTACCGGACCGCATTGGTGACCACCTCGCTCACCAGCAGCTCCAGCGAGTCGCTCAGCTCCTCCAGGCCCCACCGGGTCAGGGCGCGGCGGGCGAACCGCCGGGCCCGGCCCGGAGCGGTCTCCTCCGGGTCCAGGAACCAGTACGCGACGTCACTGGGCGCGATGCCGTCGAACCGGGCCGCGAGCAACGCGATGTCGTCGTCCCGGTCGCCCGGCCCCAGCATGTCCAGGACGTCGTCGCAGAGGGCCTCCAGCGGCGGCGGGTGGTCCAGGCCGGTCAGCTGGGCGGTGGTGGCCAGGCGCTCGCGCAGCTGCTCGATGCCGGTCCACACGTCCCGCAGCCGCGACTCGACCAGGCCGTCCGTGTAGAGCAGCAGCGTGGCCCCCGCGGGCGCGTCCAGCTCCACGGCCTCGAAGTCCACACCGCCGACCCCGATGGGGGCGCCGGGCGGTACGCGCAGCACCTCGGCCCGGCCGCCCAGGTGCAGCAGCACCGGCGGCGGGTGGCCCGCGTTGGCGATGGTGATCCGGTGCGCGACCGGGTCGTAGACGGCGTACATGCAGGTGGCCATGCGGTCCGTGCCCAGACGCTGCGCCTGTTCGTCCAGGTGGTGCAGCACCTCGGCGGGCGGCAGGTCCAGCTGCGCGAGGGTCTGGGCGGTGGTGCGGAGCTGGCCCATGATCGCGGCCGAGGTCATGGAGTGCCCCATGACGTCGCCGACGACGAGCGCCACCCGGCTGCCGGGCAGCGGTATGGCGTCGTACCAGTCGCCGCCGACCCGGGCCGTCTCGGCCGCGGGCAGGTAGCGGGAGGCCAGCCGCACCCCGGTGGGCTGCGGCAGACTGTCGGGCAGCATGGTGCGCTGCAGTTCGTCGGCGATGTACGCCTCGCGGCCGTAGAGGACCGCCTTGTCGATGCCGAGCGCGGTGTGGGTGGCCAGCTGGGCGGCGACCAGCAGGTCGTTCTGCTCGAAGGCCGGACGCTCGGGGCTGCGCAGGAAGACCGCGGCGCCGATCACCCGGCGGCGGCCGCGCAGGGGCGCGAGGACCGCCCGGTTGCCGCGCGGCAGCGGATGGTCCACCCCCAGCAGCTCGGGCAGTGCCGTGCGGGCGGCGGCGGAGGACGCGAAGACGGGCCGTACGCCGCGCAGCACCTCGGCGAGCGCGCCGCCGGGCCGGATCTCGCACAGCTCCGCCGCGGGCAGGTCACCCTGCGGGCCGACCAGCGGCAGCTGGCTGAAGTCGAGCTCGCCGGTGGCCCCCGCGGCCCCGGCGAGCTCCATCCCCGCGCCGATGGTGCCGCTGATGTCGGTGAGGTCGTCGATCGGCCGCAACCGGTCGGTGCGGCGCAGCCTTAAAACGACCGGGCCGACGGGCCGTTCGTCGCCGACCGGGAGCGGGTCGCGCAGGTAGACGAGGATGGCGTCGGAGAAGGTCGGAACGGTCGCCCGGCACAGGCCGAGGACGATCTCGTCGAGGTCGATGCCGCGGGCGATCCGCCGGGTGGCGGCGCCGACGAACCGCAGCCGGTCGCCTTCGCGACGCGCCGCGGTGGCGTCCGGGACACCCCCTGCCGGTGTTCCGGGCCCGCCGGCCCCCTGGAGGCCCGCAGCGCCGCCCCCGGCGCCCTCACGGGCCGGACCGGCCCCCGCGGCGCGCGCGGCGGCCTCGTGGGCCTCGGCGGTGTCCGAGGTGTCCCGGGGACGGGCGTTGTCGTGGCCCTGGCCCTGGCCGGGGCCCGCGCCGGCGGGGACCTCCGCCGACGCCGCTCCGCGCGGCCGGGGGAGCCCCGGGGCCGGGCCCGCGGCCGAGCGCGCGGCCCGCACGTCGGAAGCGGCCGCGGCGGCCGCCGCGCCCGGCTCGGCCGCGGGGCCGGTGCCTGCGCCCGCGGCATGCGTGCGTACGGCCTCGGTGGCTGCGATGGGCGCCTTGCCGTGGCCGGCCTCGTCCGTACCTCCGCCGGAGGCGACGGGCTGCGGGCCCTCCTGGGAGGTGGGGTACTCCGTCACGCGTGGAATTCCGTCCGTTTGCGCTCGATGTGCGCTGCACTCAACTCGGTCAGTCGCGGTATACCCGCTCAGCGGCCCGGGCACCACCGCCCAGAGGTTCCTCGCTCGAACTTCTCCCCCCGGCCCCACGGCCGGGAGCGCCCCGGGCGGCCCCCCGCCCCGTCGTCGCCTCTCGTCGTGTGTCGACCTCCGGTCAGATCCCGTGCACGGAAAGACACTTGCCGATGTACGCTCCGACCGCACCGCCCTGAGCGCGTGACCTCGCGGAGGACGATCCTACGTTTGAACCCCGGGGGCGCATCAAGGGTCTCATGAGGTCATATGCGCCGGGGTGCGGTCCCAGTCCTCGGGCAGGGCCGGAATCCGCCAGGCCGGATCCGGCCGCCAGTCCTCCCAGCCGGCCGAGAACGGAGCGGCCCACTCCTCGATCTGCGCGACCGCCGCGCGACCCGCCTCCCGTACCCGCAACGCCTGCTCACGGTCCATCAGGCCGGAGCGCCGGGCCTGGGCGAACTCGTCCTCGTCCAGCCACTTCCAGCTGCGGTCGGGGTAGACGGCGATATCGAGGAAGTGGTCCACGGAATCCACTCCTCCGGCCCATCTCGACCGCGGTTCCTCCAGGTTCACGTACCAGTTCTTGAACTGCCAGCCCGGCCCCCAGAACAGCCAGACCGACCAGGGGTCCCCGGGGCGGGCCAGTTTCAGGACACCGCCGCCGAACCAGCGCGAACGCACGGTGGTGCGCGGCGCGGTGTAGCGGGTGGCGAGCGGTTCCTCGTGGACGGGCGTGCCGTCGGCGAGGACCGGTTTGACGCATTCGGTGCCGGGGGCCATCCAGACGGCGAGCATTTCGGCGGTGTCCTGCACCACGGTCACCGGGCGGCAGATGTGCACCGCGCCCGTCGGCCCCGGGGCGTGGTCGCGGTAGCGCCAGAGGATCCGGTCCCCGGGCGCCCAGTGCGTGCCACGCGCGGGGCCGGCGGCCGGCGCGCCCGGCGTCCGGCCGCCCCCGGACTCGAAAGTACCTGTCATGCGCAGATCTTAGGGCGGGGGCCCGTACGCCCGCTGCGTCGCAGGTGACCGAGCGGTTGCGGGACTGTGAACGACCGGATCCGGCCCCCGCCCGGGGGTGCGGACGGCCGGTCAGGGGCGCGTCATGCGCAGGACGTCCAGGGCCGCGTCGAGCTGTTCCAGGGTCAGGTCGCCGCGCTCCACGTAGCCGGACTCCAGCACGACCTCCCTGATCGTCCTGCGCTCGGCGAGGGACCGCTTGGCCACCTTCGCGGCCTCCTCGTAGCCGATGTAGCGGTTGAGCGGGGTCACCACGGAGGGGGAGGACTCGGCGTACTCCCTGGCCCGGGTCTCGTCGGCGGTGATCCCGTCGACCGTGCGGTCGGCCAGCAGGCGGCTCGCGGAGGCCAGCAGCCGGATCGATTCGAGGAGGTTCCTGGCCATCACCGGGAGCATCACGTTGAGCTCGAAGTTGCCGGAGGCCCCCGCCACCGCGACCGTGGCGTCGTTCCCCATGACCTGTGCGGCGACCATCAGGACGGCTTCCGGGACCACCGGATTGACCTTCCCGGGCATGATCGAGGAGCCGGGCTGGAGATCCGGGAGACTGATTTCGGCCAATCCGGTCCGCGGGCCCGAGGCCATCCAGCGCAGATCGTTGCAGATCTTGGTGAGCGAGACGGCGACCGTACGGAGCATGCCCGAGGTCTCCACCAGCGCGTCCCGCGCCCCCTGGGCCTCGAAGTGGTCGCGGGCCTCGGTCAGCGGCAGTCCGGTCGCGACCGCGACCTCGGCGATCACGGCGGCGGAGAAGCCGGGCGGGGTGTTGATGCCGGTGCCCACCGCGGTTCCGCCCAGGGGGAGTTCGGCGAGCCGGGGCAAGGACGAGCGCAGCCGCTCGACGCCGTGGCGGATCTGGGCCGCGTAGCCGCCGAACTCCTGGCCGAGGGTGACCGGGGTGGCGTCCATCAGGTGCGTCCGGCCCGCCTTGACCACCCGGTCGAACTCGGTGGCCTTGCGCTCCAGGGCGGCGGCGAGCTGCTCCAGGGCCGGGACCAGGTCGTTCGCGACGGCGGCGGTGGCGGCGATGTGGATGGACGACGGGAAGACGTCGTTCGAGCTCTGCGAGGCGTTGACGTGGTCGTTGGGGTGCACGTTCCGGCCGAGGCGCTCGGTGGCCAGGGTGGCGATCACCTCGTTGGTGTTCATGTTGGACGAGGTCCCGGAGCCGGTCTGGAAGACGTCCACGGGGAAGTGGTCGTCCCAGCGGCCCTCCGCGACCTCGGCGGCCGCGGACCGGATGGCGTCGGCCACGTCCTGCTCCACCACGCCGAGCCGGGCGTTCACCAGGGCCGCCGCGGCCTTGATCCGGGCGAGGGCCGCGATGTGGGCCCGCTCCAGCCGCTGCCCCGAGACGGGGAAGTTCTCCACGGCGCGCTGGGTCTGCGCCCGCCACTTGGCGTGCAGGGGCACCCGTACGTCGCCCATGGAGTCGTGCTCGGTCCGGAACCCGCCGGTCTGCTGATCGTCGGTCATGTCTACCGCCTCCTCGAAAAAGGTGAGCAATTCTCTTGTTGAAAGTGTTCCCAACTCCCCTACTGGCCAGTAAATACCGTGGGTAACACCGACATTCGGGGAGGCGTCCATGGCACGTTCCCGCACGAGATCCACGCTCAGATCTACCTTCGCCGCCGTCGCGGCGTTCGCGGCCGCCCTGGGGGGTGTCACCGCCGTCACCCCCTTGGCCCAGGCGGCCACCACCACCAGAGTTCTCGGGCAGGGTGCCCGCCCCTTTAGGGGTGGGGGGAATGCCCGCTCCCGCGTAGCGGGGCAGGGGAAGCCGAATCGCCGCCAGGGCGATTCGGCGTTTCCTT